>NZ_CP036172.1:0-305157 GCF_017357525.1 Methanofollis aquaemaris | reverse complement strand
GTGGGCTATCGTGTGAGCGGGAGACTGACCGCCGCCGATTACGACCGCATCTTCGCGGATGCCGGGGGGGTCATCGGGGAGTATGGGGCGATCAGGATGCTCTGCGATATGGAGGAGTTCCAGGGTGTGGAACTTGCGGCGCTCTGGGAGGACTTCGAGTTCGGGATCAAGTACGGCCGGTCGGTCGAACGTCTGGCAATCGTCGGCGATGCGGCGTGGGAGAAGTGGATTGCAAGACTTGCCGTGCCGCTCTATGCCCATGAGGGACGGTACTTTCCTGAGAGCGAGCGGGACGCGGCGTGGGTATGGCTGCGGGAAGGGACCGGGTGACGGAGATCTTTCAGGGCGATGAAAACGGTCCGCGGTTCGATGCATTGTCTGCCCTCAGGCCGTCATTGTCCCGGGAAGTGCGGGTGGGTGATGAGATGGGAGAGAAGGCACCTGGAAAGGGACTTCCGGGCTTTTATGGTCCCTCAATCTGTTTCTATATCGAGGATGCGCCCCAAATGCCTTTAAATAATCGAGCCGATTTCCGGCCGATCTCCTGTCCCGACAGTGGGCGTACCGGGAGGGCAGGGGGTGAAACTACCTCCCCCTCCATACAGCCCCTCAGAAGGCGGGGTGACTTCACGATATCCTCTTCGATTCTTGAAAAACCGATTATCTGGACTTTCGGGATTTGAGGCCGAAGTGAGTTCAAATATGGGGCCTCATTCTCAAAAAGGAGGCCGATATGGCCGGATATTGCCCGGGGCCGGGACTGTCCTTCGGGTTCTTGGTGTCACTCGTCCTCTCCAAGCGCCGCCGCGACCACCGCGTCAAAGACGCCTGGCCCTTCCTTGCGGATCACCGCCACGCCCTTCGCCGTGATCCCGCCTTCGGTGGCGACCCGTGATATGACTTCGTCAAAACTGCTCCCTTCTTCTTCGAGCAACCCGGCCGTCCCGGCGAGGGTCTCGGTGACCAGGAGGTCGGCACATGCCGGGGAGACTCCGCCCCGCCGCACCGCCGCCGCGGCAAACTCTTTCATCGTGGCGGCGATAAACGCCGGGCCGCAACTGGTGAGGAGCGTGAGGAGTTCGAACGCCTCTTCCTCCACCTCGACGGCCCGGCCGATCGCGTCCATGAGGGTGCGGACCAGGTCGCGGTCCGTCGAAGTCGCTCGCTCTCCGAAGACGACGAGGGAGGCCCCCTTCAGTATTTCAGAGGTGAGCGTCGGGATCACCCGCACCACCCGTGCGCCGGTCCATGCCTGGAGGTCGGCCAGCGGCACCTCGGCGGCGATGGAGACGAGCAGGGTGCGGGGGGAGAGGGTGTCCCCGAGTTCTCTGAGCACGCCTTCCACTTCGTGGGGTCTGACGCAGAGGAAGACGATCCCTGCCCCGGCCGCAACCTCCCGGCAGGTGCCGAGACGTATCCCGGTCTCCTGCGAGAGAGCGGCCGCCCGCTTGGTGCTCCGGTTGTATGCGATGACCTCCTCCGGGGCCGCCGCCCCGCTTTTGATGAAGGCCCTGACAAGCATGCTGCCCATGCTGCCCGTGCCGATGACGCCGATCTGAGTCATAGTCTGCCGTATGTGTTAGTCGGAGACCCGGATAAAACCAGAGATCAGGGCTCCCGCACCTCCCTCCATGTGGACATGATAGACTGAGGAGTGCGAGGGGGCCGGGGTGTCAGATCAAGAAGCTCCGTCATATGTCGGTGAGGGAACTCTCTTTTTCCATCTGGCCGCAAAGCCTGCAGACCTGGTGATGAAAATCTCAGAAAATGGATGAACGATGACCATAGAAGGGATCCGCGGTCTCGAAGCCAGGCTGGACGCGAGACAGATGAGAGTGATACATCGGGTAAGAGGGAGACGGCGGCTTACGATACTATCAGTTCTAAAAAAAGGAAATATATGGTCCCCATATCGCACTTGATCGCCTCTGCGCGGTTCTTACAGATATATTCAAATAAAATAACTGAGTTTCTCAAGGGATGCGGGGGACGCATTATCCTGAAGACGACTGCATTACGAGGACCACGCTGCACCAGCGAAGACCGTAGATTTCATCGAACCAGCCCATTTACCTGCTCATCCCTGTCCGTACGACTTCCCCCGTAAATACAAGAGAGGTGTTCGTGTGAAAGGAATGGAGATGTTCAGGACTTTCCTGATCTGCGCCATATTCATCGGCCTCTGCATCGTCCCGCTCGCTTCATCGGAGGAGAATGGTGATGAAGTGGGAGGAGAGATGGGAAATGTCACCGATGAAATGGACGAAGAGATGGACGATGTCACTGAGGACGTAGTAATAGACGAAGAGATGGACAACGTCACCGAGGAAGTGATAGTAGAAGAAGAGATGGATAACGTCACCGACGGGATGGACGGCCTGGATGCGATGATCGCAGCAGATGAAAACCTGAGCATCATGACAATGGTGGTCGAGGTCTCGGGCATGGAGCAACTCCTCGCCCTTGGCGGCCCGTACACTGTCTTCGCTCCATCTGACGAGGCCTTCGAAGCCCTTGAGCTTGATATGGCCGAAAACGCGTCCGTCGAAAACGAATCGGTCGAGAATGAGACGGTTGAAACCGAACCTGTCGAAAACGAGTCCACTGAAAATGTGTCCGCAGAACTCGTTTACGTTCTGGCAAACCATATTGTGCTGGGAGAATACAACTCGACCGACCTCATCGCCATGGCTGAGGAGAACATGACCGTGCAGACACTCGCCGGCGAGAACCTCACCCTCACCCTCGACGCTGAGGGAGGGTTGATGGTCGACAATGTCACGGTGATCATGCCCGATGTCGAGGCGGAGAACGGTGTCATCCATGTCATCGACGGCGTGCTGCTGCCTGAAGGGATGATGGTTGAAGAGGAAGTGGTTGAAGAAGAGGTAGTCGAAGAAGAGACCCCGGTCGAGGAAGAAGTGGTTGAAGAGACCATTGTTGAAGAGACCCCGGTCGAGGAAATGGTCTAAGGAGCCGCGGTGTGTCTTGCAGGATCGGGATGTCGGAGAGTTACAAAGAGATATGTACTCCCTTCATCCCGTTTTTCTGGCATGAGATTATTCAAAATAGATCCCGAAGCCGGGAAGGTCGGTGCGACTCTCCGGCCGGACCTATCATAGGTCGACGATATTCTTCGATCCATTGCCCCGCCTCCGAACGCAGCGGGTTGAATGTCATCAATCCGGGCTGAAGAGAGGCTCCTCACAAACCCAGGAGTTCCTTCTTCTTCGTCTCAAACTCCTCTGCGGTGATGACACCCTTCTCCTTCAGGGCTGCAAGCCGTTCGAGTTCGTCGAGATAAGATTCCGGCGGTGCCTTCTCGATCGTCCTGATGTCCTGCTCGGTCAACTCCTGTTCCTTGATGCCCAGGTCGTCCATGGCCAGGTTGAACTCATCTTCTGAGAGTTCATCGATCTTATTTCCTGTGTACACCTCGATCCGGTCGACGTCCTGCTGGCGCACCTTGAAAGCGGCTGCCGTCCCGCCAACGGCAAGCGCCACCATCCCACCGGCAAGGGCCGTCCTCCTGAACTGCCGACGCGTCACCCTGCGTGAGGTCCGCCTGGCCGTCCGTCTGGCAGCCGGTCTTCGCATCATCTCTTCGTCCCCCCTATGCCGGAACCCCGGGGTCCGCCGCGCCCGAGATCCCCTATGATCAGGCATACCCAGCGTCCTGATATTAGAATATTATGCGGCGTTCTCTCTCACGCCTGACCTGAGCGATACGCACCGACTGGCACCAGGATCTCGAAGCGCGCCCCCTCACCCTCCCCGCCGGTCTCCCTGATCTCGATCCCCGATATCTCCAGCACCTCCTTTGAGAGGAAGAGACCAAGCCCGGTCTTTCTCCCGACACCCTTCTGAAAGATCCGCTCTTTTTCTGATGTCGGCACACCGACACCATCGTCCTCGATCGCGATCGTCCCCGTGGGGTCGCCGGGCACAAAGGAGACCGAAACCTCGGTGACCCTTCCTCCGTGGCTGGCCGCGTTCTCAAAGAGGTTGTAAAAGACCTTTTCAAGGAGAGGGTCGGCAAAGACCTCCAGGTCGCCGACAGATTCGGTGTAGGCGATCTCTCCGGGGATGACCGTTGCCGCCCGCTGCAGGAGGTCTGAGACCCGCAGCCACTCGGCACCATGGACTCCCAGATCCTCATAGTCTCTGGTAAACGAGATCTGCTCCTCGATCCATCGTGTCGTCTCCTTGATCTTCCCGACCAGTGGGGCCAGTTCTGAGTCTTTTGGAAGGCCTTTCTCAACCTCTCCGTTATAGAACGTCAGGGCCATGACCAGGTTGAGGATGTCGTGGCGAGTGATGCCCGAGAGGAGCGCGAGTTTTCGGTTCGCCTCCTCCAGGGCCTGGCGTGTCCTGGTGATCTCGGTGACGTCGATCCCTTTCTCGATGTACCCAACCATGGCACCCATCTCGTCTCGGACCGGATAGGTGGTCATATGAAAGATCCGGCTGTCTCCAAGGGTCACATCGTCGGAGACGGCCTTCCCGCTCTCGACGACGCGGGGGATCCGGCACCACGGGCACTGTTCGCTGCCCCCCCAGATGACTTCATAACAGCGCCTGCCGATGATTTCTTCCTTTTTTATCCCGAGGAGTATGGAAGTGGCGTCATTGATCCAGATGATCCGATAGTCGGAGTCCAGGTAGATCATCACTTCGTCCACTGAGTTCAGGATCAGCGCCTTCTCGGCTTCCGAATGCTGAAGTGCCCGCTCGGCCTGGATCTCGGTGGTCAGGTCGACGAGGGTGGTGAACTGGTGGTACGGCTGTGCCACCTTGTTGCCCCCCTGCGGGATGGTCGAGGTCATCACCCACTTTTCTTCGTCAGAGATCGGATCTCTGATCCCGACCAGTTTCCTGCTTTTTATCCCTGACTGAAGGGCGGCCTCGGCTGGGTGCTCCTCTCCATCTTCGCAGGCGGCGTCCCAGCATGGGTCGGTCAGAGTCTTTCCGAGGAGGCGAGCGCGGGCCAGGCCGAGGATCGCCTCGGCGGCCGGGTTGGCGTCGATGATCCCCCCCTCCGCGTCCTGGTAGACCACTCCCTGGTTCATCGTCTCGAAGAGCATCCTGAACTTCTCTTCAGAATGACGGAGTCTTTCCTCGGCATTCCGCTGCTCGGTGATGTCGAGGACGATCCCGACGAGGCCGGCGACGTTCCCGGACCTGTCGGCGTACGTCGCCTTGTAGAAGACGACGCGGCGAGTCCTGCCGTCACCGGACCGGAACGAAAACTCGTACTGCTGGACCCCGGCGTTGGCAAGGAGTTCGGTGTCTCTGATCTGGTAGGTCTCGGCAAATTCGGGCGGGAAGATGTCGTAGACGGTCTTCCCGATGATCTCGTCTTTTTGTAATCCGATAAATTCGGTGTAGGCAGTGTTGCACCCAAGGTAGACCTGCCGAGTGTCTTTGTAGAAGAGGGGTATGCTGATGCTGTCGACCAGGCGCTGGAGGAAACCTGGCGCATCGTCCTGCCCTGAGAGGGAATTGTTCGGGGGGGATTTCACCTGAATATTGATATTATCACACCGAAGTATATGAATATTCTTATAATGAATTCATTTGATTTGCGCAATATTTTTGGTAAATCTAAAACAATTGTAGTTTTTGCGAGATTTTTTCCTGGAACGGTTCTGGTGGCAGGACTTTTCATTCTAAGGATCGGTGACAACCCAATCCAGGAAGAAGGCCGGAAATCAGGATAATACTGCCAGCAAAAACATGGTTGGAGAGCAGGCTGCCCCGTTGCATCTTCCCCTCAGATAGTGCTAAGATCTCTTGCGGCCCACGCATACCGGGATACTGTGGCCACTCCGACTATCATCATCATCGGCGGCGGACCCGCCGGGCTCTTCTGCGCCGTCCATGCTGCAGGAGAAGGACGGCAGGTGCTGGTGATCGAGAAGAAAAAATCCTGCGGGAGAAAACTCCTCATCACCGGGACCGGGCAGTGCAACCTCACCCATACCGGGGAGGTCGCCGGGTTCTTTGATCATTACGGTGACCATGGGAAGTTCCTGCGACCGGCCCTCCGTGGCTTCACCAACCGCAACCTCGTCGCGTTCTTCGAGGAGCGCGGCCTTTCGACCGTCACCGAACCGAACGGGAAGATCTTCCCCGCAAGCAGGAAGGCCGCCGACGTCCTGTCCCTCCTCCTTGAGGAGTGCAGGCGGATGGGCGTGGAGATCAGGTGCGACGAGGCCGTGGAAGAGGTCGCCGCAACGGAGAAGGGATTTACGGTCCGCACCGGCCCGTCCTCTTACCATGCCGACGCCCTTGTCGTCGCCACCGGCGGGGCCACCTATCCGTCCACCGGATCGAGCGGCGACGGCTACGCCATGGCCAGGGCCCTCGGGCACACGGTCACCGCGATCGCCCCGGCCCTCGCTGCCGTCGAGGTGCGGGCCCACCCCTTCGCCGACCTTGCCGGGATCTCGTTTGAAGATCTCTCGATCTCGCTCTTTCGAGAGAACAAGAAAGTCCGCGAGCAGACCGGCGACCTCCTCTTCACCCACTCCGGGCTCTCGGGGCCGGGTATCCTCCATCTCTCCAGGTATATCACCGCCGGCGATGTGCTGCGGATCTCCTTCCTCCCCGGCATGACCCGCGAGTCCCTCGTCGGAGACCTCGTCGAGAAGACCGCCTCGAATGGGAACCGACTGGTCAGAACGATCCTCAACGACTACCCGCTCCCTGAGCGTTTCATCCGAAAACTCCTCGAAGCAGCCGGGGTCGCCGCCGACCTCACCTCCGCCCACCTCGACAAGAAGGCGCGCAACCGGATCATCACCCATCTCATCGAGTGGCCGCTCACCGTGCAGGCCCTCTCAGGTCTCGACGAGGCGATGGTGACGCGGGGCGGGGTCTCGCTCGACGAGGTCGACCAGAAGAGCATGGCCTCGAAGTTGGTGCCAGACCTCTATTTCATCGGCGAGGTGCTCGACATCGACGGGGATACGGGCGGCTACAATCTCCAGGCGGCATTCTCAACGGGCTTTTCAGCGGCACGGGCGATTGCACGAGGAGAACTTTGACTTCTCAGTCCCGCGGCGTTTCGGCGGCCTTCATGATATATGCATAATCCTCCTCAGGGATTACCCGCATCGCCTGCCCCCTGATATGCCCTGACCACTGTCTCTTGTTGGTGATGAATGCCAGTTTCGGGATCAGGAGTTTGAACTCAAGGGGTGGGTCGAAGACTTTGATGGGCGCGAGTCTGATCCGCAACGGGAAGATCTCGTCCCTGAGTCTGGGGGGTGCGGTGAAGATCTTTTTCGTGTCTTCATAGACTTCTGAGGTGATCGCAAAACACCCGGTGATCGCCGGCGGGAGCGTGGTGTCCCTGTCGACCACCTCCTGCCCGACATAGACGAGGAGGGTGTCCCCCGGTCCGGTCTTCGCGATCTGGTTGACATATCGTTTCGGGACGCCCCAGATCTGTTTTTTCTCAATGACGACGGCGTTGTCGCGGTTGGCGATGGCAAGCCAGTGAGTCATGAGACTCTGCTCTGGTGAGCAGCGTTATCAGGGTATCGTTGAGGTGGGGGAGATGAATCGCGTGAAGGTGCCCCGGAAATTCTGGTCTCGCCGCCTACCACTCCATCGACCCCACCAGCCTTGCGATGAGCACCGCAATATAGATCGTCCCGGTCACCGCCTCGAAGGAGGCGGCCGACTCCGCCACCGGGGAGAGAGGGTAGATGTCGCCATACCCCAGGGTGGTGATAGTGACGAAACTGAAGTAGACATAGTCCATCAGAGAGAGCACGCCGCCCGGCCCGGTGCCGGTGTCGTAGGCGAACGAGCCTGGCTGAATCTCGTCCATGAACTGGTAGGCCAGCGCCCAGGTCAGTCCCATGATCAGATAAACGCTGATCGCCCCGGCGATGGTGTCGCCGGTAATCGTTTTTGCCCTGAGCACGATCTCCAGGAGATAGACGGCGAAGAACGAGAAGAAGAGGAGGGCAAAGAGGTGGACGGTGATCTCACTGACGGCGGTGGGGAAGAGGTAGGAGATCCAACGGGCGGCGACCGCGGGGATGGCGAGGAGGAGGATGAGGATGAGAAAATGTCGTTTTCTCTGTGCCGCAAAGACCCCGCTGATGATGACCATGGAGAAGAAAATGAGAAAGAGGGGGTTGAATTCGGGGTACACCACAGCCAGCGGAATGATGATCAGGGTGAGGATCAGGAAAAAGAGCAATATTCTGAACCGATAGACTGAGAGGTCACCCACTTTAGTCCGCAGGCTCTCCCGCCATCTCCCGTGCATCCTGATCATCCCGCAGATGAGTCTCTGTTTATATGAGTTTTTGCATCTCCGGGAGGGGGACCGCCACCCTTATCCTTCCCCACTCGAAATCATCTCTGATCAACGACCGCATGCAGGCGATGACGTCCGCCTTCAAACGCCGACCAGGCTGATGACGTCTGCATGAGGTTCTATGTTCACCGACGAGATCATCTGTTCCTGTATCCGGTACATCGCCGAACGGCGGTGTGCCGACGGCGGTTACTGTTTCTACCGCCTCGAAGAACCAAACCCTGCGGACACCTTCTTCGCCCTCGACACTCTCCGCCTCCTCGGGGCGGTGCCGGACGATCCCGAAACCGCCTGCTGGCTTCTTGAGAGGCAGGGGGAGGACGGGCGGTATTATTCGCTGGAGAGCGGGTACTATGTACTCTCGTCTCTCGCCGTCCTCGACCTCGGGCCTGAGCGCGATCCGCTCCCCTGGCTCTTCTCGATCGTTCCGTCTGTTTCCAACGGCGGCACGCGCCCGGTCGAGTCGACGAGTCTGCTCTCAAGGCCGCATCTTTTCGTCAGACTCTGCCTGACTCTGAGGGCGCACCCTTCCCCCACGGTGCGAACGGCCCTCCTCAACGCGGTCAGAACCTGTCATCGCCCTGACAGCGGGTACGGCGGCGGGTATTCCACGCTCGTCGAGACCTATCACGCTCTTGCGATCTCCGCCTTTTTTGGAGTTGTCCCCCCGAGCACCAGATCTTTTCTGGCCTGCTGTGTCCACCCGGTCTATGGATATCTGAATCTGCCGGGGGCGGTCCCGGCATATCTGGAACATGTCGCCGCCGGCGTCGAAGCCGCCCGCCTTCTCGGGGTGCCGCCGGCAGACGGCGCCGGAGCATTTGTCCGCCGGTGCAGGCGAGATACCGGCGGGTTTTCGAGGTCGGTCTTCGGCGGGACGGCGACGCTGGAGAATACCTGGTATGCCGTCAGGGCGCTCGACGCCCTCGATCGTATGAAACGGAGATGGGCCTGACCGTTCCTGTGAGTCCATCCGGTGTTCTGGGTTCCTTCGAAGGGAAGGCCTTCACGAAACTTACTCTTTAGAAAAAGTCTGTCCCTGGCATCCGGGCAGGATGTCGGGGAGGTCTTTCTTTATTCATGCCTGCCGATCAGGCCGGGACCGTTTGCGATCCATATCGAAATTTTGAATATCGGATATTACTTAAAATCAGAATTGTAACAACGGGAGTATCATGAAACTTGTTCTATGCGGAAAGGGAGGGAGCGGCAAGAGCACGGTTGCAGCCCTCCTCGCAAAATCACTGGCAGAGAATGGCAGCCCGGTCCTTGTCGTCGACACCGACGAGTCGAACTTCGGCCTCCACCGGCAACTGGGCCTCGACCTTCCTCAGGATTTTACCGGTTACTATGGGGGCAAGCAGGCCGTCATGCAGAGGATCATGGAGGCGGCGCCAGACTATGGTTCGGTCTCGTTCTTTGAAGAAGCATGGGGGCTGGCCGATCTTCCGGCGAGTTATATCTCGGAGAAGGACGGCGTAATACTCGTCGCAATCGGGAAGATCCACGAGGCGGGCGAGGGGTGTGCCTGTCCGATGGGGATGCTTGCACGGCAGTTCATCGGCAACCTGACTCTGAACCCCGGCGAGACGGTGATCATCGACACCGAGGCGGGCATCGAGCACTTCGGGAGGGGAATCGAGGAGAACGCGGATGCGGTCCTGATGCTCATCGACCCGTCCTTCGAGTCGCTGAGACTCTCGGAGAAGGTTCTGGAGATGGCCCGGAGCATGGACAAACCGGTGTACTTCATCCTGAATAAGGTGGACGAGACAAGCGAGCCCCTCATGCGAGAGAACATCAAAGAGGGTGATCGGATCGCTGCGGTCATTCCAACGGATGCGGATCTCATGGGGGCCGGTCTCAGGGGCGAGGAGATCGCAACCGACCTTTCGGAGATCAGACTGCTGGGCCGGCGACTCATCGAAGATCTGGGATAGATGGGGTGGGTCGGGGCGGACCCGGTCTGTCCCCCCCTCTCAGACCAAAAAACACTTTCGGACCGCACGCACGCCATCATCTCATTATCTGGAAAACCGGACGGAACATATGCATCAAAAGACCGTCATCAGGCAGGCCGCCTTCACCGTCCTCGTCGCACCCAGGGAGGAGGTTGCCCTGGTTGTCAGGGAAACGGATCCTCCGCCGGTCTACTTCTGCGGGAGGACGCACCCCGTCCTCGACGCGATCGGCGGCATGCTCGCGGGGGATGTGGATGCCTGGCCGGTGCGGGACGCGAGGGAGCTCCTTCTTCTGCTCGGCGAAGTGCAGCGGCAGAGCATCGTGGTGGAGCACGACCCGGCCCTCTATGCCCCGTGTCCCGAATGTGCGGCGGCACTCGGGCGGGCACTTTGTGAACGGGTGCGGGAAAGTCGGGCGACGGTGATGTATCTGGCGACGAGGAGGGACGAGTGGCTGGAGGAGGTCGAGGACGCGGCTGGATCATAGAGTCACAGTCCCCTGAACATCGCCGCAAACTCCTCCCGGCCCCCCGCATGCCCAGACTGCCGTTGGGGGGGGATCTCGCCTCAAGATCCCTGAACGCGGCGATGGTCCCGCCAGGCGGCACGAGGGTGACCGGGATGCCAGTACGTCCCTTTCGTCTTTCTGAGATATCCCTTCAGATGGACAATCTCGATCGGTAGACCGTCGGGTCAGGGCAACGGCCGAGCATGTATCGGTACGAGGCATAGGAATACATCAGTTCGAGTTCACGCGGCATCACCCCGCAGATCCCAGAAATTATCGACGACCGCACGGTCGAACTGAAAATCCCGGGCAGAATCAATCACAGCATGGTCCTCCAGGTTCCGGGCGGAGAGTGCGGCTTGTCGTGCCAAAGAAGTTCTCTGACGAAGAGAGGAACCTCTACGAGAAGATCCTCGAACTCGAAAAGAAGAATTCAGGGAAGAAGGGGTTCTTCGGCCCTGTAGAAACCATCCTCTTTTCATCCCCTCAACCCCCTATGACCTTGAATCCATCGCCTTTCCTCATTCTTGCGCCGGGGGCTCTGCCCCCGGACCCCCGGGATGAAGATAGGGTCGGGAAGGCGCCATTGATGCATCTGAAGAGGAGTTTGTCGTCCTCGCCCCTATCCTGATGCGGGGCAGGGCTGAAGAGTAGACCGCCTTTCCGCGTTTTTTTGTGAATTTTTTGTGAGCGGCATGCCCTGGGGGTGCCAAGGAATTTTTTGAAGTGTGATGATTTTTTCTGGCGGGGTATGTTTCGGTTTTCTCGTGCACGGGAGATCAGAAATTTTCTTTCATAGGGGATCTCCGAATTGTCTGTGGTTCTTGAACTTTCGTGTGATGGTTTTTGGGTGAACTTCGTGAGGGCGATAGGGGGGAGAGCGGAGAGCGGCGGGCCAAATTGACGCCATCTATTTTGATCGGCAAAATGTTGTCCCTGACCATTTTTCATGATGAGGGGACCAGGGGCCGCACGGCCCATGAATCCCGTGGTCAGGTGCTTTAAGGAAGTGTGCTGCTCACCCTCCCACCGGGGTACTTCGCTCCCGGACCCCCGGGACGGCGATTGAAGGGAGATCGTTGAGCAGGGGATCAGATGAGTGCTGGACGGAGTGTTCGTATCGTTCAGCCGGGACTGCGCCGTCGAGAATCAAAGATTCACGGAAAAATCTTTGATCTTCGCATGCCTGAGCGGGCGGGCCACGGCAGGAGGGGAAGGGAAATGTTCCCGCAAAAAAGAGGGAGTGAGTGAGGGGCGTGGCTCTCAGCCTGCACGCGTCTTTTCGGTCAGTTCGTCATAGACCTCTATCGTGTCGTCGAAAGAATAGCAGACGTACCACGTCTCTCCGTCATCGTTGCTGAACTCCCATACTGGCTGGAGTCGCGACATGGTCTGCAGGCAGGGCTTCCAGACCAGTCTGGCATCCAGGTCGTCGTCATGGCCGCGCTCAGAGAGCACCTCCCTGGCCTCTTCCAGTGTCGGCCGCACGACGTCCTTTGTCTGAATTGAAGGAGCAGTCACGCTGCCGAAGAGTGCAATATCGTCCATGATGGTAACCGTTGCAATGACAGCGATATACCCGTCCTTTTCAAAGGGGATGAGGTAGTAATCGTTCAGTTTTTCGTCCAGCGAGTATACATAGACCGGTTCGCCCGGCACCGTACCGGCCAGTTCTTCCTGGAATACCCCGTGGCTGTTCATCCGCTCACGGGCAAATGCGGCGAGGTCGGTGTCCTGGGTCAGAAGAATGGCGTCCTCCTCATTACTCAACGTGATGTTCCTGGCCGCGAGTGCGTCTTCTATGGTCTCGACAGGTGTCTGGTCGGGGGTTTCGTCGGGGGTTTCAGCCAGAGGAGTCTTGTTCTCCTCGTCAGAGAGACGGGTGATGTTTCCAGCCGTCGTTTCGTTCCCTGTCGTGTTGAGGTTTGGTCCAAGGGGGTCGGCGCCGGGACCGGAGAGGAACCAGTACGAGATCAGGACGAGTGCCAGCAGGACCAGGACGCTGATCCCAAAAATTGTGCGTTTTTTCATCTCATCACCTTCATGGGGTCTGTCTCTGGAAGGCGGAGGACCGCACCAGAATCCAACGGCCAGACCGCCTTCCAGGGAGTCGCAGGGGACCCGGGGTGCGTGTATTGGGAAATATAATTCTATAGTTATATGTGGGTTCTGATCATTCTCTCTCCACTTTGGGAGAGGGATCTGCAAAACCCCTCGCCAATCCAAGGTGAGGATGTGCCTTGCTCGTCGTCTCATACTCTCTCGCCCGGGGGTCTTTGTATCATCCGCCGGGGGGTTGCACCCCCCGGACCCCCCGCGTCACGATTGGTCGAGGACGACAGAGGCGGAGATCAGATGAGCATTCTCTTTTTTGTTCGCCGAGATGCCGTCCACGATCGATCTTCATGACGAGGGGTTCAGGGGACGCACGGCCCATGAAGCCCGTCGTCGGGTGATCTGAGAGGAAGGAGGGAGGGGGGGGAGTGGTGCAGAAAGTGTACCACTCATCATCCACCGGGGGACTCCGCCCCCGGACCTCGAAAATCGGAGATTTTCTCACACTCGCTCTCGTTCGCTCCCCTCCGTGGCGATAGGCGGGAGATCGCAGGGCGCAGGATCAGATGAACGCCATCATTTTTGATTCTAAAAAGTTGTCCCTCATCACATCCCCCCACCCAATTGCAAAGAATTAATGCGGCACCGGTGCATACTTCATTCTATCCAGGTGATGGAGTTCACCTTAAACCGCCTTTTGTGCTGATAACTCCTGCATTCCCCGAGCATTCCGTGATTTCGCACTGGAGAAGGAGCATGCAGCAGACACTTAACCACGAGGGAGCACCCGCCTCTCCCCGCCGACCAGAGACCCTTGAGCGTGCGATCGCGTGCGTCCGCGGCCTCGGGCCAGACTACGCCAGGTACGAGACCCGCCTCCTCGACCTTGCCGACCGCCTCGACGCCGGCAGATTTCATCTTGCCGTGCTCGGCCAGTTCAAACGCGGCAAGAGCACACTGTTGAACGCCCTCATCGGCGAGGACGTCCTGCCACGCGGGGTGGTCCCGCTCACCGCCGTCCCGACCGTCGTCACGTATGGGGCGCGGCGGGAGGTGCGGGTCAGATTCGAGGACGAAGGCGAGGAGAAGGTCGTCCAGGCCGGGGACGCCGAGGAGATGAGAGCCGTCCTCCTCGAATATGTCGCCGAAGACCGCAACCCGGGAAACGAGAAACACGTCGCCTCGGTCGAGGTCGTCCACCCGGCGCCCCTGCTTGAGGATGTGGTCCTCATCGACACGCCCGGCATCGGGTCCACCCACCGCCACAACACCGAGACGACCCTCGCCCTCCTCCCTCGATGCGACGCCGCCCTCTTCCTCCTCTCGGCAGACCCGCCGATCACCGAGGTCGAGGTCGGCTTCCTCCGTGAGGTGCGCCACGCCGTCCCCCGGCTCTTCTTCCTCCTCAACAAGGTCGACTACCTCTCAGAGGACGAACAGGAGACCGCCGTCGCGTTTCTCAGAGAGGTGCTTGCAGGGGAGACCGGGGAGGACGGGGAAGACCTGACGATCTTTTCGGTCTCGGCCAGGACCGGACTCCGGGCGCGGGAAGAAGGCGACGAGGAGGCCTGGCGGCAGAGCGGGCTTGACGCCGTCGTCGACCACCTCGTTACTTTCCTCGTCCACGAGAAAGAGGACGTCCTCTGCGAGGCGATGGAGCGGCGGGCCCGCACCGTCGTGGACGAACTCAGGTTCCACCTCGAACTCGAACTCCGCTCGCACGAGACCCCTCTCGAAGACCTCGAAGAGAAGTGTCAGGTCTTCGACGCCGTGATCACGGAGGCCGAGGAGAAGCGCCAGGCGATCGCCGACCAGATCGAGGGCGACCACCGGCGGGTGAACGCCCTCCTTGAGGCCGAGGCCGGGCGCCTCAGGGAGAGTGCGATCGCACGCCTGGACGAGGTCGCCTTTGAGGCGCTCCGCACTTCCCCGCAGGGTCGACTGGACGAGCAGGCCGCCATTGACGCCCTCGCCGCCTTTATTCCCGACTACTTCTCAGCCCTCCTCGCAGAGACCACCGCCCTCGTCGACGGGGATCTTGCGGCCAGGCTCCAGCGTCACCAGGACCAGGTCGACGGTCTTGTCGAGAGCGTGCGCCAGGAGGCGGCCACGCTCTTTGCGGTCCCGACTCCGGCCCGTCCTCGGCGCGAGATCTACGTGGTCGAGCGCGAACCCTTCTGGGTCTTGCGGAAACACTGGGGGAGCGTCCTCTCCCCTGTCGGCGCCGACCTCATCGAGCGGGCCATGCCGAGCCGCCTGCGGGCGAGGCGGATGCGGGCGAGGCTCACCGACCAGATCGAACGCCTCGCCCTCTACAATGTCGAGAACCTCAGGTGGGCCACGCGCCAGAACATCGACGCCGCCTTCAGGCGGTTCAAGGAAGACCTGGACACCGAACTGGACGAGGCGGTCCAGGTCACCGGCACGGCGGTCCGCACGGCGTCGGCGCGGCGTGACCGGGAGATCGAAGAGACGGCGGGTGAGATCACCCGGCTGAAAGATGCACTGGCGCTCGTCGCCGTGATTCAGGGCTGATTGACCATAACGGAGTGAAACTATTCATGACTGACACCACCATCACCTCCCTTCACGGGAGAGAGATCCTCGACTCGCGGGGTAACCCCACGGTCGAGGTTGAGATCTGGCTTGCATGCGGGGCACGTGCCCGCGCCGCCGTTCCTTCTGGAGCGTCGACCGGGGTCCATGAGGCCCACGAACTAAGAGACGGGGACCAGTCGAGATACCGCGGGAAAGGTGTCCTGCACGCCGTCGACCTGGTGAACACCGAGATCGCGACCCTCTTGCAGGGCAAGGACGCTGCAGAGCAGGAAGAGATCGACCGCGGCCTCATCGCTCTCGACGCCACCCCCACGAGGGCCCGTCTCGGGGCCAACACCATCCTTGCGGTCTCGATGGCCGTGGCCAGGGGTGCGGCCGCGGCGTCGGGGCTCTCATTGTGGCGTTCCCTCGAAAACCCCAAAGGGAGAGCGGCGATGCCGGTGCCCATGATGAACATCCTCAACGGCGGGGTGCATGCCGCCTGGCAGGGCGCCGACTTCCAGGAGTACATGATCGTCCCGTACGGGGCGCCCGACTTCAGGGAGGCCCTCCGCTACGGCTCGGAGACCTATCACGCCCTCAAGGCGCTCCTCGCGGCGAAGGGGTATCACACCGGCGTCGGGGACGAAGGCGGGTTCGCCCCGGCGGTCAGGTCCAACCAGGAACCGCTCGACCTCATCGTCGAGGCGATCGAGGCGGCGGGGTTCAGGCCAGGGGCCGAGATCGGGCTGGCCCTCGATCCGGCGTCGAGCGAATTGTATGGGGACGGCGAGTACCGCCTGAAGACCGAGGGACGAGCGCTCTCTGCCGGAGAGATGGTGGACTATTATGCAGACCTTGCCGCCGCCTACCCTCTCATCGTGATCGAGGACGGCCTGGCCGAGGACGACTGGGACGGCTGGCGCCTGCTGACCGAGACGCTGGGCGACCGCCTCGAACTGGTGGGCGACGACCTCTTTGTCACGAACGTGGAGCGGATCAGCCGGGGGATCAGGGAGCAGGCCGCCAACGCCGTGCTCATCAAACCCAACCAGGTCGGCACGGTGACCGAGACGATCGCGGCCGTCGACCTGGCCCAGGCCAACGGCTGGGGTGCGATGGTCTCGCACCGGAGCGGCGAGACGGTCGATACGTTCATCGCCGACCTCTGCGTCGCCCTCGGTACCGGGCATCTCAAGACCGGTGCACCGGCCCGCGGCGAGCGGGTGGAGAAATATAATCAGTTGCTCAGGATAGAGGAAGAGGCACACGGCTGCCTGCCTTTTGCAGGACGCGAGGCATTTGTGCGATAGGGCAGGTCCAGAGAGACCATCTCTTTTTCAAAAATGGATAATCGATGGGAATCGTGTCCCATCACCGCTCCGGCAAGAGAATCAGAGATGAGGCGAGATCACGCCACGCATACTGGATGAGAATTATCGTCGTTTCATCTCTCGCACAAGACAGGAGAACCCATGGAGACCTCCACTCAATTGCCGGCCGCCGTCGCAAAGTCGCAGTGAAGATCCTGCAAGGGGGCGACATATCTGATCAGCACGCCTTCCCATATGCTCGCGCCGGGATCAAGATTGGACTGGGAAGGCGGCATAGACAAACATGAAGAGGAAATTGCAGTACTCGACCTATCGTGTGGCAAGGGGGTCTGGGGGGTGCAACCCCCCGGTGTGAGATAACGATGAAGGTTCTCTGATGGAGGCGGCACGGCTGATCAGCACGCCTTCCCACACCATCATGCCGGGGGCGAGTGCCGCCCGGACCCCCTGGGATGAAATAGGGTCGGGAAGGCATATTTGAAATCTATGAAGACGGATTGTCGTCCACGACCAATCGTGCCGCGGGGGGTCTGGGGGCGGCCAAGCCCCCCGGTCGAGGAGAGAGTTTAGAATTTCTGGAAGGAGGCACTTCAGTTCGAGGAGGTCTTCACCCCTAGAGAGTTTGGGGATATGCTCAAGAAAAAAAGTATCGTCACGTTCGTTGCGTGGGGGACGGCGAGAGAGAAGAGTGCACTCGGGGGATCACATTGTCAGGGCAGAAGAAGGCGCGGCACGTCCTGGCCGGCGCCTCTCTGGCCCCGCGCGTCCGGCCCTCACGCCTCGTCCTCGTCGCTGCGATAGAAGCAGATGGTGACCTCCTCCTCGGTGACCAGCCCACCGCTGATGATCTCTTCGAGGGCCGGTTTGATCTGCTCGATCTTCTCGCGCGAGTCCACCACCTCGACGACGACCGGCAGGTCGGTGGAGAGCCTGAGGATCGAATGACTGTGGATCCTGCTGGTCATCCCAAACCCGGTGATCCCGCGCAGGACCGTCGTCCCGTAAAATCCCTCTTTCCTGAACAGTTCCACAAGATAACGATAGAGGGGTTTGCCCTCATATCGATCGGATTCACCAATGTAAATCCTGAGCAGCACAGCCTTTGCATTTTTTTCCAACTTCATAGCGCAGCCTCCACAAGATACCCGGCCCCGATCTTCCCTGCCCAGACGGCAAGAAGGGTCAGGGTAATGGTGGCAAGCAGGTTGAGAGCGAACAGCCCGAATGCCTGCTGTTCAAGGAGCCGGAACGACTCGTAACTGAATGTCGACATCGTCGTAAACGCTCCGAGTATGCCGAGGGTCAGGAAGATCCTGGTCTCCATGTCAAATACGCCCCCATATTCGGAGAGATACATGACAACCCCGATGAAAAAACTCCCGATCACGTTGACGCCGAGGGTGCCGACGGGAAATGTGCCGACGCTCCCCTGCAGCCAGCCGCTGGTGAAGTATCGAAGCACCGCCCCGATAAATCCACCGATACCCACAATAATCCAAGTCTGCATCTCTCTTTCCTCCGTGTGTCGCAAGGTGTACGCGACGAGTGGTCATGACGGGCGAGATATATCACCCTTGCCGGCCGGAGATGCCGCAGGCTCCATGAAGAGTTTGAGGTGTAATGGTGTTCCACATGGCGCAGCACGTCCGGCCGGAAAATAGACGTCATCAGTCCAGAATAGGGCGGTTGATGGCGGACGTCATCGCCTGCATAATTCTGCACCTCTTGGCATATAGGGATATGCATCATATTGCGGGATTTCAGGCTGAAAATTATATTCCGAAGATATTCGACCCAATAGAAACTCCCATGGCTGATGATTTTGCAGGATAATGCCCATAGGACTGGGATGTGCTAGCCCTCTCTCTACCTGAGGGAATGCCGCCCCCGGTCCCCTGGCCTCACGATGGTCGAGGAAGGCAACACCTTCTTCATCTTCATCCATTCTGCCTTCCCGGCCACAATCTACATCTTGAAAGTCCGGGCAAGTCGCGCTCGCATCCGGAAGAGGCACGAATATCTCCAGAGCCGATTTGCGTATATATTGAAAATATATCCCCGCAGTTTTTTCTTTGCGCTGGGAAATCCTTCTGATCGCACCCGTGTGAAGATCAGACATGGCAGACTGCCCGCCCCAGGGCACTCAGACCATAAATATGAGGTCATCCCAAAACTCTCCAACCTTTTACCTTCACAGAAGATGGCGATGGATGATGGTTGAAAGATCCTCACCCCTTCATAGCTCAAAGAAGCATCTATGGCCTTCCCACACGCTCGTGCCGGGGGCGCTGCCCCCGGACCCCCGGGATGGCGATGGGGACGGGAAGACACCCTTGATGATCCTGAAAAGGGGATGAATGCCCTCCTCCCTATCTTCTGCGGGGAGAACGGGGGGCGGCAGCCCCCCGGCGGAAGATCCGCATTCAAAATTCCTGGAAAGGAGTGTTTCAGTTCAAGGGAGTGTTCAAGCCTCAGAGAGTTTTGGGATATGTTCTATGATAATAGAGAGGACATCGACGATTGTCATCAAGACCAGTGTCTGACCAGGTCACAGTCCCCTGAGCACCGCCGCAAACTCCTCCAGGTACTCCTCCCTGCTGAGGCTCCCGTCAGGGAACCGTGCCGCCGGATCTCTGCACGCAGCGATGGTCTCGTCGGACGGCACGAGGGTGACCGGGATGCCGGTGCGGGCCGACGCCGCCCGCATAGCCTCCCTGAACTCACCAAGGCAATAGGCCACGCGGTGCCGGTACGTCCCTTCCGTCTTTCTGAGATATCCCTCCAGACGGACGGTCTCGATCCGCAGAAACGATCGATGGACCGCCGGGTCGGGAGAGCGGCCGAGCATGTACCGGTACGAGGCATAGGGGTACATCAGTTCGAGTTCTCGCGGCACCACCCCGCAGGTCCCAAAGACCACCCGATGGACCCGCTCCTCAGGCAGGTTCGAAGAAATCACCCGGTCGAAGAGCCGGTGGCTGGGGCTGGTGCTGTACGGTTTGTGGACCGAACAGGGGAGAAAGACTGCCACCTCCCGCTCGGGAACCTGATAGTGCCTGAGGATATACTGGTAGGCTTCCTCGAACTCGGGCTTGAAGAACGGGGGAGTGCCGGTGGCGATCGCCGGGGGTATTGGAGCGTTAGACGCGCCCCGAGTGGGGGTTTGTGAAGAGAATGAACGGGTTTTGTCATCGGTTCCGGCCGTACTGCTTTGCACGCCTCTATATATTTGAGAATCCCTTAATAATGGGTAGCCATGAAACTGCTCTTTGAGCTCTCAGGGGAACACCCGACCCTCCCCTTCGTCGAACTGGAATGTGTGGGCCGGGTCATTGACCGGCGGACCAGAGTGGCAGTGGCTGAGTGCCCCGATCCGGCGGCGACCAACCGACTGGCCCTCACCCATACGGTGATGGAATACCTCGGCGAGTGCGAACCGACCGCCGACGCCCTCGTCGCCCTCCTCGACGACCTGGCGATCGAGACCGACCGTCCCTTCGCCGCGCGGGTCAAAGTAGTCGACGGCAGCGCCGACCATCCTCCCCAACTCACCCTGGAGCGACTGATCGGGAGCCATATCCGCGGCCCGGTCTCGCTGAAATCGCCGGAGATCATCTTCAGAGCGGTCATATCAGAGGACCGGTGCTTTTTCGGCCGCGTCCTCGTGGGGGGGCTTCGCAGCACCTACGAGGAGAGGAGTCCGATCACCAGGCCCTTCTTCCACCCCGGCGTCATGATGCCGAGGATGGCGCGGGCGATGGTGAACCTCTCGCTCGTCATGCCCGGCGAGGTGATGTACGACCCCTTCTGCGGGACCGGCGGGATGCTTGAGGAAGGGCGACTGGTCGGGGCCAGGGTGTTCGGGAGCGATGTCGACCTCTTCATGGTCAGGGGAGCAGAGCAGAACGTACCTCCCGCCGGCCTCCTCGTTGCCGACGCCACCGCCCTCCCGGTCGGCGACGCCTCGGTCGATGCCGTGGTGACCGACCTGCCGTACGGCCAGTCGGTCTGCATCAAGGCCGAGAGTCTGAACTGGCTGTATGAAGGATCTCTCACCGAGATCAAGCGGGTGCTCAAAGACGGTCGTCGGGCGGTCGTCATCGCCCACCGCGATATCAGAGAGATCGCCGGTCGCCACTTCACCATCCTGCAATATCACGAACAGCGGGTGCACAAGAGCCTCACTCGTCGGGTTCTGGTGCTTGAGAAGGATGCAACAGACTGAACATCCATAAATGTTTATACAAAAAGGCAGATCAAAAACGGGAAGAAAGGAAATCCAATGGCATTAAATAATGGGCTGGAGATGATCGAGTGGCTGCGAAAAAATTTCAATACCATCGCCCCGACACACGCCCTTGCTCTGAAAGCAACCCGGCATCTCCGGAAATCTGAAAAAAAATACCTGTTTTCTGAGGATATCTCCCTGATGCGGACCGCAGAGGGGCGGTGGTATGAGGGGCTCATCTATGAGATGATGATCCTGGCGGCCTCCAGGTGCGACTTTGTCAAGGGCGTGATCAGAAAAGGGGCCGATGCACCTTATACCAGGCACAAGATCTCGCAGAATCAGAATGGAACCTTCTACTCCAACTATGGCGATATCAAGGTGAGGGGCAATGGCCAGGATCTTGCAGAGGTCGACCTCCTTCTCATCGACCAGCAGAATACCGTCGCCTTCGCGGAGATCATCACCTCGCCCACCGACCTCAAGGACTTCGAACAGGAGATTGTCTTTAAGAAACGGCTCATCGGTTATCTTTACGGTCAGCCCATCGTCCCGTTCATCCTTGTCTCGTCGGTGGACATCTCAAGGAACGCCATTGTCCAGCGGATCATGAATGAACCTGACTCAGTCCTGATCGTCACCTCTTCGTGCGAGGAGATCAAGAAGACTCTCAACCCGCGGGATATCAGGTACAGGCCGAGAAAACCGATTGCGCACCCAAAACTGATCTCGCTCGGCGATGTCAGTCCCAAACGACCCTTCGATTACCGGGAACTCCATGACCAGCGCAAAGAACGGATGATCAAACTGATGGATGAAGGGGCGTCCTGCGAGGCCCTGACCGCCCCCGACGATGTCCCGCCGATCGTCAAGAAGATTGTCTTCGGCGCGTTCCACCCCCCGGCGATCAAGTACCTCTTCGAGTGCACCGAGATCAAGATCAAGGGTGAACCCATCACCTACGAAGAGGTGATGAAACGCTTCTCCAAGGTGATCTTCGCCGTCAACCTCCCTGAGTGCCGCCCGATTCTGTACTTCAGGACGCGGAACCGGAAGGAATATTACAAGATGGTGCCGGCAAAGGCCGGCGGGTTCAAGTACGAGAGCAGACGCACTCCGCATATGGCAGGGTTCTTCCTCTGGCTCGAGAGCACCCAACCGTCCCTCGGCACACGCAAGACGCGGATACTCCTTGATTACTTTGTCGAGAATAAGATGAAGGAGACCGTAAAGAAAGAACCCTCGAAAAAATCAAGAAAACCGAAGAAGACGAAGAAACGCAGGAAATAAAAGCTGTGTTGCATTGGTCATGAGGCGAGAGCACGCCTCGGCATACCGCATGAAAATTTCTCATCGCGGTTTTTTGGGATGTGGAAGGATCCTTGCTCCCTCTCAATCGCCGCCCCTCGGCTATCTTCGCCTTCGGGAATCCAGGTTTTTCTCCCCGGCGCGAGAGAGCAGGTTCGCATTTCTCATTCTTTTTTTGGGTGCCCCTTCTCGATCGCCTGCCTTTCCCCCATTAAATCGCGCCGGGGGCGTTGCTCCCAGACCCCCTGGATGAAGATTGGAACAGGAAGACAGAGGGGAGATTGTTCAGAGGGCGTTCCCGTCCTCTGTCTATCGGTCACGCCAGAAAAACAACGCCTTTCAAACCTGCCGCCGCCCGGCGATGAACTCCTCGGTCATCGCATATGCCTCGTCGTCGGGATATTGTTCCGGCGGGTGCTTCATAAAGAACGAAGACGGCGAGACAAGCACCCCACCGATACCCCGCTCAAGAGCGAGTTTGCAGCACCTGATCGCGTCGATGACCACCCCGCCTGAGTTCGGAGAGTCCTCGACCGAGAGGCGGAGTTCGAGGTTCATCGGGACATCGCCGAAGATGCGGCCTTCCATCCGCAGGAAACAGACTTTGTTGTCGTTTTGCCAGGGGACATAGTCACTCGGCCCGATATGGATGTTCTCGTCCTTGAGGGGGTGGGGAAGGACCGACTGGACCGCCTCAGTCTTTGAGACTCTCTTCGAGGCAAGACGCTCATGGTTGAGCATATTAAGAAAGTCGGTGTTCCCCCCGGTGTTGAGCTGGTAGGTCCGGTCGAGGACGACGCCCCGTTTTGCAAAGAGGTCAGCAAGGGTCCGATGGGTGATCGTCGCCCCGAGTTGTGCCTTGACGTCGTCGCCGATGATCGGGATCCCGCGGGCCCTGAACCGCTCGGACCATTCCGGATCGCTCGCAATGAAGACCGGCATATTGTTGATGAGGGCCACCCCGGCTTCGAGGGCGCACCCGGCATAGAACGTGGCCGCCTGTTCTGAACCGACCGGGAGATAGTTGAGGAGGATCTCCGCACCCGATGCCTTCAGTTCGGCCACGATCTCCTCCTTCGTCGCCTCAGGTTCCTGGGCGGGGACAAAGGTTCGGGCCTCGGGGTAGTGCGTCATATGTGCTGAGCACCCGTCGAGAACCCGCCCCATCCTGACCACCTTGCCGATCTTTGGGATCTCCGGGCAGAAGACCTTCGTGCAGTTCGGCGGGGCGAAGATCGCCTCCGCGATATCTCCGCCCACCTTGCGGGCGTCGATGTCGAAGGCGGCGACGACCTCGATGTCGCCCGGCGCATAGCCGCCGATCTCGCGATGCATCAGCCCGATCGCGTCCTGATCCATATGGTTCCGGTAATACTCGATCCCCTGGATGAGGGAAGACGCACAGTTCCCGACCCCGACGATGGCTATTTTTATCCGATCCATAGAATCGTTCACTGATATGGATGTCGGTCTGCAATACTTTAATTATAACGAAATGGACCGGGATGAATGGAAAATTTTTTCCAAAAATGAAGAAAGAATAGAGTATCCGACCCCGTCACCTGTCACGGGACGTACGGACTCTCCTCGAAGAGTTTCAGCGCCGTCGGGACATGTCTCTTCACCTCATCATAGAAGTACCGCACGTACTGCGGATCCGACGTATCGATCGACCCCCGGATCGTTCTCCTGAGCCACTCGGGAAGCATTCCCTCCTCTTCAATCGAGTTCATGACCACGACAATCGTCTCGTCGACGTCCCGTCTGCTTGTCCACCGGTATGGCATACTGACATCCCCACTCCGGGCTATCACATGGCCCCGACATTTATAGATTCCGCACACCCGCAACCCCTCGAAACCATTTAATAGGGGACAGCCAATCACCATCCATGACCTGCTGGATTGCTGTCTCTGAAGAAGATAAATGGGAGACTATCAGGGAAAAGATGGTCTGGGCGGTCGCCCAGCGTCACGCCGACACGATCAGCAAGGTAGAACTCGGCGACCGTCTCCTTGTCTATATCCATGACCTGGAAGAGCCTTCCTTTCTCGGGGCCTTTGAGATCGCGTCCGAACTCTATATCAATCGGATCCCGCTTTTCTCCGGGACCGAGGAGGGCTATCCGCTCAGGGTCAAACTCAAACCTGCTGCGGCTTTTCAGGGGCCGATTCAGGTCGCTCCTCTTGCAAAAGAACTGAAAGTGCTCAAAAACATTGACAACTGGCGAGACGAACTCGCTGCCCAGGCGATGCGGGCGATCCCTGACGAAGACTACTCGCGGATTCTCGCCGCCTCAGTTGTTCCGGTGAGATAGAGGAGATAGACCGGGAGCGTTGAGGCCAGCGCAAAGAAAGGGGTGAGCACCGTACCGGCCCGGAGGTGGTCGCGGGTATGGTAGCCTCGGGGCCTCATCAGCAGGGCGTTGACCTGATGAGTGGGGATGAGATAGGAGTTTTTGCATCACCGACGAGACCGTGCCGACGACCGAGGATACCCTCACAAAGAGGCACCGCTCCAACCCGCCCCCCCAACCATGAGGAACTGGGAGAGCCGGTGCATCATCCCCACCCGGTCGATCCCGTACCCGAGGACCATCACGCCTGCCATCGAGACGGCGGCATTGCTCCCAAACCCCGAGACGGCCTGGGCCGGCGTGACCAGTCCCAGCCACGCAAGAGCGAGCAGGAGGATGACGGCGGTGACGGCGATCCTGAACCGCTCGGCCATAATAGAGCGCAACCGCCGCGAAAAGCACGTCAATGACTGCGATCATCCCGACATCCATCACAGCCGCCCCCTGATCGCCTGGAAATCGCGCCGCGCCTTCATAAAGATACATGCCCGGCCAGCGCCAGACCGGTCAGATTAAAAAGCGGTGACTGACCATAGGTATACGGACAGATCCCATGGCGGAGCACAACATGGAAAACTACGAAGAGACCTATGCGGGTTTCAAGATCGACGTCCCCGAATACTTCAACTTCGGGTATGACGTCGTAGACGCATGGGCCAAAAAGGACCGAAACCGCCTTGCCATGATCTGGGTTGACCAGAGTGGTAAAGAGAGGAAATTCACCTTCAGGGACATTGCAAACCTCTCGAACCAGGCGGCAAATATCCTGCTCAAGTACGACATCTGCAAGGGCGACCGGGTACTCATTCTTCTTCCAAGAGTACCCGAATGGTGGATCTTCGTCACCGCCCTCATCAAACTCGGTGCCGTATACTGTCCGTGCCCCACGCTCCTCACCCCCAAAGACCTGAAGTACCGGGTGAACGCGGGCAAGTTCAAGATGGTCATCACCAACATGGAGCACTCCTGGAAGGTCGAGGAGATCTGCAACGAGTGCCCCACGCTCAAGTACCGTTTCCTGGTGGACGGCGAGCAGGAAGGATGGGCGAGTTTCCCGTACGAACTGATGTACCCTGCGCCGGTCCTCCACCACACCGTCTCGCTGCCGGTGAAGAAGAAGACGAGAGCGACCGACCCGATGCTCATCTACTTCACCTCAGGGACGACCGGCGAGCCGAAGATGGTCCTCCACAACGAGGCGCACCCGCTGGGCCACATCATCACTGCGAAGTATTGGCAGGATCTCACCGAGCACGATGTCCACTTCACCTTCTCAGACACCGGATGGGCAAAGTGCGGTTGGGGCAAGATCTTCGGGCAGTGGATCTGCGGTGCGGCGGTCTTTGTCCATGACATCCATGGCAGGTTCTCCGCGACCGAGATCCTCCCGCTCCTTGAGAAGTACGAGGTCAGCACCTTCTGCGCCCCGCCGACGGTGTACCGGATGCTCATCCTCGCAGACCTGAAGAAGTACGACCTGCGCGAGCTGCGCCACTGCACCAGCGCGGGCGAGCCCCTCAACCCCGAGGTGATCCGGATCTGGCAGGAAGGGACCGGGATCACCATCAGGGAGGGCTACGGGCAGAGCGAGACAGTCTGTGCCATCGCCACCTTCCCATGCATGGAGCCAAAGCTCGGTTCGATGGGGCGCCCTTCGCCAGGCTGGCATATCGAGCTCCATGACGAGGAGGGCAATGTCCTTGGCGCCTACAAGGAAGGGCGGATCGCCATCTCGCTCAATCCACGGCCCGCCGGGTTGATCGTGGAGTACCTCAACAACCCTGAGGCCAATGCCGAATCCTTCCAGAACGGCTTCTATTACACCGGTGACCGGGCCTACTTTGACGATGACGGCTACTTCTGGTTTGTCGGCCGTGACGACGACGTGATCAAGAGTTCGGGCTACCGGATCGGACCTTTCGAGGTCGAATCGGCCCTCATCGAGCACCCGGCGGTCCAGGAATGTGCCGTTGTCGGGTCGCCCGATCTCATCCGCGGGATGATCGTCAAGGCCTTCGTTGTCCTCAACAAAGGGTTCGAGTCATCCGATACCCTGGTCAAGGAACTGCAGCGGCATGTCAAGAAGACGACCGCCCCGTACAAATACCCGCGGGCCATCGAGTTCGTCGACGACCTCCCCAAGACCATCTCAGGCAAGATCAGGCGCAAAGAACTGAAGATGATCGAGATGGAACGCTACGAGAACAGCCACGTCAGGGACCAGGACGACTGAACCCGGCCCCCATTTTTCTTTTCTATCCCGGCCCTGAAACGGGCATTGAATACGAAAAAAGGGCTCTGTTGAATCGGGCATGAACCCCTGGCTCAAGCATACGCAGTTGAACATTGTTCAAGAGATCTTCTGATCGACGTGCCTTCCCACACCATACGCGCCGGGGGCGCTGCCCCCGGAACCCCCGGGATTGCGATAGGGGCGGGAAGGCGGGGGGGAATCGTTCAGAGTGTGTTTCCGTCCTCTGCCGATCCATCACGGAGGGGCAAGGGTGTGAGCAGCCCCTCATGGTCACTCCAGAAAAGGAATTCAACAGAGCCGAAAAAAGTCCTTTTTCCAGACTTCCCCGGGCATCGCATACTATATCAACCCTTCCTCCCATACGGTATACCGTTATGCACGACGCCGAGCATACATACCAAACCTACGAGGACGTCTATGCCTCCTATCACCCGGAGGTGCCGGAGTTCTTCAACTTCGGCTTTGACGTCGTCGACATGTGGGCAGAGAAAGACCGCAACAGGCTTGCGATGATCTGGGCCGACCAGGAAGGGCATGAGAGGAACTACACCTTCCGCCACCTGATGAACCTCTCCAATCAGGCGGCAAACATGCTTCTCAAGTACGGCATTAACAAGGGCGACCGGGTCATCATCATGCTCCACCGCATTCCTGAGTGGTGGATCTTCGCCATAGCGGCCATTAAGCTCGGCGCTGTTTTCTGTCCCTGTCCGACAATGCTCACTCCCAAGGATCTGGAGTACCGGGTCAATGCCGGCAAGTTCAAGATGGTCATCACCGACACCGAGAACGCCTGGAAGGTCGACGAGATCTGTGCGGAATGTCCCTCGCTCGTCTCCCGTTTCCTGGTGGACGGGGAGATGCCGGGCTGGATCAGTTACCCCATCGAACTCACCTATCCGGCCCCGGCCTCCACCGTCTTCGTCCGTCTCCCGGGCATGAGGAAGACCCGAGCGGTCGACCCGATGCTCATCTTCTTCACTTCAGGGACGACCGGCGAGCCGAAGATGGTCCTCCACAACCAGGCCTACCCGATCGGCCACATCGTCACCGGAAAGTTCTGGCTCGATATCAAACAAAACGATCTCCACTTCACCCTTGCGGACACCGGATGGGGCAAGTGCGCGTGGGGCAAGTTCTTCGGTCCCTGGATGCAGGGGGCCTGCACCCTCATCTTCGATATCCGCGGCAAGTTCAAGGCGACCGAACTCCTGCCGGTCCTGGAAAAATATGAAGTCACAAGTTTCTGCGCACCACCGACGGTGTACCGGATGCTCATCCTCGCAGACCTGGAGAAGTTCGACCTCTCGCAGTTGCGTCACTGCGTCAGTGCGGGCGAACCTCTCAACCCCGAAGTGATCAGGGCCTGGGAGAAGGGGACCGATCAGACGATCTACGAGGGTTACGGCCAGACCGAGACGGTGCTCTGCGTCGGCACGTTCCCGTGCATGGAGCCAAAACTCGGATCGATGGGCAGGCCCTCGCCCGGATGGCAGGTCGAACTCCATGACGACGAGGGCAAACCGGTCCCGACAGGCGAGGAAGGACGGATCGCGATCAGGGCTGAGCCCAGACCTCCCGGCATGTTCATGGAATATTTTGCCAACCCGACCGCAAACGAGGAGTCCTTCCAGGACGGTTGGTATTACACCGGCGACAAGGCCTACATGGACGAAGACGGCTACTTCTGGTTTGTCGGCCGTGACGACGATGTGATCAAGAGTTCGGGCTACCGCGTCGGACCCTTCGAGGTCGAATCGGCCCTGATGGAACACCCGGCGGTGCAGGAGTGTGCCGTCGTCGGGTCACCCGACATAATCCGCGGGATGATCATCAAGGCATTTGTCGTCCTGGCGCCGGGTTTCGAGCCATCGGACGTCCTCATCAAGGAACTCCAGAAGTTTGTGAAGCGGATGACCGCCCCGTACAAATACCCGCGGGCCATCGAGTTTGTCGAGGATCTCCCCAAGACCATCTCGGGCAAGATCAAGCGGAACGTCCTGCGCGAACTCGAACTCGAACGGCACAACAGTCAGGGCGGCGAGGAGAAAGAGTGAGCGAGGGCCTCCCCCTGCCATTCGCACTCCTGAATGAATTTTAGCACAACCTTTTTTTCAGCATTTCGCATCTGATCGATCCGATCAAAAGAGAGGGGCAGGGAGATGCACAACCTGAGACGATATGGTGAGAGGCCGTATTCCATCGCGGTCGTCCACGGCGGCCCCGGTGCGGCCGGGGAGATGGCGCCGGTTGCCCGTGAACTTTCGTCTGTGGGGGGCGTCCTGGAACCCCTCCAGACGGCGACCACCCTCGACGGGCAGGTCGAGGAGTTGAAGGGCGTTCTGGAGAGCGAAGGAGATTCACCCGTCACCTTGATCGGCTTTTCCTGGGGTGCATGGCTTGCATGGATCGTTGCCGCCCGGTATCCTTCAATCGTGAAGAAACTCATTCTCGTCGGGAGCGGACCATTTGAAGGGGGCTATGTCGGAGAGATTATGAGGACCAGACTCCGGAGGCTCGGTGATGATGAGAGGGAGGAAGTTCTCTCGTTGATGAAAGTTCTGAACGGTCGGGCCGCCGGGGACCGTGATATCACTCTGGCCAGATTCGGGTCGCTCCTCTCCGGAGTCGACGCATATGACCCCCTGCCCCATGACGATGAGGCTCTGGAGTGCCGGTATGAGGTCTATCAACGAGTCTGGGAGGAGGCCGATGCGTTGAGGAGCAGCGGGAAATTGCTGAAACTGGGAGAGCGGATCCGGTGTCCGGTCGTCGCCATCCATGGCGATTATGACCCGCATCCCTTTGCAGGGACAGATATTCCCCTCTCCCGAATTCTCAGAAACTTTCGGTTCGTCCTGTTGGAGAGATGCGGCCACCGCCCCTGGATCGAGCGGCATGCGAAAGACCGATTTTACGATGTCCTGAAAAACGAGACCCGGGAAGAATCAGGGCATCGGATTGCCCTGTCCAAATGACATCCTCTCTATGAGCATACCCCAAAAGTATCCCGGGCTTGAACAATCACCCTGGATCAAGCCTTATTCACTGCCATCTCTCTGCCTTCCCGGCCCGATCTTCATCCTATTTTCTTCGTAAAAATAAAGTTATTTTTTGCCCCTGAGAAGGACAAAGGAGAGCATAACCGCTGCAATAAGGCATGTTGGACCGACAGAAGACTGGGTGGTCTGCGGGAGTGTGGTCGCGGTTGTCGTCGGAACTGTGGTCGTCCCGGCTTCGGCAAAGCGCATCAGGCGATAGGTGCCTGCACTGGCGACCTCAGTGACGACTATTCCTTCCTCAAGATTGCTCGGGAGGATCTCCCAGGTTCCACCATTGAAGACTGCAATAAAGGTCGTCGCCTCGCTTGCGGCCTCACCTTCCGGAAGCGTGAAGATAAGATGCACCGGTTCCCCGAACGTACGGTCCGCCGGGGTGACCGAAACCGCATCACCGAGAGGCATCCATCCGTCAGGGACATTCCCGCTCTCCGCCCTGGCCAGGCCCACTCCTTCGAGTCCCGGACCTTCGAGGCGGACCAGTCTGTCCTCAGACCACACCGCACCGACACCTGGAACGGTAGTCACCGTCTCTGTCGCTGTCGCCCCACCATTCTGTTGCGTTGTGCTCCCTGACGATCCTGATGAACCCGGAGAACCCGGAGAACCCGACGAACCCGAAGGTTTCTCGGTGGTCGGCACTGTCGTTGTTTCTGTTGGCGGCTCCGCAGTTGTTCCGCCACCGATCGGTATTGTCTCCCTCAGGGCGGTCTCATCGTCCACGATGATCTCGATGGTGTTAGACCCCTTCTTGACGCCATTGACCGAGAAGGTGATGGTGCTGTCTACGGGTCCGGTCTTCTCTCCGCTCAATCGCATCTGTGTGGTGATCTCCGAGACATCGGGCATCGACCGCCCCTCAAGTTTGAGAGAGCGATACGTCCCTGCCGGGATATCCATCTGCTGTGAAAACGTGAAGACACCGTCCTTCGACGGCCCGCCGACATTGATGGCACTCCCATCAAGCGCTGTGGAGAGGGTGGTGAAGGCGGTGTCTCTGGTCGATGCAAATATCCACCCGCCACTCAACGAGACCGGGAGCACGAAGTCCTGCACCTCATAGAAGAACTTCTCTTCATTTCCCACTTCGATCCGACTCTCCACCAGGATGGCAAAAGAGGCACCGTCAGGGAGATCCTGCATGGTGATCTCTATCTGGTCCCCCTCCTCTATCGCATCAGGTGAAACCGATATGCTGACTGCGGCGCATCCCATGGGGACGCATGCTGACAGCATAATCAGGGTTAAGACAAAGGTTTTGAAGTCCATTATTTTGTCCCCTCGTTCTTTGAGGTCAGTAAACATTTATATATTATAAAAGTTACTTGGGTTACCGGGGGGAGCAATGAAAACGCTCTTTGGATATTATTCGGTTATCTTTCTTTTTGTTCTACTATTCGGGGCGGTGACGATAGTATCTGCTGCAGATCCGGTCGTTACAGTCTCATGCGATGATTCATTTGATTTCAACGGTCTTGTGGTATCCGAGATCTCGGTCATCGACCTCGCCGATCCTGATTTGACCTGGATCGGCCTTGGAAGTACCACAGGAAACGACGTGAAGACACTCACCTGCCCACAGGTGAGGTATATCACCAGAGACTGTCCAGGCGGTACATTTGAGGTAGACGGATGTACTGTCACCGTTGCGGAGGTAGGGCAGGCGGACTGGAGCGGGAACAATGCCCATACAGTCTACAAGGAAGCGGTGATCCCGACGATCTCCACAAAAGTGCCTGGTGAGACCGGGAATGTTCTCCTGCTGAGGTGCCCGCCTGAGACTCCTGAGGTCGAGAGTCCTGACGACTATGATGCACTTTTTGGCGCCACCGATCTCATCTACCTCTACACTGAGAATGGAATCGTCTATGTGAACCCACAGACGAACGAATTTGTGCTCTGGGGAGGTTTCAACGGGATCGGCTACGACCCGGATAACTTTGGCACGACCCTCATGAACACGCAGGTCGACCTCAGCAAATTCTCTGTCGACCCCAATGTGGCGAAGAGCATGGGTGACGCCCATCCCGACACCGTCCCGCCACCTGGAGAGTATCTCTGTCTTCTCTTCAGGTATGATCAGGACACCTCGGCTATGACGATCCTTGGCAGCGCTCCTGTCGTCGTCATGCACAAGGACCGTGCGATCACCTGGAACGGCGGTGCATCTCCACAGACCTACACTGATGGGGGAGACGTCGCCCTCAGTTTTGATGATGGAGACGCAATTGAGGGGCTGACTTATCTCATCTTCAAAGAAGATGCTGTCTTCGATGCTGAAATGGGGGTCAACATCGAGAACCTGATGGACCTGAAGGACCACCCGATGGTCACTCAGACGTCAGTCTTCGACGTCCTGATGCAGCAGACGCCCGGTCACTCCTACGAGGACTGCCCGGTCATGTTCAGTCTCATCATCGACGGTGAGACTCAGGCGCCCGATGATGTCGATGCGGTAATCCCGATCTCCACCGGTTATGGGATCTCAGGGGTCGGGACGGGATCTGAGGTGACCGTGCCTGCCGAGGCACTCGCAGGACTCAAGGCCGGAACCTATCAGGTTATTCTCTGCGGTACCGGTGAAAACGGTTCGGTCATCGCCGTGGACCAGACCGAGTTCACCATCGGTTCCACCGACGCACAGCCCAGAAGTTACTCTTCTGACAGCGACGGCGGCGATTGGTCCGCCTCATCCTCTGATGAGAAGAGTGCCGGGGCAAACGAGAGGCCCGCCGAAATCGAGACTCTCGCTCCGAAGAGCGGCGGTGAGGGAACGAAAAATCCCGGAGGATCCGTCGCGATCAGGGACGTCAGGATCGGTGAAGGATTCCCGTCGGATGAGGAGTCGGCCGGACCAGATGGTAACGCCGGAAACATGCCTGCGGTGGTTGGGTACGTCGCCCTCGGCCTGATCGCCCTTGCGGGCATCGGCATCGTCCTCAGCCGCGGCAGATTCAAGTGACACGGCCTGCCCCGACCAATCTTTTTTTTCGGATCCCGCAAAACAGCGATCCCATAGCATTTAACTCTGCAGGACAGAAAGAAATAGCAGATGGCTCAGTTGACCGTGGATATCGGGGGGCGCCCGGGTGTCGATTGCCGGGGTTTCTGTGAGTACTGTTATTTCAAGCATGTCGGCGACGTCGCTCCCTTTGGCTGCCAGTATTGCCCACCTTTCAAGGTGGGCTGCGATTACTGCACCCGCGGAGTGAAGGAGCAGTACAGCGGGTTCAAGTCTCTATCCACGGTTGCGGACGATATCCTTGCTAACCTCCAGATGCTCACCGACGACATCAGCCGCGTCACCATCAGCGGCGGCGGCGATCCGAGTTGTTATCCGGCCTTCACCGACCTTGTCGAACTCCTCGGGAGCATGGAGGCGCCCCTCCATATCGGTTATACCAGCGGGAAGGGTTTTGACGACCCTGGTGTCGCCGATGTGCTCATCGAGAATGGTCTCACCGAGGTCTCGTATACCATCTTCTCCGCGGACCCGGCCCTTCGACGGAGGTACATGCACGACCCCACCCCCGAGGTCTCGCTTGAGGTGATGCGTCGGCTCTGCGAGGAGATCGATGTCTATGCGGCCGCTGTAGTGATCCCCGGTATCAACGACGGCAAAAAACTCGAAGAGACCTGCTCATGGTTGGAGGACGCGGGGGCGAAGGGGCTGATCCTGATGCGGTTTGCAAACACCACCGAACAGGGGTTGATCCTCGGGAACGCACCCGTCATCGAGGGGCAGCGGGTCGATACGGTGGAGGCATTCAGGGACCAGGTCACCGCCCTTGCCGGAGCCCACGCTCTCAAGATCAGCGGCACGCCCCTCTGGGATCCCGAGATCGGATCCCCCTTTGCCATCCTCAAAGAGCCCGACCTTCTGGCCAAACTCCCCAGGGTCAGGCGGCGGGCGACGGTGGTCAGCGGCAGTGTCGCCACGCCGTATGTCCAGCAGGTGCTCGACGCCTGCGGCGGGGGGTGCCGGGTGGTGGCCACGCCTCAGGAGATCGCGTGCCTCATCACCCGCGACGACCTTGCGGCCCTCGACCTCGCCTCCCTCGAAGAGGCAGTGGTGATCCCGGGCCGGGCCTTTGTCCATGACCGGGAGGCCACGAAGGTGCTCTCCCGCGACGGCGTCGCCCGCACGGTCGTCCGCGGTCCGGAGATGCTCACCGCAGACGCCGAGACCTCGATGGGGATGCGCCGGGACGATGTCCTGCTGATGGAGATGGAGGGCTTTGCCGCGCTGATCCACCTGCTCAATCAGTATGGGAGATAGTCCGGCAGAGTCTTCGATTTCTGGATCTCTTGAAATCCTCTTCTGGCGTGAATCTCAGGGGCCGACCACACCCTGTCTCTGTGTGACGGATCGGCAGAGGACAGGATCGCCCCGCTGCCTTCCCTCCAACCGCAATCCCGGTGGTCAGGAGCAACGCCCCCGGTGCGAGTGATGGGAAGATGGATGTTCAGAGGGGACGAGGTGCTCTGTTCCCATCCACCTCCCGGTCGGGAATGGTGGGTCTGTCACCTGTCTCTATCGTGCCTCTCCTGAGAAGATTCACAGAACCGGAAGGTTTCGAACTACCGACCTCCAATATATCTGTCAATAAAATATATATTTATCAAAATCCCATCCGGACCTGTTGAAAGGTGACTTCAGATGAAATTCAGGGTTCTCGCTGCGATACTCCTCCTGACATTTGTGGTGGCTTTCGTCGGGCTCGGTGCCCTGCTCGTCTTCCATCCCGGACATGGAGGACCGCAGGTCTCGCTGGAGACCGTGCCGCCTGAGGAGATCCCGGCAGTCGTCAGAGAGGCGGAACAGCATTTCCCCTCCAATCTCACCGGTGCCTTCGCCGGCGACGCCACCCTGGTGCGGTCCCGGGACCGGAATATCCGCGACTTCTATCTGGTCCCGTTCTATCGAGAAGAGATCACAGCAGTTGCAAAAATATCTGTCTCTGAGAATGGGACGCCTGATTTCTCCCAATGGAGGCATGACCTCTCAGGAACTTTCGCGTGGATGCGCCCACCCTTCACCGCGGCGATCATCATGCTTGGCGATGCGGGGTACACCGACGGGAACTGGAAGGCACGCATGGTGAGCCTCTCCTGCGAGGAATCGGTCGCACCGTACGTCTGGGAGTTTGAGGAGGAAGCGGGTGAGAGAGTGTACATCGGTTATGACCCGGACGACGACGAGATCAGGGTCTATTCTACGTTGACGTCAGGTCCGGGTGCGTGAATCTTCTGCCTGGCACCATCCTCTTGACCCCGACACGCACCCTTTTCTCCCCCTGGTGCCGACCTTTTTCTGTGCGACTGAGATTCCTCGACAGATTCTTCCACCTCTCATCACCGGAGAACCCCCGCCAGGCCCCTGCCCCCGGACCGGCGATGTGGGAGGAGGTGCTCGCCCCGGCACGCGGGGAGAGTGGGACTGCGCTTTCCCTGGAAGATGTGGAAGAGATCTGTGCAGAGATGAAAGATGCGGAGACGAAGCGTGCCCTCCTCGCGGTCGTCGGCCGCGGGGTTTCCACCTTCCAGGTCACCGACTTGCGGGCGATGATGGAGAACTTCAGGAGAAAGACCGAAGACCTCGAACCAGGATACCGCCGCCGCCTCCTGCCAAAGGTGGAGGAGCAGGTGATGGGGACGTACCACGACCTCGTCCTCACCTGTCAGGGGAAAAAGGATCTCGACGACGGACCGGTGGACGCCTCCCTTCCGGCCTACGCAGAGATGGTCGCCGCGGCCTGCCGGGCAAGGGTGGCGGCCGGAAAAGAGCCCGACCTCCTCTTCCTCAAATACCTCCTTGCGGCCTACACGATGTACGTCCGCGGCCGCCCCGCCCACCCGGTCGGGACGCCGTTTCCCGGCGGGCTTGAGGTCTATGCCGAGGGCGAGGCATACTATTGCCCGGTGAGGGAGAAGGAAGGGGACGTCCCCTTCTCCCTCTGCCCGTACTGCCCGGCGCGGCAGGACACCGGCGCCCGCGCCCTCCACCGCGAGGGCGAGGTGGAGAGGATCGGAAAATTAGGGGTCATCGAAGAGTCACGCCGGAACTACCACGGGTGAGGGGGAGTCAGGCGAGGCACAGGTGATCCGCCCGTCGGTGACCGGGGTGAGGGGTGAGCGCTCCCTGACATAGGCCTCGACAGGCTCGATGGCCTTGACCCCGGTCCTGATCTTCCTCCCCTCAGGTATCCCGGCGAAGAGGGCATACCCGTCCCCCCCATCTGCCAGGTACCCGTTGACCAGGACGGTGTACATGGTGTCGTCCTCGATCGGCACCCATGCACCCTCCTCCCTGACAAGGACCGATTCTACCCGTGCGCCCTCGCACAGCACTTCCCGGATCGCTTTTTCATCATAGACCGCGGCATATCCCGGCCTACCCGGATCGATCGTCATCCGCACGCCGCCGACCTGGAGAAAACCCGACTCCTGGATGCCCTGGAACTCAGGACCGAGGGCCGATGCGCTCATCTCAAGCATCCGGCGCACCTCGGTCCCGTTCATGCTGACGATCACGATCTCGTTGCCGAAGGGGAGGATCTCGGCGAGCATCCCTCGCGTCACCGGGCCTGCCGGGAAGACGCGGTCGCCCCTGATCCCCCCGCCGTTGACGACGGCGAGATCGGCCTCGCCGAACCATGCCAGCCAGGCGTCGGCGACCAGGTCGCCGAGCGGCATCTCCTGAGTGCGCAGGTGCGCCTTCACGGCATCGATCGGCACCGTGCTCTCGCCGATCGCCTCCTGCTCCTGCGCTTCCATTGCCGCCCTGAAGGGCGCGAGGTATTCCCTGACCGCCGGGTCGGCGCCGACCGATTTGTCCATCGGCACCGTCTCCCACTGCCAGTCCTCGATCCCGTCGCCGGTGATCGCACACCTCAGCACCCCGAGGCTCTCGCCCTGACTGCCGTCGTGGACGATGACCGTCGTCCACCCCTCGGGCCCGTCGACGCTCTCGCAGACATAGGTGTGGTCATGCCCGCCGACGATGAGGTCGATCCCCCCGACCTGCCTCGCAAGGTCTTCGTCGCAGGCCGCGCCCATATGCGAGAGGACGACGACGAACCCGGCGCCCTCCTCCCTGAGGGCCTTCACCTCGTTCCTGGCCACGCCCACATAGTCAGGATCGACCGTGACATTCGGGCCGGGGTTGGTGATGAGCGCGAGGTCGGGGGTGATGAGGCCGAAGAGCCCGCACCTGATCCCGTCGACCTCGATGACGGCGGAGGGCCTGATGACCGAGGCGAGTGCGGGATCGTCGATCTTGAGATTGGCCGAGAGAAGTGGGAACCCGGCATGGCGGGTTGCATTCAGGTAATGCGCCGCCCCATAGTCGAACTCATGGTTGCCGGGGCAGGCCGCGGTGTAGCCGGCAAGACTCATGGCCTCCAGTTCAGGCTCACCGTCATAGGTGGCGTACAGCGGACCGGTCAGATCGTCGCCGGCGGAGAGCAGCACCCACCCGTCGACATCTGCGGCGATCGCATCTTTCGCACCAGCAATCCGTTCGATACCCCCGACGGTCGCGCCTGTCTCGTTTGCGTAAGGGAAGATATGGCCGTGGAGGTCGGCCGTCGTCATGATGGCAATCTCGTGGGGGCTGTCCTGGTGGAGGAACGATGCCGCACCAAAGACCGAGAGCGCAAGGAGACCCGCGGCGAGGAGGAGGAGGAGCGCGGCCCTCATGCCGGGAGAAAGAGAGTGGGTTTTTTTCACCCTCAACCGTGTGGGAAGCCGGGAAATAATAGTTGTTCTTACCTCCGGCATGGCGCAAGACCAGTACCCGAGCACCACTCAAAGGGGACCGGAGTTGGTCAGGGGTCGAAGGGACTCTCCTTCTTTCTCCTATCTTTCGATGATCCGCACAGAACTATAATATACAAAAAAGGATATATAAATGCCCGTCGACGTCGGAACCGGTATCTTTCCGGATTCGAGGTTGTGGACGAGGAGCCCTCCCGGCCCTTCATGTGCCCGCGATCAGGGTGCCGCCCCGGGCGCGATTGTATGATGGATGTCTAGAAAATGGGCAATGACCGGCACCTGGCTCGAAGAGATGCAGGGGTGCAGCGCGCTCACCGAAGGACTCGACTTCGATGAAGCGAATGCGGACGAACCAATTGGAGAGAGATAAGATGAAACGAACGCGGTGGATCGGAGCGGTGATCATGACGGCCCTTCTCATTGCCGTCTCAGGCGTCGCGGCCGTGATGCTCTGGGCCGGGTAGGAATGGTGACCTCCACCTGAGTGGCCGAAGGAAAGATCATCTTCCTTGAAGATCTCTCCCATGGCACCATAGCCTGAGTGGTACCTGCATCGATCTGGATATCGACAGAACCCGACCTCCGGACTCGGCGGGAACCGCTTCACCTTCCACGGTAAATGAGCATGACGACATCTTTTATCGTAACGGTGCCTCCTGCACTCTGACCATCAGGCACGTCTCAGGCCCCATTCACAGCAGATCGATCTGACCGGATCAGTTCAAAGACTTCGAGTCATCCTCCATCACCCAACAGGTGGGAAAGAGAGATTTCAGGATCACGACGACCCGCCGCCTGCCGGGCGCATCATCGGCTGGACGTTCGCTCCTCTGAGATCCCCGATTGCAAAGGAGAACCGCGCCCTGATCGAGGGGGGGAGGCCGGACTCGGGGATGGAGACAAAACCGTAGCCCCCGTAAAACCCGACGAGGTCGAGGGTCGAGTGCATGTACAGGTCTTCTCCGCCGCAGGCCCGGACCAGTGCCTCGGTGACCTTCCTGGCATACCCGCGCCCCCGCATCTCCATGGGGGTGAAGACGCCGTCCACCTCCAGGCCGTCGGGGTGGCGGCGGCACCTGGCCACCGCCGCGAGTGTCCCCTCCACAAAGAGCCCGAAAATCCGGTCGGTCGCCGGGTCGGCTGTCTGCCCGTGGTAACCGGTCCAGACCTCCTCGGCGAGCGGGAACTCTTCGGGGGCAAGTTCGCGCACCTCCTCGCTCAGGTCAGGGGGGCGGGCAAGGACCAGGACCGAGCACGGCGCTTTCTTCGCGACGGCCAGGGCGGTGCTCCCGATCAGGATGTTTCTGATATAGTCGGTCCTGCCAAGGCGCGGGATGACGATCAACCCGGCCCCCGCGTCCCTGGCCACTCTGACAATCTCGTCTGAGGCCCGACCGGTTCTGAGGAGGGTCCGCACCTCAGTCCCGCAGGACTCCAGGTGAGCCTTGAGCCTGGCAAGTTCTCCCTCAGCCGCACGCTCTTCCTCCACACCGTGGTCATTCTTGAGCACATGGAGCAGCACCACCTCTCTGGCACCAAGCGCGGGGAGGAGGGCCGCCGCCTCTCGTGACGGTCGACCAAAGGCCACCGGGCAGAGGACCGGGGTGGTCCCCGGATCCTGCGTCTCGGCACCATCCCGTGCGATCACCACATGGACCCCGACGGCCTCCTCCAGCACTCCGGTCGAGACGCTCCCGAGAAGAAGCGTGCCGATGAGCCCATACCCCTGGGCACCGACGACGACCGCCGTCGCCTCTTCCTCTCTGACGGCGGCCAGGACTGCAGCGGGTATATCGCCGTCAGGGGAACGGACAGTACGGTGCCTGGCCCTGACCCCGGCCTCCTGGTATCGCTCAGCAAGCGTGGAGAGCGCCTGTTCCGCCGTCTCCTCAGGCGAACGCAGAGACCGACCCGCAAACCACGGTCGTCCCTCCTCACCCGGCCCGATGACATGGAGCAGGGTCACCTCCCCGAGGCGCGGGAGAAGGGGGAGCACCGCACTCGCCTCCTCTGCGTTCTGTGAAAAATCAGTTGCAAAGACCACCCGATCAAAGAGCCAGGAAACCATAATCCCTCGATACCGGATGGGTGTCTTCGCGGGTAAATACCCTCTGATCCTGTCCGGCGCAAATCTTTACATGCCTGCCCGGTACGGGGGTGGCCATGCAGAGAGAGATGATTCGCACCGGACGTACCTTTCTTGAAGAGACAAAGTTTGCCCATCTCACGCCCTCCGACCAGGTGCTCGGCAGGCCGCAGCCGCCGCTCGAACGCCCGCATGCCGGGCCGGTGACCCCGCTCCCACCTCCTGAAGATGCCGACCTCAGGCCGGTCAGTCTGGTCGAAGCGATCGCCCGGAGACGGAGCGTCCGCACCTATGCTCCCGAACCCCTGCCGCTTGCCACCCTCTCGTACCTCCTCTGGTGCTCGCAGGGAGTGACCTCGGTCTTCAGAGACACCTGGACCTTCAGGACCGTGCCGTCTGCCGGGGCACGCCACGCCCTGGAGACCTATCTTCTCGTGAACCAGGTGGAAGGGCTTGCACCAGGACTGTACCATTATGCAGCCGTCTCACACGGCCTCTCCGCGGTCGAAGCCCCGGAGAACGTCGTCGACGCCGTCGAGGAGGCGTTGATCGGCCAGCCGATGGTCGGCAACGCGGCCGTCGTCTTCCTCTGGGCGGCCGACATCTACCGGATGACCTGGCGGTACGGCGAGCGGGGCTACCGGTACATCTTCATAGACGCCGGGCATGCCTGCCAGAACCTCTACCTCGGAGCAGAAGCCGTCGGATGCGGTGTCTGTGCCATGGCCGCCTTCGACGACGACGCACTCGACGCCCTCCTCGGCCTCGACGGCGAGCGGAGTTTTGCGATCTATGCCGCGGCGGTGGGGGTCGAAAGGGTAATACCGATCTGAGTATTCTTGTCACCCTGTAGCACAAAGTTTCTAACCCGTGATGTCATAGCTGAATCAGATAGCTGGACTGATACACATGCGGAAAGTGTTGACCCTGTTTCTGTGCATCTGCCTCGCCGGCCTCCCGACACTGGCCGGCGCCGCCGATGTCGAGCGCACCCTCAGCACCCCGGCCCCGGAGGACGGGAGTGTGGTGGATGTCACCCTGTCGATCGAGGAGATCGCCGCCGGGGGGGTGATCGAGCACCTGCCTCCGGATTTTGTCTTTGCAGGGAGTACCCTCCCGGCCGACCGGGTGGCAGCCGATAAGAACCAGATCTGTTTCGCCCTGCTCAACGAGACCTCGGTCACCTACCAGATCGTCGCTCCCGATAAGGGAGGCGGGGAGATCACTGGAGAATGGTATGACTTTGTCAATCGGCTCAACGGCACCATCCAGGCCTCTCGCATCGGTGTCGACGGGGCGGGAGTTGCCACTACCACAGGTGCGCCCGGCCCGGCACCGGCCCTCATCGTCGCCCTGCTCGCCGGTCTGATCTTCTCAAGGGGGCGGCGGCAATGAGCGCGAGAACCTTTACCATACTCCTCGTCCTTTTCCTCCTCGCCGCACCGGCGGCCGCGGCCCTCCAGGCTCCGGCCGACACCGTCTCCGAGGACGAGTTTGTGAGGATGGTCCTCTCCTTCCTCACCGGAGGAGACGGCGCCCCCGACCTGGCGACGGTCGAGGATGCTGCATCCCGCCTTGCCGTCCTCTCCGGCACATCACGGACAGTCACCGACCTCTCCGGCCGGCAGGTCGCCCTCGACGGACCGGTGGAGAAGATCGTTGTCTTCAACAGCGAGACTCTTGAGACGATGCGTTCCCTTGGCGTGGACCCGTCCCTGGTCGTCGGCGTGGACAAGTACTCGCCGGAGCGCACGACCTTCTTCCCCGAATACCAGGACACCGCGGTGGTCGGGAGCGTCTGGTCGCCCGACTACGAGAAAGTGATCGCTCTACAGCCAGACGCCGTCTTCCTGTACGCCACCACCAGCAAGGAATCCTGCGACGAGATCCAGAGAAAACTCGAAGATTCGATCCCCGGCGTGAAGGTCTTCAGGTTCGACTGCTTCACGCCCGAGACCTATGCCGACGAGGTGCTGGCGCTCGGGGAGATCTTCGGGAAGGAGTCCGAGGCCGAGCGCTTCGCCGACTTCTACACCGGAGCCCTTGAAAACATCTCGGCCGCCGGTGCCGGCGTGCCTGAGGCCGAGCGGCCCACCGTCTACATGGAGAACTGGAAAGACTACAAGACCGGTGCCGCCGGGTCAGGATATGACAGGAAGATCACCATGGCCGGCGGGAAGAACATCTTCTCAGACCTCCCGGCCGAGTACCCAGAGGTCGACCCCGAGGCCGTCATCGCCGCCGACCCTGACATGATCGTCAAACTCATCGGCGCGGGCGCCTACCCGTACGGCGGTTACGCGGACACCGAGAACGAGAAGGTCGCCGAAGTCTACGACTCCCTCGCCGCACGGCCCGGATGGCAGAGTCTCACGGTCGTGAAGAACGACCGTCTCCACATCCTCCACAACGACATCATGGGCGGCCCCCAGCACTTTATCGGGATGACCTATCTTGCAGAGTGGTGCTATCCCGACCAGGCCTCAGCCCTCGACCCGCAGTCCCTCCACCGCACCTATCTGGAGGAGTTCCAGCACCTCGACCTCGACCCCGCCACAGGAGTCTTTGTCTACCCCTGAGCCCCCATGACGCACGACGCACTCAGGGAAGGCATAGCGGTCGCCCGGCAGAAACGGGCGATCTTCTTTTTTTCCATGTTCGTGGCCCTCCTCCTCCTGCTCGGCGTGGCCGTCACCCTCGGAAGCGCGGGGTTCTCGGTCGCCGAGGCCTACCGCGCCGTGCTTGCCGGACTCTTCCCGGGTTCGTTCGAATCTTCCGAGATGGCGAAGACGATCGTCTGGGACTACCGTCTTCACCGCGTGCTCTTCGCCGTCGCCGCCGGGTTCGGCCTGGCGGTGGCCGGAGCGGTGATGCAGGGGATCCTCAGAAACCCGCTCGCCAGTCCCTTCACCCTGGGCATCGCCTCGGCCGCCTCGACCGGCGCCTCGGTGGCAATCGTCCTCGGCGCGGGTTTCGTCGGCGGGAGTTATCTCATCGTCGGGAACGCCTTCCTCTTCGCCCTCCTCGCAGCCTTTGTCATCTACATGATGGCGAGATACCGCGGCATGGGGGCCACCTCGATGATTCTTGCCGGCATCGCCCTGATGTACCTCTTCTCGGCGGTCACCTCGCTGCTGCAGTACCTGGGGACGGCCGACGAACTCCAGGAGATCGTCTTCTGGATGTTCGGTTCTCTCGACCGCTCGTCCTGGCCGAAACTCGGGATCGTCACCCTTCTCCTCGTAGTCTGTATCCCCTACCTCGTCTACCGTGCATGGGACCTCAATGTCCTCGCCGAGGGGGACGAGATCGCCGAGAGCCTCGGGGTGCCGGTCAACCGTTCGATGACCATCTTCATGTTCATCTCCTCGCTGCTCACGGCGGCGGTGATCTGCTTCACCGGGACGATCGGGTTCATCGGCCTCGTCGCCCCCCACATCACCAGGATGGTGGTGGGCACCGACCACCGGTTCCTCCTCCCGGCCTCGGGCCTGGTGGGGGCGCTTCTCCTCCTCGCGGCCGACAGTCTGGCCAGGACCATCCTTGCCCCGACGGTTTTGCCGGTCGGGATCATGACCGCGTTCATCGGCGTCCCGTTCTTCATCTATCTCTTCATGCGCAGGGGGGACGCCGGGTGGTGAACCTTGAGGTGAAAGACCTCTCCTTCTCATACCGCAACCACCCTGTTCTCAAAGGGATCAGTTTTCTCGCGGAGAGCCCGGGCGTCGTCGGCCTCGTCGGCCCGAACGGGTCTGGCAAGACGACATTGATCAAGTGCATCGACGGGATCTTCAAGTCCGAGGGCACCGTCCTCCTGGACGGCACGGCCGTCGCCTCCCTCCCCAGACCGAAGGTCGCCAGAAAGATCGCCTACGTCCCGCAGGGGATTGCGAGCCACTCACATGCCACGGTCTACGAGACCATCCTGATGGGGCGCCGCCCGCACCTCTCCTGGCGGGTGAAGGAGGAGGACGAGGTGGCGGTGGTGAAGGCGATGGAAGCGCTGAAGGTGGAAGAGTTTGCGTTCAGGCGGCTCCGCGATCTCTCCGGCGGGGAGCGGCAGCGGGTGATGGTCGCCCGGGCCCTGGCCCAGGGTTCCCCGCTCATGCTCCTCGACGAACCGACGAGCGCCCTCGACCTCAGAAACGGGATGGAGGTGATGGAGACGGTCGGCAGGCTTGCCCATGACGGCGGGCGCCTGGTGGTGATGGCCATCCACGACCTCACCCTCGCCGCCCGCTCGTGCACGATGCTCGTCGTCCTGAGGCATGGTCAGGTCTATGCCAGCGGCCCGCCGTCCGCGGTGCTCACCCCCGACCTCATCGCCGAGGTCTATGGGGTCGAAGCAATGGTCGAGGAGCGGGACGGGGTTCCGTACATCTTCCCGCTCAGGCCGAGACGGGAGCGTTGAGAGAGATCCCGGAGAATCTGCGCGCGCCCCATCTTCTCCCGGTGCGGAGGCCCGTGCCCTGCCATGGCATGGCATGGGCCGCCCGGTGCCGTGGAAGAGACAAGAGGAGAGGCAAGGCCCGATATTTCCGTGAAGATATAATCGGTACCCCATTTTTTGAATCGCAGTCATAATCGCCAGAACATCCTTGAATGTCCACATCTGCCCAGATATTAGAGGAGATCCCCGATCCCGACCCGCATACCTGAAAAAAATCGAATCCTATTTCCTGCATTGGCGCCAACCGCACACTCTGGTACTTCATTCCAAAGGATGACTGCCAGGAGCTTTCAAGCATATGCAGCGTTCGTTTCATCAAATACATGATGACAGATGCATCTTTGCCTTCGGCCCCTCCAACACCGCAGTGGAGACGGTCGGACCGGGAAGCATCGTACGGTTCAAAACTCTGGACTGTTTTTCCAACCAGATCACCACCGAAGACCAGTTCGTGACCGGGATCGACTTCTCACGCGTCAACCCGGCAACCGGCCCGGTGGCCGTCGAGGGTGCCGTGCGGGGCGACGCCCTCAGGGTGAAGGTCCTCGATATCGTCCCCGGGGCCTTCGGGACCATCGTCACCGTGCCTGACGCCGGCGTCCTCGGCGCCCGGACAAAACAGGCGACGACCAGACGTTGCCCGGTGAACGAGGGTGCCGTCGAGTTCTGCGGGATGAGGATCCCGACCCGTCCGATGATCGGAGTCATCGGCGTCGCCGGAGACGAAGAGGTCTCCTGCGGCAACCCGGGCAGGCACGGCGGCAACCTCGACACCACGCTCATCGGTGCCGGCGCAACCCTCTACCTCCCGGTCTTCCATGAGGGGGGGCTGCTCGCGCTCGGCGACGTCCATGCGGTCATGGGCGACGGCGAGGCCTGTGTCGCCGCCTGCGAGGTGCCGGCCGAGGTCACCGTGGAAGTCGACCTCTGCAAGGATCTCGCCCCGGCCTGGCCGGTCGTCGAGACCGACGACGCCTTCTCGATCCTGGTCTCCGACGAAGACCTGACCGCGGCCTTTGAAGAGGGGTTCGCCTGTGCCGTCCGCGCCCTTGCGAAGGCCAACGATCTCTCCTGGGAAGACGCCTATATGCTCGCAAGCCTCGTCGCCGACGCCGGCGTGAGCCAGCTCGTCAACCCGAGAAAGACGGTTCGGATACGTATCCCAAAGACCCACGTCTCGCTCGGAGCGCTCCTCGAAGCGCTGCATATGGAGGCATAAATGGCCGAACAACTCGACCGCATCCTGAATATGCGCGATCTGCTCGCCTTCGGGATCATCACCATGGTCCCCATCGCCCCGATGGGGATCTACGGGATCGTCGCCGTCCTCTCCGAAGGACACGTCCCGCTCGTTTACCTCCTCGCTGCGATCGTCATGTCGGTCACCGCCTGGGTCTACGGCCAGTGCTCGTACCGTTTCCCTGAGGCCGGATCAGCCTATGCCTATGTGCGAGAGACTTTCGGCCCCCATATCGGGTTCGTCGCCGGGTGGGCGATCCTGCTCGACTATATCCTGATCCCCGGTCTGGTCGTCCTGGTCTCGGCCCTCTGGCTTGAAGCAGCGACCGGCGTGGCGTTTTATTTCTGGGCGCTCGCCTTCCTCATCCCGACGACCATCCTGAACATCATCGGGATCAAACAGGCCGCACGGGTCACGATGGCGCTCTTCTTCTTTGAGATCGCCGTCTTTGCGATCTTCGTCATCGTAGCCATAGCGAAGATCATCACCGACCCATCGCTCTCGTTCACGCTTGCGCCGTTCTATAATCCCGAGACCTTCAGCGCAGGTGCGATCCTCTCGGGCGCCTCGGTGGCGGTGCTCAGTTTCCTGGGCTTCGACATGATGACCACCCTCGCCGAGGAGACGGTCGAGGCGCGGAAAGTCGTGAGCAAGGCCGTCGTCATGGTCATCCCGCTCATCGCATTCTTCTTCGTCTCGCTCACCTACTTCGGTGCGGTCATCCACCCGGGCGCCACCTTCGAAGATCCTGACGTCGCCTTCTTCTTCATCGCCCAGGAGGCCGGCGGGGACTGGCTCCAGATCCTCGCGATGCTCGGCACGGTCATCGCCTGGGGGGTCGGCGACTGTCTCGCCGCCCAGGCCAGCGTCTCCCGCGTCCTCTTCTCGATGGGACGTCAGGGCCACATCCCGGCGGCCTTCGCCAGGCTCCACCCGAAGTACAAGACGCCCTACATCTCGATCGTCACCGTCGCCGCCGTCACCGGCGTGCTTCTCTACGTGCTGACCCTCCAGGATCTCTCGTCCCTGGTCAACTTCGGGGCACTGACGGCCTTCATGCTCCTGCACCTCTCGCTCGCGTATCGGTTCGTCAAGATCGAGGGCACCCCCAAACTGGCCGTCATCCCGGCGATCGGGTTCCTCCTCACCGGGGCGATCTGGTATGGTCTCGACATCTTCGCAAAAGAGATCGGGTTTATCTGGGTGATCATCGGGATCGTGTACCTTGCCTTCATCACGAGGGGTTTCAAGGTGAAGACCACCCTCCCGGTGGAATAATTTTTTTTGCTATTGAATTTGTTTGGAGAGAAGGGGGCTCCCTCCGGACAGATCGTTTTTGTCTGCCCCTTGTGGATGATGGCGGCCCCACGTTCTGTGGGACGAGATTATACGTCCGGACTCAAAGCATCTGACTTCATAATTTTCTTTACGATATCGGCAATCAGATCTCTCTCCTCCGACTGGAGCATCAGATAATAGAGCGATGTGTTCCCGGTCTCGATGATCATCAGGGCGTCGGTGATCGGTTTCATGAACCGGCGATACTCTGAATCCTTATCCCCTTTCGCTTCGATGATGGTATCGGCCACCATCCTGACGAGTTCGGGATCGCCGGTGTCGATGATCTCTTTGAGTAATTCTATCGTGTCATTTTTCAAATCAAATTCTTCACTTCGTTTTGATTCGATCTCGTACGCCCTTGAGATATGCTTCTTACCGTACCCATAATTACCTTCCCTATATTCGTCGAATCCGAGTGAGAGAAGGACCAGAGTATAAGGGTAGATGCTGTCCGGACCGATTTTATCTGCCTGAGGATAAAGACGGTCTGCCAGCACGACGGTTTCTTCTCTTTTTTTGAGATTATATGCCATCATAAGTTTCCGAACAAGTGTGCCGAATGATTCGGGACTCCCTTCAAAGATTGTATCGGCAACAACGAGGCCCTCATGGTATTCATGGAGGCCCCTGAGTACGGACGTATCCCCTGCCTCTAACCGCTCGAATTTTGTCCGGAATATCTTCTCTCTCTCCTCGGGAGTATACCAGAGCGTGAGAAAATCGATAAAGAGAGGGATCCTGTTGCGCCCGAACGGTTGTCTCATCTCTCTCCAGAGCCGGAAGAGTCGTTCCCGTACCTCGTAGCAGGTACGTTTTCCTATCGAGTGAGACCTGACATATCTGTCATTTTCCAGTCTCCTGAGTTGAGAGTTGACGGTTCTTCCGTCGATACGCGTCTTTTCGGCAATATCTTTGGGGGTCAGTGGTGTAGGTGAGAGCATAAGCGTATCAACGATCACTCTCCGTTGCCCGGACAGCATCTCGAATATCTTCTGATAATATGGTGTGTGGTCATCGAGCATTTTGAGAAAGATCGTCTCGATATTCTCAATATTTCCACGGTGAATGATCTCGTAGATGATCAGAACAAGTCTGGGGCTCCCGCCCGTGAGGTGATAGATCCCTTCAAGTTTTGGCTCGAATTTTTCAAAATTTTGCAGGAAGTATTCATTCTTTTCTACCTCCCCGATCCTTCTCATGAACTGCTTGCTCTCTGCAAGAGAAAACTCTCTGAGATGATCGATCTTGAAAAAATTGAAAAAAGGTTCATCGTGTTCTGAAACGCCTGGAAAGATCATCGGAGCAGATGCAACGACAGAGAAGATATCATATCTCTGAAAGATTGAACGCAATTTTGCAACTTCGTCTTTTTCCAGCTGCAGAAAAATTTCATTCAAGTTTTCGATCAGGAAGACGAACTGCTTTTTTTCCTCTCTGGAAATCTGTTCCAACTTCCCCAGAGCGAAATCAAGTATAAAATCTTCCCCTTTATCCTTCGGAATATCTGTATGAACCCTTCCGTAGGTTTTATCATACTCTTCAAGTGCCCGTAAAAAAAGGTCGGATGCACGATAAATTGAGTATTCTTCTTCTGCAAATTTGATGGGGATGACCGTCGAACCATACTTTTCTATCAGGTCATAATATGCCAGGACCATGAGATGTGATTTGCCGATCCCTCTGGGACCGACGATGAGATGAAATCTTGTGGTGTGCTCTTTTGAGGCTTTACCGACATCATCGACCAGGTTGTCAAGTTGCTTTTCACGTCCGACGAATAATTCTCGTAATGTGTCCTGCGGGATTTTTTCCGGAGAAAAACGAAACAGCGTAAGAGATTCAGTATCCATGGTATATTCTCCACCAATCTTTGAGGAGTTTTGAATGGAATTTCAGATCTCCATCCGGGGTCTCGACAATATAGTAGTCATGCGCAAGGTCTGCGAGCAGACTGCAAAATTCGTCATGATCATCTGTACCTGATTCATTTCTGTATATTTCATAGGCCAGACTTCGAGGGTAGACATCGACCTGTGATAACTGGTCCAATAGATTCTTTGCAACCTTTCTTTGTATCCCCGGGTAGTCGGTGACGGTGTTCAGGCGCTGTTTATAATGAATAAAATGGTGTTTCCCCTCACTTCCGAGGATCGTGGTCTCATAAATCGTTCTTAACAGATCAGAAGAGATCTCTTCACCCTGTGTGGTCTCATCTTTTATCGCACTGAGAAAGATCGCAAGAAAATATGGGATATATGGTTCGCCTATACACTCAAGGATATATTCCCCATACGCTGGACGGTAATCCCAGTTTTCTTCTTCAAATGTTCTTTGAATAACACTCAGTGCAACGGTTTTATTGAACCCTGATATCTTCACCCGTTTAAAGTCGTTGATCAATTTTGATTCGCCTATAGAATCCACAATATTATCAATGCTGACCGATCCGCCCACAACAAACTTCACATTTGGGATGGTCATTCTCACTTTTCTAAACCAGCTTAAAAATGCCTCCATATCTTTTGAATCCATTTTTTTGAGTGCATACGGGAACTCGTCAATAATGATGATGACTTTGTTGCTGGTTGATCCGACAATTTTCATCATCTGATATGCTTTATTATCCCATTCTTCCTGGAGATCGGATTCAATATCGTGGCGTAATTGTGCTTTCAAGACAACCGATTCCAGACTTTCGAAATTATCCCGGAACCAATGGAATCCGTCTTTTATCTTGGTTGTGATTTTTGTTGTTTTTTTCAGCTTTTCTGATGATATCAATCCAGATATCATTTCTGTTAGTAATTTTGAGGGGGTTGAGATGTCTTCAACTTCCAGAAAGATACAGATTATATCATCCGATTCTGATAATGTGCGTTCTATTTTTTTCATGATGGATGTTTTTCCATATCTGCGCGGGGCAATGAGCAGGATATGGTCTTTATCCAGATAATCAAGGATGAGTCTGGTTTCGATCTCTCTGTCGATAAAATCGTTCCCGGTTGCAGGACTTCCTACGGGCAGCATGATCTTCAAACCCACTGTATAACAATCTTGTTACATAACACTTTTGTTACGTATCGGCCGCGTCATGATTCATGATGGCATGCCGTCCGATCGCCCCCTATTTCTCCCGCCACTCCAGTCGCGGCATTCATATCAGAGCAGCGACCATCCCTTCTCACTGATGATGAGTCCCAGCCCAGCCAAGGAACATACTGCGCCTGACCGGCGGTGCATCCTCATCATCGCCACCGTCGCTTCGTTCCTCACACCTTTCATGAGTTCGTCCATCAACATTGCTCTCCCGGCCATCGGCGCCGAGTTCGCAACCGACGCGATCCTGCTTGGATGGGTCCAGACCGCCTATCTCCTGGCCTCGGCGATCTGTCTTGTCCCCTTCGGGCGACTCGCCGACATTCAGGGAATGAAAAAAATCTTCCTGACCGGGATCACCATCTTCACTCTCTCGACCATCCTCTGCGCCTTCTCCCCTTCGGTGCAGGCCCTTGTCGTCATCCGGATGGCGCAGGGAGTTGGAACTGCCATGACCGCCGTGACTGCCGTGGCAGTGCTCACCGCCGTCTTCCCGGCAGGCGAGCGCGGCCGGGTGCTCGGGATCAATGTAGCCGCGGTCTATACCGGTCTCTCGATGGGGCCGTTCCTCGGTGGGGTGTTGACCCAGCACTTCGGGTGGCGGAGCATCTTTCTTACCGTCGTGCCGCTCGGCCTCCTCGCCGTCGCCCTCACCCTGCGGGCCAGGGGCGAGTGGTCGACGCCCCGCGACGAACCCTTCGACCGGACCGGTTCGGTCGTCTACGGTGCGACGCTTCTTGCCCTGATGTACGGCCTCACCCTTCTTCCTGAGGTGGCGGGCTTCGTTCTCATCGCCGTCGGCGTCGTCGGGATTTTCTTCTTTGTCTGGTGGGAGTCGCACACCGAGAGCCCGATCCTCCAGGTGCGGCTCTTCTTTGAGAACCATGTCTTCACCTTTTCCAACCTCGCCGCCCTCATCAACTACAGCGCCACCTTTGCTGTGGGCTTCCTTCTGTCCCTGTACCTCCAGTTCAACCGCGGCCTCGATCCCCAGGCCGCAGGCCTCATCCTCCTGGCCCAACCGGTCGTCCAGACCCTCATCTCCCCTGCGGCCGGGCGACTCTCCGACCGGGTCGAGCCCAGGATCGTCTCCTCGGTCGGGATGGCCATCTCAGCCGTGGGCCTCGCGATGCTCACCGCCCTTACAGAAGAGACGCCCTTCCCCTACATCCTCCTCTCCCTCGTGATCCTCGGCACCGGCTACGCCCTCTTCTCATCGCCCAACACCAATGCCATCATGAGTTCGGTGGAGAAGCGGTACTACGGGGTGGCCTCCGCGACCCTCGCCACCTCCAGGCAGGTCGGGATGATGCTCTCGATGGGGATCGTGATGATGATCTTCTCGGTGGTCATCGGGCGGGTGGCGATCACCCCCGCCGAGCATGCCCCCCTCCTCGAAAGCACCGCGCTGGCTTTCATGCTCTTTGCCGCCCTCTGTGTCGTTGGGGTCTTCTTCTCCCTTGCACGAGGGCGGGTGCGGGAGGATCCACACCGGACCTGAAGATGCATTGCAGAGGTACGGGCCCTGCGTACTTCAGAACTCATGCGCCCTTGACGCCACCAGCAGTGCATCATGAGGGCATGAACTCCTGAAAGGGTTTTTTGTACTCAGAGATGTTAATCCATTTATGTGATCATAACGAAAATTATATGGACATGGTAGAGGACAGGGAACAGTGCCCGGCATCGTCTGAGTGCGAGGATGGAAGGGCCCGGATACTGAAACTTCTGGAAGAGGAGGCCCACGGGCTTTCGATCTCTGATATCTCCCGGAAAATCGATCTCAACCGCAATTCTGTCGCGAAGTATCTGAACATGCTCGTCATCGCAGGCAGGGTCGAAATGCAGGTTGTTGGATCGGCCAGGGTCTACCGCCTCGCCCTGCGCCTCCCTGTCTCGGCCATCTTCCCCTTCCTGCCCGATGCCGCCGTCACGATCGGTTCAGACCTCAGGGTCAGGCATGCCAATGTGCTCTTCTGTGATCTTTTCAGCCTTGAAGAGGCCTCGGTCGCCGGCGTTCTGATCTCGGAGACCTCCTGTGCGTTCTTCGACCTCCTGGCTGATTCAGGCCATCTTGACGGGGTTGTACGGGGAAAAATGGACGGCAACCGTGCCTGGCACTCCCTTGACGGTGAATATGGCAGATATATTGTCTGGGCTGTCCCGGCCGTCTTTGACGACGGTGATTATGGGGCGATCGCAGTTGTACGGCCTGAGTAAGAGGCCGGAGACGAAATCACCCGCCGGGCGTTGACCAAGGCCAGAGGCTCCATGATCCCGGTCGTGGGTCGACCGAGAGGGGAGAACAGGTGGATCAAAAAGGTGGACTCACATCCCCCGACCCCCGCTATGGCGAAAGAGGGGGAACAACAGAGCGATGGACCCGATGAGTGCTATTTTTTGGATCGAATGCCGCCGTCTCGCGTCAATCTTCATGAAGACGGAGTCATGGGGCCGAAGGCCCGTGAAGCCCGTCGTGAGGTGATCGAGGAGGAAAGGAAAGGCAGGAGGGGCGAGGCCCTCCTCTACCTTAAAATTCAGGGACCGCGATCTCCCCTGACGAGATCGGTGCGCCGGTGCGCCGGTCGATGAACCGGTAGGTGAGGTAGTGACCTGACTCGACCGTGAACGTCTTCCCCTCTCCCCAGTAGAGGTCGCCGTTATCATCCTTCCCGTCGGCGTACAGGACGAACCGGTCGCCGAGCTGCACCATAAATTTGTCACCACGATTGGTAAATCTCTGGAGATAGACTTCTTTTTTCAGATTGTTCTTATCATTCTGATCTTTCTTGCCATTCTTGACGACGATGTGCCGGGTGGCGTCGTCCCGCACGCCCAGGCTCACCGTCGTCTGGTTGAGATGGAGCGGATCGCCGGCCATGTGCTCGAAGACGACCATATACTCATCTTCGTCTTCACCAGACATCACCTCTGACGCGATCAGGCTTGCCCTGACCGACTGCTCATCCCCGCTCGCCGCGCCGGTGGCGTACACCGCCACCAGGGCCACGATGATCAACGTGACCGAGATCATCAGCATGACACCAATCACCTCAGACACGGCATTATCTATCGTATTCATACCATTGTGCATATCATTCACCGTTCTTTCAAGAGAATACTGCTCTTATGGAGGAGTGCGCCACCTGGCAGGTGGTAGACTTTCACTTCGACCACGGCCGACTCCTTGATGCGGTCGGACAACTTCCCTTCGAGATCAAGGAAAGTTTCGGTTGCCTCCAGATCCCCGGTATCCAGACTGCCTCCCGCCTTCAAGACATCGGATCCAGTGAGCGTCTCCAGGTCTTTTCCCTCATGAGACACAGAATGCTGACTCCCGTGGACCCAGGTAGTGACCCTGAGGTCTTCGATCCTGACCTGGTCCCCACCCCGGTGCTCGAAGACGAGGGTGAACTCCTTCCCACTCCCTGCAGTATACACCGCAAGGTCCACCGAGGGCGCCTTCTCCTTTGCATCGACCGCACCGCCGGCAAAGGAGGCGACAAGCGCGGCGATGATGATTACGATCGCCAGGAGAAGCATGACCCCGATGACCGGGGAGACCGCCATCTCCTTCTCTGCATTTAGCATACGCTCACCTCGCCGTTCACGGCCCTGAGAGTCACGCTCACCGGATTTACCGCAGGGTCGAACTCAAGCGTATGTGTGTCAGGGTCATACGTGGCGCCGGGGATCCTGCTGCGGATATCGTTGCAGATATAGTCCAGATGTTCTGTCATCATTGAATCCGAGGTGAGGTCTTCGAAGACAATTTTGGTTACTTTTGTCAGGGAGACCCCTTTGGAGTCTGCCGTTGCATTCAATCCGAGCGTGGCGATCCCGCTCCCGGTGATACATGAACTGCCATTCTCAGGGACGAGGTTCACCAGGGTGATCTCGATGCCATTGTTTGAGTCGATCACATCGATAAACGACCCGAGGAACTTGTCACTGTCTTCCAGGGCGTCGGCCCTGGTGTGGTAACGCGAAGACTGCGGCACCGCCCTCTCGTCCTTTGTCACCTCGACAAAACCGTACTCCCACCGATACCCCTGCGGTTCCCAGGTGGTAAACGAGGGCACGTACGAGATGTTCACGATGGAGGCCGTAGCACTCCTGGTTTGTGTCTGGTTGCTGACGGTCACCTTCACCATATTTTTCTCTTCTATGGTGACCGTCCCGCTCGATCTGACCGGGCTCAAGAGAACCTCACCGCCGCCAAGGGAGAACGGTTCACTGAACCGGGCTGTTGTCTTATGCGATACCACGTAATCGATATCCGAACCGAACCTGACAAAGGCGTCCGCCACCTCGTGGGAATGTTCAATCTCAGACTGCTGTTTCAGCCCGGGAAGATACGTTGCAGAGTAGATCGCGATCACCGTGGCGAGAATGCCAAGGACCAGCATCAGCGCGATCACGGTTGAGACTGCTTCATCTTTCTCCATCTCAGATCTCCCCTGAATAGACGACATTCGTCTGCGTCACCAGTCGCACGGTATCTTTTCCTCCCTTAAGGGGACGATCAAGGTCGACCTCCAGACGCCCGCCGAGATCGAATGCCCCGGTGGGATCGCCGTTGTGATCATAGAGATCGAAGTCCGGGCCCGTATACTCATCCCTGGACCCATCCTCTCCGAGAATAACCACTTTCAGATCGTTCTTCTCCACCCAGTCACCGCCTTTGTGCCAGATGATCACGGTGGAGTCACCGGACTCGTTCGTCATTGCGATATCGACGCTCGCCTCCCGGCCGCCAGGGATCAGGGAGAATGCCGACGTGGCAAAGAGAGCGACCAGGATGATGACCAGTACTATCATGATCATCTCGCCGACGACCGAGGAGACCGCATCATCGTAGTGTGTTCTGTCATTCATGGAAACTGCCTCAAATGATGTAGACAAAGAGGATCACCGTCGCAGCCAGCATCACGCAGACGTGCTTGAGGCCTGCAAGCACACTGTTCGACGAGAGCTGCCCGGCCATGATCCCGGAGAAGAACCCAAGGATAATACCGATGTGGAGCATCTCCCTGATATTGGTCGAGATATCAAAGGTGACGTCGTACGCGGAGAAACTTGAGATAAAGGCGACATTCAACTGGTAGGCAGAGTAGAGATAAATGCCGAATGAAAGATAAATCACCGCCAGGTAGACGAACGAGACATTCAGCCGTTTTGTCTTCATCTTGATGTAGTGCTCGAGGTCGTTGATCGCGATCGTCAGGATCTCGCGGATGTAATCGGTCACCTCGCTTGCACGCACCAGCAGGGATATCGCCCGTTTCACCGAGACGAGACCGATACGCTCCTCCATCCGTACGAGAGCCCCTGAAACACTGGATCCGAACTTGAGTTCCTCGGCGGCAATCTTCACCTCACGGGAGAGAACGCCCATCTTGGTGTTGGAGATCATGAAGATGGCACCCTGCAGCGTCATACCGATATCACGCATATCCGCGATCTCGGCGAGAAACTCAGGCAGTTGCGCCTCGACTTTCATGACGTACCGGCGACGCGCCTCGTAGGCGATCATCACCGGTACCACGGTCGCAATGATGGCAAGACAGAGAAAGACCTCCAGAGTATAAGTGGAGAATACCGTTTCAAAGAACCCGAACTGGAAACTGAGGAATAGGCCGACGAGTAGTCCAACACCAATCACCGCCCCGACCGTATAATCGGAGATGAAGAATGTTCCGGGATGGCGGAGGATCTCACAAAGACGCAGCCAGCGTTTTCTTGACTCAAGGTTTTTGAGAAACTTCTCGTCTGGTTCTTCTCCGGTAGCAGGGTCCAGGATATCGGCATCAAACTCAGAGTCCCGTACCTCGCGGTGCGTGACGTCGAGGTTGTCAGGGGGGAGGAGAACGTAGAGAATGAAGATGAGACAGATCGCCCCCAGCGGGAGACCGAGGTACATGAGCGGCATGATGCCGCCAAGTTGACTCTGGCCGGTGAGGTTCTGTGCCACCAGCATGATGATGATCGCGATCGGACCGGCAACAAACACGGTCACGTAGATCTCGGCAATCATTTCCAGAATCTGGAGGAGAGATTCCTGCTCCTGGCGTGCAAGTTCACGGTATGTCTCCGACTTGGAGTTGAAGAAACTGACAAGGCTTCCTCCGCTCCGGTAGACCAGCGAGAGGTCGTTGATCAGTTCTTTGAAGTTGGCCGAGGGCGTGACCTCCTGGACATTTCGCATTGCCGTGAGGAGATCAAGACCGAACACCTCCACATCCCTCACAATCAGCCCGCACTCCTTTGAGACCTCACCATAGAGGTCGCCTGCCTCGTAAACCGCTCGGAATATGCCATAGAGCGTAAAGGTTGAGGAGAGGGCCTGCATGTAGGTGACCGCATGGGGAAGGTCCGCCTCGATCCGTGTCCGGCGCCCTTCCGCCTGAAGGAGAGGGTAGAGGTAGATGCCAAGAATTAGCAGGCCGATAATGACAATAAAACCGATCAGGACCGTAATGCCGTACGGGAGGATGGGAAGGACATTGACCTCGACTCCGAAGAGGGAGAGGAGGAGAACGGAGAGTATATAGAGGAAACCGGCAAGCAGGGTTACGATCAGACCATACTGCAGGTATCGGGCGGCAGGGATCGGGATGTGTGCTGACAGCAATGAGTGTGCTATCTGATCCCTGAAGGTACTGGGGGATGCTGATTTTGTCATCGCTGTTCCTGCACGGTCATTCCCTGTATCATCCGCCCGACCATCGAAGGAGAGGGGGCGCCTTTCCGGACCATCTCCTCAAGAGCGTTTCTGCGAACAGCAAGTGCTGATTCTAACTGCTCTTTGTCCCACCCATTCTGGTAGGCGATCTCATCAAAGACCGTCGACTGCCTGTACACCCTGACAAACTGATCAGTCCGGTGGTCCCAGGAAAAGAGCGGTTCCCACCTGATTTCATCGTCGACGACCTTGATCTCGTTCAGTGAGAGACATCGGCGAAATCCTCTGCCTTTATCATAGAGGAGACTCTGTACGAGAATCAGATCAAGAGCGTTAAACATTGCCACCGGGACGTTGATGGGGTCGTGGGTCAGGCGGTTTATTGTCTCCCGCACGTTTCCTGCGTGAACGGTGGAGTAGGTGGTGTGCCCGGTGTTCATCGCCTGGAAGAGGGTCTGCGCTTCTTCCCCCCGCACCTCGCCGACGATGATATACTCCGGCCGCTGCCTGAGTGCCGCTTTGAGGAGGTGGAACATCCCGACATTCCCGGTGCCGCTCGCATTGGCGCTCTCGCGTGTCCGCATCGGAAGCCAGTTGGTATGCGGGAGCTGGATCTCGCGGGTATCCTCGATGGAAACAATCTTTGCCACCGCCGGGATGAAGAAGGAGGTGGCGTTCATCGTCGAGGTCTTGCCGCTCGCGGTCCCGCCTGAGATGATCATGCTCTTGTGGTTCTCGACGGCAAGCCAGATGTGGGCCATAAGGTCGGCGTCGTAGGTCTGGTTCTCGATGAGATCGACCGGGGTCATGGGGTCGGCCTTGAACTTCCTGATGGTGAATGAACTCCCCCTGGAAGAGATGATGTCAGAGTAGGTGATCTGAGCCCTCGAACCTTCGGGGAGGGCGGCGTCGATGAGGGGGGTCGAGAGTGAGAGTTGTTTGTCGGCCTTCTGGGCAAGTTTGAGCACGAACTTGTTCAGTTCTTCATTGTCATAGATGCAGTTTGTCTGAATGTTGGCATATTTCCGGTGATAAAGAAAGATCGGGATGTCAGGGCCGTTGCAGGTGATGTCCTCGATCTTATCGTCGTTCATCAGGGGGTCGAGTTTCCCGTAGCCGAGGAAGTTGCGCCTGAGATAATATACCAGAACTTCCATCCGTTCATCAGGCATCTCCGGGTCAAAAGAGCGGATCACCTTTCTCAGGAGATCTGGATCGAGATCGAGTTCGCCTCTCTTGCGAGCGGTATCATAGATCAGCATTGCCCTGAGCTGGTCAAACGTCTCTTCAAGGATGATCAGTTCTTTTTCCGAGACCCCGGGTTCGACGATCTCGTACCTGAGACTGGCCGCGTCCCCGCGGGAGATGTTGACGTACGAGAAGGGGGGGACCAGCCAGTACCGTTCTATCATATCCACTGCCGGGTCTGCGGGGGGAAGGTCCAGGATGAAAGGGTCGGGGTCCGGAACTTCATCTGCTGCAATATCTTCTGAAGGGATCTCTTTTGTTTTCTTTCTAAAGAGTGAAGAGAAGTCGAACATCATATCCCTCCACGATAGGTCTTTTCAGCCGGTGTGCCGTGATATTCGATGGCCACGTCCACCTCGCAGTTCCTGACAAAAACTGCCAGCGCATATTCTCCAGCGCCAAATACAGCCTCGTTTTTCCGCACATCCGCACCGTAGATCGTCTGCCACCCAAAGGTCCGGTCAAAGACGGCGGCACCGTCTTCGATGCGGTACACCGCGAACCTCACGTCGCTGTACGGGGTCATCTCTTTCTCTGTATGGTCCTCGTCCATCTTCCGGACCGTATAGGAGACCCGCCAGGGGACCGGTGCGACGACCTCGGTGACACCCCGGAGCGAGTAGTCCTCCGGGTTCTCAAGCAGGGAGTCCTGCATCTCGAGGATGTTCTCGTGGAGGTGCCATTTGTCGTCATAGGTCCAGGCGATCCCGGAGGGGTACCAGGTGTCGGCATAGTATTCCTGTACCGGTTCAAGCCAGGTGATCAGCGGCGAGGTGAACTCAGAGGCCGGCATGCGAAGGGCTGCGGTAAGACTCTCGTTCGCCGAAAACGGGGGGGCTTCATTGAGGGGTTGTTTCCCGGCTATGGTGGTGCCGGCATCGAGACGGTCGTCCCGCGAGACGGTCCAGCCCTGCCAGAGGCCGTCGCCGCCGTTGAAGAACGGCTCCATCCCGTCGTATGCGCCGCGGGGAATGCCTTTCTCCGTGGTGTTCACGGTCCAGGCCGCGGTGATGAGGAGCGGTTGGTTCCAGACGGCGTTCTCTATGACGATAGTATCGACGTCAGGCAGGTCTGTCCAGGTGACGAAGGTTCGGTTTGCCGGGTAGTAGCGTACATCGTCAAGGGAACCTGAGGAGGTGGCGTTGTGCCAGACGGCGTCGCCCGAGTACCACCCGGATCCTACATCGCACCCTTCGGGGAGGGGGGTGAGAGCGGTCTTGTTCCTGGCGTCGTAGACAAACTTGCCCGCCGGAGTTTCCGCAACGGCCCCGTAAGTCCGTCCCGGAAGGGCACCGTCGCTGACGATGCCGAGTGCGGTGGCCTCGGGGATGATCATGCGCCGGTCGAGTTGTGCGGGATAATAGAGGAGGGAGACACCGTACCCCATCTGATGGAGGATGGCGGCGGCAAGGATGGTGTGGTCCTCGCTGTCCCCTTCCTGGGTAGCAAGAGTGATGGCCGGGTAGTTCGGGTACGCTCCGGTCTGCCGGCGTTCTTCGTCCGTGGTGTATGTGAGGTTCTCCACAAAGGCGAGGACATTGCCAACGGTGTCGCGGTCCCCGTAGCCCGCGGCCAGAGAGGTGGTGAGGAACCATTCTGCGATCGTGCCGACGACCCCGTCATCGCCGTCGGTCACGACGTATTCTGCCATGCGCTGTGGTTTGTCTTCATAGGTCCCGTACGACGAAGATACAAAGTGCTGGTAGGTGGCGTTGGAGATGAAGAGGTCCATCTCCATCTGGGTCCCGCGATAGGTCCAGTTATAGGACTTTGGTCCGGCGACCTGTCTCTCCTGCTCTTCGAAGTCGGGTTCGTCGAGTTCAGGGGTCGAAGGAACCTGACCTGGACCGAGGGGGCCGTCGCCGTCGTCACCGAGAAGACCGGTAAATTTGAGGGTGGCGATGGCGCCGACGATAATAATTGCTATCACAAGAACGGCGATGACTTTCTTGAACAGCGACTCGTCGAAGGTGAGGTCCACGTTTATCTCCTCCTCACGACAAGCGCCCCGATGACTGCGGCAACCGCGAGGTATGCTTCAAAACCAGGAGACCGGGTGGTCATGGGTATGGGCGTGGTCTCGTCGACGTGGGCAGGGGTGAGGCCCGGGTCGGGAGTGAAGGTTGGTGCAGAGGTGACGGGAATGGATGGATCCTGCTCGGGTTCGCTCACTGAGATAGTCCTCTGGCTTCCCTCTCGAAGGAGTTCAAAGGTGGTGGTACTTTTGTACTTGACATCCTTGCACTGAACGGTGATCTCGTACTTTCCCGGGTACCATGAACTGGTGTCGACCGGGTCGTAGGAGAACGGACGGAGTCCGCTGGAGGAGTCATACTTCCCTGGAGTCGTGTAGTCGACCGGGATCTTCATGACGGTATTTGCCTTGCCTGAATCATAGAGATCAAGCGCAGTAATCTTCAGGGTTAATTTGTCGGCAACATTTGTGCCGTCGGCGGTTGTTCCCTTTCCGGCAAGGTTGGTGTTTCCTTCGACGACCATTTTATCACCGACGACCAGGTCGCCAGGCGGCCGGATCCGGATCAGGGGATCTTCGACGGTAAAGGTGTCCATCACGAAGGTGTCGTCGATGTTCGGCGAGTCCAGCGCCTTCACCATGGCGTCGGCGGCGTTTTTCGCATCAAGTCTCCCGAGGTCGACGAGCACGTTTCCATTATTCACATCGAATAATTCTCTCAGATTGCCCCTGAAAAAGAGGCTATTCTCTGGCAGGAGGCCGAACTGGCCGTCATGTCCCGGGTGCTGGTAGACGATGAAGTAGTTCCCCGGGGAGAGGTCATAGGTGAAGTTGCGCGAGTGGGTAATGCCGTATGAACCTTTTTCTTCTTTGTCACCGAGCGGGAACCTGGGGTTGAAGTCGGCATACCTGAAGTTGGGGCCGAAGATGTACCACTTCATGTGACCGGTGGAACTTGTCATCCCGGTGTTGCCCGGGCTCCCCCTGGCATACCACCAGGAATAGAGATAATCCCCGCGGGCAAAGACTCCCCCGGTATTCTCGTCGAACTTCGCGTGAAGGGTCGGGCTGCTCAGTTCATACTCCCACGAGGGGGGGACTTCGCCGTCGATGGACCCTGGAGCACCAGGATAACTGCTCTTCTGATACCCGATCGGCTGGAGGTTGGCGTGGACGGTGTAGGTCCCTTCATCGCAGGAGAACTTCGAGGTCTCCCAGTTGTAACTCCATATTCCAAAGACCGGATTGTACGAGGTGACGGTGAACGAATCCGGGACGCCGTCTACCACTTCCTGTGACGGATCAGTGAGAGGGGCACCGTTCGGGGGCAGGTTAGGCCCTGTGACTGAGAGATAGATCGGAATGAGCTTTGTTGCAGATGTTTTGTCGATATTTTTCAGGGTCCCTGATAATTCGATGATATCTCCGATGGCGTACTGGTTCTGGTCGGGCTCATCAAAGATCAGGCTTATGGCCTTCTGGTCGATGTAGAAGGTCGCCGTCACCGGCTGGACGGTGCCGGGGCCGGTCGCGGAGACGGTATAACTGGTGGGCTGAGCGCCTTTTGGAATATGGATGTTCAGCCGCACCTCTCCGTCCCACCCCGGGTGGGCACGCACGTGATAGTCCGAGATCTTTGGCTCGTCCCATCCGCCCCCGTCGAAGAACGGGAAGTCTTCTCCATTCTCGGGAACAGGCAGGCTGAGGTCGTACTGCATGAAGGGCATGCCCTTGACGGTGAGTATGAGGTCGTCGTTACGCTGCACCGAACTCTCAGAGAGTTGAAGGGTAAGCGGGTAGTCCTGTACCCTGAATGAATACGGCAGTTCATAGTTCAGGTCATTCAGGGTCATCCTGAACACCATCGTTGCGTCGCTGCCAGGAGAGATTGCTCTCTGATCGGAGAGACGGAACACATAATTATTGTCTGGTACTGCAGGGTTTGCGGCGAGGTCTTCGAGAGAGACCGTACTTCCAGCGGTGTTGATTATGCTGTGTGTTCTGATATTGCCCTGCAGTTCGTACTCATACCATGATGAATCTTGAAACTGATTGAGGGGGAGGTTATGGTCAGGTATCTGGAACTGTATGCCCATCCGGTAGGGGATGGCATCCTGCCGGCTGGGGTTGGTATCAGGCTTGATATCTGTCCCGACCGTGCGTATCATCATCTGCCCCAGGCTGTCGGCAGCATTCTGTATCAGGCAGTACCTGCTCTCACTGCGGTTTCCATCGCTGTAAACAGGGTAATACTGCCCTGGTTTCCCGCGGATGTAGTTTGCGACATTGTCGGTGATCGCAATCGGGTCGACCTGCTGTCCGGACTCGTCAATTCTTACGATCCGCACCGGATCTCCTTTTGTGGAGTCAGAATAGGCCGAGAAATTTACCTCTCTTTCCCCTATAAAAATGGTATCTCCAGGACTTATCCCTGCGTTGGGCCCCTCAGGGGTTGAGAAACGCGCTGAAGTGATTGCAGTGGCTGTAGCCAGGAGAAGGAGCGCCATACACAGGACTGCTATGATCCGATATTGATTCATAATCGTGAGACTCCATGAGGCGGAGATTGGCCGCCATATCAAAAATGTTTGCTTTATCGCTATTTTATTTGATCGCAATGCAGTGTCGGCATGCAACCCCGATAGGCGAGATTGCAGAGCATTATTTTAAGAAAACAACCCATATGCTACGATAAGCCGTAAGAAAGTTTAAATATCAAATTACGAAATATCATAATACAAATTTATTGTCATAGTTTGGATTAATTTGTTTATGGAGAAGCGACGCCATGATTTTACAATCCTGGATATGTACACCCCCATTACGGGGCAGAAAAAAACCGGACTCCGGCGCAGGGGACGATGCGGTCTCCCCGGTCGTCGGGGTGATGCTGATGCTTGTCGTGACGATCATCATTGCCGCGATCGTCAGCAGTTTTGCCGGGGGCCTGGGGTCTACCAGTGAGAAGGCGCCGGTGGCAACGCTGGATATCAAGATGTTTGCCGGGCCGAACGAGAAGAACGTGACGATCGAACATCTTGGCGGCGATTCTCTGGCGACAAAAGACCTCAAGATCGTCAGTTCTTTTACTGTTCCCGAAAAGTGGGGCTCCAGTGAACTGGAGAAAAGTGGGTGTCTCATCAAACACACCATCGACGGATCGCTTGCCCCGGTCAAGGAGAACGCCATTGATACCGAAGTTCCTGGATATCCGTTTACGCCGCAGGTGACCAACGACGACAGCATCGTGTCCACGAGAACTGCGGAGAAGACCTTCGGGACGGCCACTCTTGTGCCGGGCGGACGCCTCACCTTCAACCGTGACAACTTCCTCGGATTTGAAACAGGCGTGTATAGCAAGTATGGATTTGGGGAAGGGGTTACGGTGAACGTCATGATCGTCCACACCGGCAACGGGAAGGTCCTCTTTGATAAGGACGTGATTGTACCGTGGTAAATTCAAGGAATGACGATGCAGTCTCCCCGGTCGTTGGCGTGATGCTGATGGTTGTGGTGACGATCATCATCGCCGCAACGGTGAGCGTATTTTCTACCGGTTTTGTCTCGGACACCGACGCAGCACCAGGCACCCTGGTCGAGTATGTCGGGGTGCTCACAGGGCAGAGCGGGAGTCTTGGGGAGATTGGTCTGGTATTCGAGAACAAGGGAGGAGAGACGTTACTGTTGTCAGATATGAACCTTCACCTGAAGTCGACCCTGTCAGGGGGGGACGAGGTCTCGATCTCCTACACCGATGCCCCCTCCTCGAAGTATCTTGATATCCCCGTGCCAGATGAGGCCCGTCTCTTGTCTGATTTCACGTATCGCATGAAAAAGATCGGCATTGTAGATAAAGATGGCAAGGCTACGAATGATGCATCTTATGCCACGACTGTTGCCAATTCGAAAATCAAGGCCGGGGACAGGTTCGTGATCCACGCGGACCGCTTCATCGAGGACGGTAAGAGCAAGTACGGGCGTGTGGCGTACGTCTCCGACCGCGGCATGGAGGGCTCACCATACACCAGCGGTGAGTTCGAGGTGAGCAGCAGGACAACGTACACGCTCAGCGATAAGAACACAGGAGCGGTCATTTCCTCCGGTACTCTTGTAGGAAGTGTGTTATGAACAGGCAGATCTGGAAGAGAGATAAAATGAGTTCTGAGAAATCCGACGCAGTATCCCCGGTCATCGGCGTGATGCTGATGCTCGTGGTGACGATAATCATCGCCGCATTTGTCTCGGCGTTCGCCGGCGACGCCTTTGGGAACACCGAGACCGCCCCCTCAGCCGCCATCGACGTAAAAATGATCTCCGACGGAGGGGACCACAAAGACCAGTATGTCATGCTGATCGAACACCACGGGGGCAGCAGTATCCCAACGTCCGACCTGCGGATAGTCAGTTATTACACGCCGCCAGCATCGACACACAAGACCATGCAGCGCGGTGAGGTGACATCCTCGACAAAGGCTGTGAGAGGGATGATCATCCATGGCGAGGAGATCTCCTCTGTAAAGATCCCGTACCTGAATGATGTCGCGTGCGGCACACCCGGAGACGATGAGACGAACTTCGGGGAGTACACCTTCTCCTCAGGCGATGTCATGAGCACGGGAGGGTCTAAAGGCACAAGCACGGTGCTCGGCTTTGACATCTCGACACCAGAGAAGCGTAATGAATATGGTTTTGGGAGAGGGTCTGCGGTTGACTTCGAGATCATCCATCTCCCAAGCCAGAAGAGCTTTTTCAGCAGCAGGGTGGTTGTACAATGATTGGAATCAACAGAAAAGAGGACGATGCGATCTCTCCGGTCGTCGGCGTTATGTTGATGCTCGTGGTGACGATCATCATCGCCGCCATGGTGAGTGCATTCTCAGGCAGTGTTTCACAGGACCAGACGCTTGCACCGCAGGTCTCGCTCTCTACTTCTTACACCTGCAGCATTACGGATACCGACAAAACGAATGACGTTCCCGATCATTCCGATAAGCCAAACAATGGCATTAAGTTCCGTCTCTCAGGTGGGGATTCTTTCTCGCTGCGGGATATTACGGTCCAGTTGAAAAACGGGGACAGCGTGATGAACTTCAATATGAAGACGCACCTCAACAGCACCTCAACAGCGGTCGACAAATCGAAACTGACACTCGTGAAAGATTCCGAAGAGAAGGAAACCTATTTCGCACTCCCTGGAGGCGGCGATGAACTGATCACCGTCGGCGACTCGTTCATGATCGTTGCAGATGACTGTTATGACAGCACTCAATCCACCGACAAAACCGTGGTAAAAGGCCGGTTCCTTACCTGGTCTCCTGAAGATACAGGCGGTATCTTCAAGGTACAGGCCGATGTGCCCTTCGAGTATACGATCACCAATCAGTTGAGCGGCAAGCCCATCCAGAAGGGTACGCTGATCCTGCGGTGATTTGCGTTTCAGAATAGGTGAATGACAATGTGCAGAGAGAGAATAAGCCCTGAAACGGAGAGTCCCTTCTCCTTTTTCATCGAAAGAGAGAGTGCGGTCTCGCCGGTGATCGGGGTGATGCTCATGCTTGTCGTGACGATCATCGTCGCCGCGCTGGTCAGCAGTTTTTCAGGTGGCCTGAGTGATTCGGCCGAACCGGCACCGACGACGGCATTCGACATCAGCATCCGTGCTGGAGATGAAGTTGGGAATGGGGTGAAATCTAATGCGCCCGGTCCTGCCCCAGAGTGCGTGGTGCTGACCATGGTCTCTGGAGACACGCTCAGTTCAGCAGACCTCCAGATCATCACCACCTACACGGTCCCCGAGACTTATAACGGGGTTCCTCTGAAGAATGCCGGCAAGGTCATCAAGCACACGCTGGACGGTGCGATCGGTCAGGATGATGTGTGGGACGAGAACTCCAATCCATTCGTTCCCCAGGTGAATGGCTATTGTCTTCTTCCAGATTCGGCCATGAACTGTCTTGTGCCTGGCAATGGTATGGTTGGCAATCCCCCGTGCTTTGGAACCTGCCTGTTCAAAGCGGGCGAACCGTACTGGTTCAAGGACAGGAACGCGTTCCTTGGGTTCGATGTGACCGACCGGACGGCATATGGTTTCCAGGAGGGGTCGGTTGTCCATATAACAATCGTCCACACACCAAGCGGTCAGACGGTGTATGACCAGGATGTGGTGGCGACATGGTGATGAAAAAGATGCAAGAATGGGAGCATGCGGTCTCACCGGTCGTCGGGGTGATGCTGATGCTCGTCGTGACGATCATCATTGCGGCGGTGGTCAGTTCCCTTGCAACCTCGCTTACCAGCGAGGTCGAGACGGGATCAGACGCCCAGGTGGAACTGGTCGGCGTGTCTTCCGGAGGATATAAGGATGTATCACACCCTCCTCGATGGACATATGCACAGATAGGGATTGTTTTTAAAAACGCTGGCGGTGGCACTCTGGACCTCAGGAACCTGAAATACTATATGACAGGTTTGGGCTTTACGCAGTGGAGTGGTGGCACACAGGGAACATTTACTCTGACCTATAATGACCCTGTCAGCCTCATCTATGTCGAGGACAGCGGATACCAGAGTGGTAAAGGAAAATATAGTATTACACTCCCTAAGGAAGCAACAGGCTATCGGATGCAGAAATTTGGCAGCGGCCTGACTCTTGAGGAACTGAAAGACCCGATCGTGGAACCAGGGGAGCAATTCATTATCTATTGCGAATATTTCTCTCCGGGATCGCCAGCAACACTCGGCTTCCGCTGTGATCGCGGAGACCCAGATAATCCGACCGATACATGGTCCAGTGGTGCGATCGATATCAACGGCGGCAGTGAGTATACCCTCTCTGATGTCAAGACCGGTGTGGTCTACTCATCCGGGTACCTTGAGCCCGAGCATATATTCTGAGTGGTCACGTGCAGAATGAATCAAAACAGAGGGGGCGATCCCCTCGTTGAGCACTCCCAAAATGATTTCAGGTGAACACTGGGGTCATGGTCACTTTTTTTCACTCATTTATTTTGGTTCTGTAGATATTTTCACTAATTCTTGATGCACGCGTGACTCATCCGCCTTCCCGGTTCTTCTCGTAGGAGGTTCTTCGAAGACCCTACGAATCATCTCATGTTCGATCCGCTCAGATCTCGAAAATCACAGATATTCTCAAGTTTGCTGACGCTCGCATCCCATGGATCCTCAGAACGATGATAGGTCGAGGATTGCAGACCAGGTGATCCTGTAAGATTTTTTGGCTCTGTAGAATCGGGCATGAACGTGGGGTTCAAGCATACGGGATGAAAATTTCTCGCCGCTTGATCGCTCTCTTTTCAAGATAGAAGAACTGGTGGAGACCTCACTCCATCGCCGCCCCTGCCTATCTTCGGTTCGTGGGGGGTCCGGGGGGCTGGCCGCCCCCCGGTGCGAGACGGCGGTGAAGGTTCGACGATGGGGGGCGGCTGATCAGATCGACGTGCCTTCCCACACCACCATGCCGGGGGCGCTGCCCCCGGCACAAGCATGGACGAAGGCGGCTGAATCATGCTTAAACCAAGAAATGGTGAGGTTTTCTACAGAGCCGATTTTTATTCTATCATTGTTCTGGCTGCTTGCGGTTCTCGACATATCTTCATGATGAGGGGGTTCATGGGCCGGAGGCTCATGAATCCCGTTTTGGGGTGATCAGAGAGGGTGATGGAGTTGGTGCGGGGAGTGTATTGCTTGTCTCTCGCCGGGGGCGTGTCGTCCCCGGACCCCCGCCAGGGCGATTGTTCGAGGATCACAAAGAGAGGGATCCAATGCTATCATTTTAATCGACTGCTGCCGCCTTTGACCAATCTTCACGATGAAGGGACCAGGGGCCGAAAGGCCCATGGTCCCCGTTGTCGGATATGAGAGGGTTATAGACGGTGGATCCAACGAACCCTCACCAACTCTTGGGTGACCGTGACTCTATTGTCTCACCAACTCTTCGGGCCGGGGACTCCTCGAAGACTCTCTCTTCTCGACTTCCTTCGGTCGTCATCGAAATATTCCGTGTATCTCACGCTCGTTCTCACTCGCACAGCGAAAATTCAAAATATTCTCAAGCTCGCTGACGCTCGCATCTCCCGAACCCCCAGGATGACGATGAGTCGAGAAGGCACAATGGACAAACAGGAAGAGGGGGGTTGCCATCCTTGACCTATCGTGTAGTGAGGTGCGAGCGCCAGCGAACTTAAGATGATCTCTGACCTTCAAGCAGTCGAGAAGTTTGGAGATCGTCGACCGTCACGTCCCCCACCACAGAGTGTTATCAAGATGATTTCTACAAAACCAAAAAAAGAGAGAGAGAGAAAAAATTCTTCAGACCTTCGCATTGAAGAGAAGGATCCGCCAGCCGTTCATGTCGAGCAACTTCAACTGGTTCCCTTCGATCTCGTAGCCCTTCACGGCCTTGAGGATCGACAGGTATGTCTCCTCCTGCTTCATGATCCCCTCGGGCTCAGCGCAGATCATCTTCGTGGACCCCGCCGGGCCGATCTCCAGGGACGACCCCGAGAGGTTGTAGGTCGCGAAGTAGTTGTTGCACCCGCCAGAGCCGGTGAGTTTCCCGTCTTCCCCGAAGACTGCAGTGATCTCGGTCCCTTCAATGACTCGCACCGCGATGTCTCCGAGGTGGTAGGTGTCAAGCACCCAGGTGGTGCCGACAAGGGGCAGGGCCGTGGGGCCCTCTGTCTTCACAAAGACCAGGACCGCCGTGCCGTTCTCGTCCATGAACGAGAGGCGGTCGCCCTCGATCGCAAAGGACTTCACCGTCCCGAGGAGGCTGAGGAAGGTGTTCTCCTGCTTCATGACGTCCTCGTCAGGACATGCCATGAGGGTCGAACCCGCAGGGCCGACGGTCATCTCAGTGCCGTTCACCTCGTATGAGGCGAAGTACCGGTTGCACCCGGCCGAGCCGGCAACTTTTCCGTCTTCGTCGAAGACTGCCGTTATCTCGGTGCCGGCGATGACCGAAACAATGGCGTCACCGGTGTGGTAGGACTCAAGGGTCCAGTTTGTCCCGACAAGGGGTTCGGGCTGCGGAGGGACGGCCTTCTCGAACACAAGGATCTTTGTCCCGTTCTCGTCGAAGAAGGTCAGCGTCTCACCCTCGATCGCGAAGGTCTTCACTGTGCTCAGGAGTCCGAGATAGGTACTCTCCTGCTTCATGACGTCTTCGTCAATACAGGCCATCAACGTCGAACCTGCGGGGCCGATGGTCATCTCCGTGCCGTTCACCGTGTACGAGGCAAAGTAGCGGTTGCACCCGGCAGAACCGGCGACCTTACCGTCCTCGTCGAAGACGGCGGTGATGGTCGTGCCTGAGATGACAGAGACGATCGCCTCTTTGTCATGGTACCACCGGAGTTCCCAGTCTGTCCCGACGAGCGGTTCGGGCTCGGGAGGGAGATGCTTCGCGAAGACCAGGACGGCAGCGCCGTTCTCGTCGAAGAATGTCAGGGTCTCGTCCCTGACCTCATAGGATTTCACCGTGTCGAGGAGTCGGAGGTACGCGCTCTCCTGCTCCATCACACCCGGTTTCATGCAATACATCTGCGTCGAGATCGCGGGGCCGAAGGTGATCGTTTTACCGTTCAGCGTGTACGAGGCGGAGTAATGGTTGCACCCGGCAGAGCCGCCGGCCGTGTTGTTCTCACCGAACTCAAGGGAGACCGTGGTTCCTTCGAGGGTGTTCTTCATCGAACCGTTCTGTGCGTACGAAACAAGATCCCAGGCGGTGCCGTTCAGATCGATCCCCTGCACGGTTTCATTGTCCGTCCCGTCAGGCGTCTGCCCCGTGCATCCGGCGGCAAGAAGACAGGCGGCGAGGACGGCGGCCACACCCAGGAGGGGGAGGGTGCGTCGCGCAGTGTTCTTCTTCATGGGTCGCATGCATAGAGATGAAACCACAGGGTAAAAATAAGATCCCTTGGGTGCGAAAAATTTCGCAGTCATATGGACTTAAAATTAGCATCAAGGGCCATTATGTGGTCTTTTGGGGTCGCCCCCCCGGCCGAAGTATAGCCTTGCGGCATTGGCCACGACAAAGACCGAACTGATATGGTGGAGGACGGCGGCCAGGATCGGGTTGAGCAGCCCGGCGGTCGCAAGGGCGAGGCCGACGGTGTTGAACCCCACCGCCCAGGCATAGTTCTGCCTGATCACCTGTTTCATCGCCTTCCCGGCCGCAAGGATGCCAGGGACTGCGGCCGGGTCGTCGCCCAGGACGACGATCTCGGCCGACCGCACGACAAGACCGGGGTTGCGGTGGCCGCCGATCGCGATCCCGACGTCCGCCACCGCAAGGGCCGGGGCGTCGTTCACCCCGTCGCCGACCATCACCACGCGCCCGCCGTTCTGGAATCCCTTCACCAGCGCGGTCTTGTCCTCAGGTCTGCACCCGGCATGGTACTCGTCGGCACCGATCGCGGCGGTAACCCGTTGCGCCTCCCCCTCTTCCTGATCGCCGGTGGCCAGCACCACCCGATTGATCCCGCACGCCCGCACGGCGTCGGCAAACCCTTCCACCGCTTCGGGCAGGGCATCCCTGATGACAAAGACTCCGCACGGATCGTTCTCGACGGCGAGCCAGACCGCCCGCCCCTCATAGTGCACGGCCGGAAGGGTGACGCCTGCCGCCCGGATGGTCTCGCCGCTCCCGACAAAGATCGATTTCCCGTCGATAACCGCCCGCACCCCCTGGCCGGGGAGATCTTCGCTCTCTGTCACCTCAGGCAGCGCACCGATCCCTTGCGAAACGGCATATGCCGTGATCGCCGTAGCGATCGGATGCGAGAATCTGGCCTCGACGGCGGCAGCAGACCTCAGCACCTCCTTCCTGTCGGCACCATTGAGTATGACGATCTCTCCCACCTCGGGTTCGGCCCTCGTGAGGGTGCCGGTCTTATCGGTCACCAGGGTCTCGGCCCCGACGAGTCGCTCAAGAGGTTCGCCGCCCCTGGTGAGGACATGCTCCCGACCAAGGCGGCCGATCGTCGCGGCGAAGGCGGCGGGGGTGGCCAGCGCCCAGGCGCAGGGGCAGGCCACCGAGAGGGCGGTGGCCGGCAGGTGGAGGTTGCCGGTGACGAGGTACAGAAGCCCCGCATACGCGGTCACCCCGATGAGAAAGACCTGAACGATCGTCTCGGCCTGCCGCTGGGTCTGTGATTTCTCTGCAAGACTCGCCTCGATCTCCCGGGTGACCACCGCAAGATAGGTGTCGTCCCCGTCCCGCGTCGCTCTGACATGGAGGGGTGCCGAGAGATTGAGCGTGCCTGAAGTGACCTGGCTTCCTGCCTGCTTGAAAACAGGGTAAGGCTCGCCGGTGACCGCGGACTCGTCGACCGACGAGTGCCCCTCAGTAACCACACCGTCGACCGGGATCGTCGATCCCTTCGGGACGATCACCAGGTCTCCGGCAGAGACCTCGTGCACCCCGACTTCCCTGACGGTGCCGCCGTCAAGCACCCGTGCCGTCGGTTTCCCCTCTTTCACCAGCCCTTCGATACGCTCGCGGTTCTTCCTGATGATGGTGGTGGCGATGAAGAGGCCGAGCCCGACGACCCAGGCGACCAGCGCCCCGCTCAGGGGTTGACCGTCGAGGAAGGTGACGGTCATCACGGCAACGATGAGGAGTTCGGCGCTGACGCGGTGCATCAGGACAATGGTCCTGAGCAGCCCTTCGGCGTACAGCAGCAGGCAGAAGAGATAGGTGACCACCCCGATCGAGGCGAGAACCGGAGAGCCAAAGACCTGGTCCCCGGCAAAACAGAGAACCGGGACAAGTGCGGCAATGACCCGGAGGAGCATCTTGTCATGGTTCGGGCTGATGGCGTCGAGCAGTGTGTCGACTTTCTTGAACAGTGCGGCAGTCTGTGGTGCTGGCATGATTCTATTATTCTCCGTATGGTGGGAGTTCATGAGGGCGTGGACAGGGAGTCCATAACGGGCCTTTGTTCTGGATGAACAGATAAGGTAGAGAGTTTCGGATCAGATATAAGAATTCCAAAGATTTTTTGGAAAATTCGGCCCTTTAGAAACCTCCTCCCCGGGGATGTGGGGGCCGGCCGCCTCGCGGCCCACCTGCCGGATAGGAATTCTCCACTGTCAAAAAATTGGGTTTTCATGAAAATCCTCAAAGGAATTTCACCGCCACCGTTTTTCCAAACATTCTTAGGGGAGGGTACATCAGCCCCGAATGGCCGACCATAGATACAGAGGCTTATGAAATCAGCACCATACCGGCCTGGAAGGATAGGCACGAGCAGAAAAAATGCACGCCGGGGGGTCGACATATGAGCGTCGTCGCCTCGGTCAGAGGCATAAAAGATCTCAATGATCTCCCGGAAGGCCTCAGGGCCATCTTCAGGCAATCACGTATTGGGGGAAAGGCACAGGAACGAGTGCCTCCGCCCGGAGGGGGTGAGCGTATGTGACCGACACCGCGGGACGGTAGTACCTATCTGTCCCGGCCATGCAAACACACAGGTTCCTTGTGCATTCCAGGGGAAAAACCCACCATACTATCTCCGGGCACCTGGTTGGGGAGGATGTGTCCGGAATCATATCCGAAAAAATTGCCAAATTTCGTCGCCCTCCAGCGATTCCACGCACCAATATAGGATCTGAGAGGGAAGGAACTCATTTTTCCTCGACCGGTTCCCCCGGTCGACACACCTTTTGTCCTGTTTCTCGTGCTGAAAGATTCGATCTCTAGTCTTCGATTATCCGTGTTTCCATGCTTGCTCCGCTCATACCCGGCACCAGGATAAAGCCGGAGACGGAAAGACCGGTTCAAGAACCTTTGATGTTGCTTTCCCGGCGGAGCAGAAGGGGGAAGGCGACTTATCAAAGAGTCCAACCCGACAAAAGCATGAGGATTCAACGGGACCGACCCACCAGAAATCCGCCCGGAATCCTGTCTCCTGTTTCGCCTCTCTCGCTGGCGATACCGGGTGGCCATGAGGTTTTGCATTGCTTGCAGTCATGCCGGGGCTCAGGGGGGCGGGAGAAACCTGGTTCCCTCGCCGCGTTGCACGAAAAAACATTCCTATAGTTCGATCGGAATAGAAGCCCGGAATGTCCCTCGATCAGGGGCTTTGTCCTTGAAACCAGGGACAATCTAGCCGGATTCGAGGGTGGGTCGTACCGATGCTCTCTCCGATACCTCCACTTCGGAAAATCGTCCCGATCCGAAACTTCTTCCGAATGCCCGAAAATCCCGAAGATCTTTCGGGGAGTCCTCATATCAATCGAAACTTCAATTCTTTACATGAGGAACAGCCTGCATGCAGCTGATTGAACTCAAATCCGGTGACCGTGCACGGATCATCGACATCCACGGTCGGGACGGCCTCAACCAGCACCTCGCCCTCCGCGGGGTGCAGATAGGCCGTATCGTCACCATGGTCTCCTGCACCTTCGGTCCCGTCGTCCTCCAGAGTGGTGGCGGAGAGGTCGTGCTTGGCAGGAGAATGGCATCACAGATTGTTGTTGAGAGGTTGTATGACACAGAAATCATTGACCCAGATGAAATATGGCGAGACCGGGGTTGTCACCGAACTCCTTGGTTCCCGTCACGATTTAAACTGCCTTGGCATCAGAAAAGGAAAGCCCCTGAAGATGATCACCAGGCAACCGATCAAGGGGCCGGTGGTTGTCCTTGCAGACGGGGTCGAGGTCGCCATGGGCCTTGAGATCGCGGCCCGTGTTATGGTAGAATCAGAATGAGATTTTTACGGAGCATAGAACATGACGAATAAAAAGAGCCCCGACCCCCAGACGGTCCTGATGGTCGGCAACCCCAATGTCGGCAAGAGCGCCCTCTTCAACCGACTCACCGGGGCCCAGGCGGTTGTCTCCAATTATCCGGGCACGACCGTCGACGTCACCAGGGGCAACCTCATCGACAGCGGCACGACCTATGAGGTCATCGACGTGCCGGGCGCGTACTCGCTTGAACCGAGGGACGCCGCCGAAGAAGTGGCCGTCCGTATCCTGGACGAACACCCGGATGCCGTCGTGCTCCTTGTCCTCGACGCCACCCGCCTGGAGCGCGGACTTTACCTCAGCCTTGAGGTGATGGAGCGGAGTGCACCGGTCTTGATCGTCCTCAATATGATGGACGCCGCCCGTGCAAAATCGATCAAAATCGACGCCCGGCGCCTGCAGAACCTTCTCGGGGTTCCGGTCGTCCAGACCTCCGCCACCATGGGCGAGGGGATCAGAGACCTGGCCGCCATGCTCAGAAAGGCCCAACCCGGCGACATCGACGGCATCGCCGCACGATCGAACGGGTCATCCCCTGAGACCGCCCGTATGAGCGGGTGTGGGGGTTGCGCCGGGTGCGGGGGGTGCCACTGATGGAACTCACCTCAGACCAACGCTGGGAGATCGTCGAACGGGTCGCCAGCAAGGTCGTCTCCACCGGCACCTCACAGCGCAGCCTTGCCGACGCCCTCGGCGACCTCACCGTCAAACCGCTCACCGGCCTGCCGGTCGCCCTCGCCGTCCTGTATGCCTTCTGGAGCATCTTCTCTTCGTTCGCCGGCGACCTGGTCACCGACGGTTTCATGGTCAAACTCTTCGACAACCACTGGCTTCCGTGGCTCCAGAGTGCCTGGCCGGATCCGAACAGTGTCCTCTACTTCCTCTTTGTCGGCGACCCGCTCGCGGACAACTGTTTTGAGGCCTTTGGAGTACTGAGTTCAGGGCTCTTCGTTTCTATCGGAGTCGTCCTCCCGGCGGTGCTCATCTTCTACCTGACCATGACCCTCCTTGAGGACTCAGGGTATCTGCCGCGGCTTGCCGTCCTCGCCGACACCTTCCTCCACAAGATCGGGCTTCACGGGTATGCGATCGTCCCGACGATCCTGGGCCTCGGGTGCAATGTCCCGGCCGTCACGGCAACCAGGGTGCTGGAGACGAAAAAACAGCGGTTCCTGATGATGACGCTCCTCGCGATCTTCGTCCCGTGCGGGGCGCAGCTCGGGATCATGCTCGCCGTCATCCCCGAATCGGTGGGCTGGGTGATCCTGTATCTGCTCGCCGGTTTTGCGGTCTTCGGGTTCCTCCTCGACCGCTTGATACCAGGGGAGAATCCAGAGATCCTCATCGACGTCCCGCCGTACCGGTGGCCGGTCCGCGAGAATGTGGCGAAGAAACTCTGGAACCGGACGAAAGGGTTCCTCAAGGAAGCGGTACCCTTTGTCCTGTTCGGTATCCTCATCGTCAACGTCCTGTATCTTCTCGGCGTCATCCAGGCACTTGCCACGGCGCTGGCACCCATCTTTGTCACCTGGTTCGGGGTGCCGTCCGAGACAGTCGGGCCGCTGATCGCCGCCTTCCTCAGAAAGGATCTCGCGGTCGCACAACTCTCCACCATCGCCATGACCCCGTACCAGATGATCACCTCGGTCGTCCTGGTATCCATCTACTTCCCGTGCGTGGCCACTTTTGTGGTCATGCTCCGTGAAGGCTGGAAGCAGCTCCTGGCCGCCATTGCGGCCCTTGTCGTGGTCGTATTCGTCTATGGCGGAGTGATCCACGGCATCGGCATCCTCCTGGGGGTGGCATAAATGAAGACATCATATACCATTGCATCCATCAGTGCCGCCCTCGTCGGGGCGGCCGCCCTTGTCCTCGGCCTTGCCGACGTCCTTGTCTGGGCGGGCAGCACCGGGCCGATCAGTATCGGCATCCTTGAGATCACCGGCGACGACTTCTTCCGCTGGGCCTGGGGCGGCCTGGTCGTCGTCCTTGGCGGGGTGCTCATGCTTGCAGGCGCCCGCTCCCTCGGCGACCTCGACCAGCGTGCCACCGCGGTGCTGGGCGTGATCATGGTCTGGCTGATCGCCGGATGCGACATCTTCGGTATGATCTGCAGCGGCATCCCGGCGGGAGAGGAAAGCGAGGCCTTCTTCAACTCGCTCGGAGGGTTCATCGGAGGGTTCGCACCCCCGTACGCTCCGGCGATCCTCCTCCTTCCCTTCACGCTCATTGTCGCCTGGCTCCTCCTCGACCAGAGGCAGGGGGCCTGAACAACCTTTTTGATGAAGCATGGTAAAGGTACACGGCGTGACCGCCCTCACCAGAAAAGCTGAAGATTATCTTGAGGCCATCCTCAATGTCTCTCTTGAGAAAGGCTATGCCAGGACCAAGGACGTCGCCGGCGAACTCGAGATCAGTCCCTCAAGCGTGGTGGAGATGTTCCAGAAACTCGACCGGATGGATCTGGTCGAGTACAGGCGCTACGAGGGAGTGACGCTCAAGCCTGAGGGGGAGAAGGTCGCCTGGGTGATCAAGTCCAGGCACGACACCCTCAAGTCCTTCCTGATGCTCATCGAGGTGCCTGAAATGGTCGCCGACAAAGACGCCTGTTTCATGGAACACGAACTCCATCCCGAGACCATCGAACAGATCGGGGTGCTGGTGGAATTTTTCAAGGATGGAAAAAACAACTCATTCGACGCGCGTGAGCGTTTCTCCGCATTCTGCAAGAAGTTCCATTTTGAGAAGCGCCACCGGTGAGTTTTAGAACAGGGCAGACGATCAGGAGGCGTCCAGATGATGACCGACCCGACGTCTTTCCTTGTGGCCTTCGGGCTGACCCTGGTGGCCGGGCTCTCGACCGGAGTCGGGAGCCTGATGGCCTTCTTCACCCGCCAGACAAGCACTCGTTTTCTCTCGGCCGCCCTCGGGTTCTCTGCCGGGGTGATGCTCTATGTCTCCTTTGTCGAACTCCTGGCCGGCGCCATGGAGACGGCGGGGCCGCCGCTCGCGACCGCCGCTCGCGACCGCTGCGTTCTTCGGCGGCGTGGGTGTGATCGCCCTCATCGACCGGGTCGTTCCCTACCCGCAGAACCCGCACGAGGCGCGGAGAGTCGAGGCGATCTGCGAAGTCGAGGGGAGGAAGTGCAGGGAGTCGGACGGGCTGTACCGCACCGGTCTCATTACCGCCGCGGCGATCACCATCCACAACATGCCCGAGGGGATGGCCACCTTCTCCAGCGCTCTCCTCGACCTCAACATCGGGGTGGCGATCGCCGTCGCCATCGCCATCCACAACATCCCGGAAGGTATCGCCGTCTCGGTGCCGATCTATTATGCGACCGGGAACAGGCGGACGGCCTTCATGTACTCCCTTCTTTCAGGACTTGCAGAGCCCGCCGGGGCGGTGGTTGCCCTTTTCGTTCTCCTCCCTTATCTCAGCGGTGCGGTGCTCGGCATTCTCTTCGCCGCGGTCGCGGGGATCATGGTCTTTGTCGCCGTCGACGAACTTCTCCCCGCGGCCAGGGAGTACGGGGAGGCGCACCTTGCGGTCTACGGCCTGGTCCTCGGGATGGGAGTGATGGCGGTGGTGCTGCTGGCGGTCTGGTGAGAGGCGGGGGGATCGGTTTTCACAGTGCCAGCATCCGTTCGATGGCCGCCCGCGCCCGGTCGGCGATCTCAGGCGGGACGGTGACCCTGGGTTCCAGGCGTTCCAGCGCTTTCCTGACCAGGGGGAGGTCGGTCTTTTTCATATTGACACAGATGGCCTGCTCGGAGAGAGGGTAACAGCGCTTCCCCGGACATTTCTTCTGCATCGGGTACAGGATCCCGTTCTCGGTCCCGATGACGAACTCCTCCCCCGGCGACGAGCAGACATGCCTGACCATCCCTGAGGTGGAGAAGACATGGTCGGCGGCATCGATCACCTCTGGCCGGCACTCGGGGTGGACGAGCACCTCGGCGTCGGGGTGCGTCTCCCTTGCCCGGTCAATGTCCTCGACCGTCATCCGGTCGTGAACATAACAGAACCCCTCCCAGGGGAGGATCTCCTTGGCGGTGAAGCGTGCGACGTACCGGCCGAGGTTCCGGTCGGGCACGAAGATCACCTGGTCGGCGTCCAGCGACTCGACCACCGCCACGGCATTGGCCGAGGTGCAGCAGATGTCGCTCTCGGCCTTCACCTCTGCCGGGGTGTTCACATAACAGGCCACCTCGGCCTCCGGGTACCGTCCTCTGAGGGACCGCACCTCGCCTGCGGTGACCATCCGGGCCATCGGGCAGAGGGCGTCGACGGCAGGGAGGAGCACCCGTTTCTCGGGGGCGAGGACCGCGGCGGTCTCGGCCATGAAATCGACACCGCAGAAGACGATCGTCTCTTCTTCGAGTCCGGCGGCGGCGCGTGCAAGTTCGAGGGAGTCGCCGACAAGGTCGGCGATATCCTGGACCTCGGGGATCTGATAATTGTGTGCGATGATCACGGCGCCCTGCTCTCTCTTCAGGCGTGCGATCTCGTCCTGAATGGTCTGGTTCATCCTATCACCTGCTCCCGATTCTTTCCCGCTCTCTTCCCACTGGTGCCGGTAATGGGTTGCGTGGTTGTGAATGTTGTGGTTGCGGAGGCACCGGCGACGGTGCCGTGCCGGCCGCAAGGCATATAATTCACAATTGTTAATACCTTTTCACAATTGTGAATGCGGGCCGGAGCCGGACGTGAGCACACCATGAAGACAATATATCCAGACATCACCGCGACGATCGGTCATACCCCGCTGGTCACTCTGAAGAGATTGGCCGCCGGCCTCCAGGCTGAGGTGCTGGTCAAAGTGGAGTCCTTCAATCCGATGGGGAGTGTGAAAGACCGGGTCGCCCTGGCCATCATCGAGGAGGCGGAGCAGACCGGGAGACTTCGAAAGGGGGTGACGGTCCTTGAGGCGACGAGCGGGAACACCGGCATCGGGCTTGCCGGCGTCTGTGCGGCCAGGGGCTACCGCCTGGTCATCTTCATGCCGGAGACGATGAGCATCGAACGCCGGCGGCTGATGGCCGCCCTCGGTGCAGAGATCGTCCTCACCGCCGGAGAAGACGGGATGGCCGGGGCGGTCAGAGAGGCCGAGGCGCTCGCAGCCTCTGACCCCGGCGCCTACCTCGTTGCCGGACAGTTTGCAAACCCTGCAAACCCGGCCGCCCACATGCACACGACCGCAGAAGAGATCTGGCGAGACACCGGCGGCGCCGTGGATATGGTGGTGGCCGGGGTCGGGACCGGGGGGACGCTCACCGGGATCGCCGCCGCCCTCAAGAGAAAAAAACCTTCATTCCGTGCGGTCGCCGTCGAACCCGCAGAGTCCGCGGTCCTCACGGGCGGGACGCCGGGCCCGCACCAGATCCAGGGGATCGGCGCCGGGTTCGTACCCGAGGTGCTGAGGACCGACCTCATCGACGAGGTGGTGGCGGTGAAAAGTGCCGACGCCGCCGCGACGACCCGCCGTCTTGCCAGGGAGGAGGGGATCCTTGCCGGTATCTCCTCCGGTGCGGCCGTGCATGCCGCCCTGCAGGTCGCGGCCAGACCCGAGAACCGGGAAAAGGTGATCGTCGCCGTCCTCCCCGACACCGGCGAGCGATACCTGAGCACCTCGCTCTTTGAGGAGTAGAGGAGGCGGGGACGGTGAGGATCAGGGAAGATATCAGGACCGTCTTTGCAAAGGACCCCGCCGCCCGCTCGGTGCCGGAGGTGCTTCTCTGTTATCCGGGCCTCCACGCCCTCTGGGTCCACCGGTTCGCCCACGTCCTCTGGGAACACCGGTTCTTCCTTGCGGCCAGGTGCATCTCCCATCTCGCACGGATGTTCACCGGGATCGAGATCCATCCCGGGGCGACGATCGGGCGGCGGGTCTTCATCGACCATGGTGCGGGCGTGGTGATCGGCGAGACCGCCAGCGTGGGCGACGACGTGCTCATCTACATGGGCGTGGTCCTTGGCGGCACGTCTCTTGCAAAGGGGAAACGTCACCCCACGGTGGAGGACGGCGCGGTCCTGGGGTCGGGGGCGATGGTGCTGGGCCCGATCACGGTCGGGCGCGAGGCAAAGGTCGGGGCCGGTTCGGTCGTCGTCCGCCCGGTCCCGCCCGGCGCCACCGTCGTCGGCGTCCCTGCCAGGATCGCCGGGCCCAGGTCAGGTGCGTCCTCAGACCGCCTCGACCACGGCGACCTCCCCGACCCCGCGCTCAGGGTGATCAGCAGGCTCCTTGAAGACCAGAACCGTCTTGAAAATCGTCTTGCCGCCCTCGAGCGCCGTGCGGGGTCGCCGGCAGAATCAACAGAACTACACCCGGGGATCTCCCATACTGAGGTATGGGCGGCGCTCAGACAGGTGATCGATCCCGAGGTCGGGACCGACATCGTCACCCTCGGCCTGGTCAAGGAGGTCGTCGTCATCGGCGCCTCGGTACGGGTCGACCTGGTGCTGACCACACCCTCGTGCCCGCTTGTCAGCCACCTCGCCGGGCAGGCGCGGGCACAGGTGATGAGTGTGGAGGGGGTGGCCGCGGCCGAGGTGAGAGTCCTCGACGAACCCTGGGACTGGGGACGGTACGAAGGCGATGGGAAGAAACAATCATACCGGAAGGAAGACCTGAACCATGCAGAATGTACTCGAGCATGAGAGAGAAGATACGAGCGTGCCGCACAGCATATACCCCGAGGGAGCATGAAGGTCCATCTTCCTGACGGCCGGACCAGGGAGATCACGGTGGAGCGCCTCACCGTCGAGGAGGTGCTCGTCGCCCTCGGGATCAACCCGCTGGAAGTGTTCGTCTCGCGAGACGGTCGGTTGGTTCCGGAGGACACGGTGGTCGGCGACGACGACGAACTCACGGTCGTCAGGTTTGTCCATGGGGGATGAGACAAAGGTGGCGGGGGTCGGTCCCTGCGTGCGGTGCGGGGCGCCCGCCGTCGCCCTGGTCCGCAGCACCGGCGACCACCTCTGCGCCGCCCACTTCGTCGCCTCGGTCGAGAGACGGGTGCAGGAGACGATCGAGCGTACCGGCATGATCCGGGACGGCGACTGCATCGCCGTCGGACTGAGCGGGGGCAAGGACAGTTCGGTCCTGCTGTACCTTCTCAGCCACCTGCTCAGAGACCGGCCCGCGGTCAGGCTCGTCGCGATCACCATCGACGAGGGGATCGCCGGGTATCGCGAGGAGACGATGAAGGCGGCGCGTTCGCTCGCAGCCGACCTCGGCGTGGAGCAGATCGTCGTCTCTTTCGAGGACGCCTTTGGGAGCAGTCTGGATGCTTTCCTCCGGAAACCGGCCGACCCCCACCCCTGCACCCTCTGCGGCGTCCTGCGCCGGCGGGCCCTCCAGACCGCCGCCCGCCGTGCCGGGGCCACAAAACTCGCGACCGGTCATTCCCTTGACGACGAGGCCGAAGCGGCGCTGATGAATGTGCTCAACGGCGACCTGAAACGGATCGTCAGGACCGGCATACCGGGCGACGCCTTTGTCCCGCGGATCAAGCCGCTGGGAGAGGTTCCTGAGAAAGAGGTGACCCTGTACGCCGTGGTGCAGGGGCTCTTTCTCCCCCTCCCCGAGTGTCCGTACGCCGGTCGGGCCCTCAGGTCGGAGGCCCGCGGCATCCTCTCTTCCCTTGAATATCGTCACCCCGGCACGACCGTGCAGTTCATGGAGGGCTACACCACGCTCCGGGAGGAGGTCGCCCGCTGTCTGGAAGAAAAAGGAGATCTGGAGGAGGGCGGGTTCGGCCGCTGCGAGGAGTGCGGCGAGCCCGCGACCGGCAGACGCTGCCAGGCCTGCGCTCTGCTCGCCTCACTCGCGGGCGAGTGAGGGGGCGCCAGCGACCCGCTCGGGCCTGGTGTAGATATTCATCTTTCGCCCGCGGGCGAACCCGACCACGGTCACCCCTCCCTCCTCCGCGATCCTGAGGGCCAGCGTGGTCGTCGCCCCCCTGGAGACGACCACCGGCACCCCGGCGACCAGACACTTCCTCACCATCTCAGATGAGATCCGGCCCGAACAGACCACGAAGGTGCGGGAAAAGTCGATCTTGTGCAGTAGACCGTACCCGATGACGCGATCCATCGCGTTGTGCCGCCCGATATCCTCGGCCAGACAGGCCCGGCCCTCACGGTCGTACAGCCCGACGATGTGCACGCCCCCGGTCCTGGCATGGAGGTCTGAGGTGAGGGCGTCCCGCACCGCCGCACGCAGCATGGCCGGGGTCACCTCGAGGTCAGAACTGACCGTCGGGAGGCGGGCGCCGTCGAGGAAGGAGGTGGTCCCCCCGCAGCCGGAGAGGACGGTCTTTTTTGAGACCAGGATGGCGAAGGGGTTGGTGGTCAGGACACTCGCGGCATGCTCTTCGATCGTCATGGACTCGATCTCGTCGAGACCCCTGACGATCCCCTCGGTGAAGAGAAAACCGGTCACAAACTCCCTGAGCATCGCCGGGCCGGTCATGGCGGTGAGGGCCTGGCGGCCGTTGACGGTGACGGTGAACGCGATCTCCTCCACGACCGCATGCTCCCCTCCGGCAAACGCTTCATCTTCTACCCTGATACAGGGGACTTCCCTGAACATCCTCACACCATCCGCGTGATCTCCTCGACGGCGGCCAGGAGGAGGTCGACCTCCTCCGCCGTGTTGTAGAGGTACAGACTTGCCCGCACCGTCCCGTGCGCCAGGCCGAGGTGGCGCATCAGGGGCATGCAGCAGTGTTCGCCCGACCGCACCATGATCCCGGCGGCCTCGTCAAGGATATGGGCCACGTCGTGAGGGTGCATCCCGTCCACCACAAAGGAGACGACGCCGATCCGTTTTTCGGGACTTTCCGGTCCAAAGACGGTGACGTGGTCCAGTCCTGAAAGCCCCGCGAAGAGTCGGCCGGTCAGGTGTGCTTCATGCCGGCGGACCTCATCCATCCCGATCTCTTCGAGATAGCCGACCGCCCGCCCCAGCCCGATCATCCCGGCGACATGCGGCGTCCCGGCCTCATACCGTGCCGGCGGCGCGGCCGGCGTATAACCGTCGGAGGTAACCGTCTCGATCATCCCGCCGCCCAGGAAGAGAGGGTCGAGGTCGGGTTCCCGCATCCAGAGGATGCCGGTCCCGGTCGGCCCGAGCATCTTGTGCCCGGAAAAACAGAGATAGTCGCAGCCGAGACGCTCCACATCGACGGGAAGGTGCGGGACCGACTGGGCTCCGTCCACCAGGAGGCGGGCGCCGTGTTCGTGGGCGATTCGCCCGATCTCCCTGACCGGCTGGACCGACCCAAGGGCGTTGGAGGCATGAGTGAGTGCCACCAGCCTGGTCCGGTCGTCGACCGCCGCCGCGACGACGGTCGGGTCGAGGAGTCCGTCGGGGTCGGGGGCGACGACCTCGACCTCCACGCCCCGTTCACGGAGCCGCAGCCAGGGGAGGAGGTTGGAGTGGTGTTCTGCGGAGGAAGTGACCACCCGGTCGCCGGACCGCCAGCGCATCCCGCCGGCGACCATGTTCACCGAGGCCGTCGTGTTGGCGGTGAGCACGGTCACCCCGGCCTGCCCGCCGATAAACCCGGCGACCCGCGCCCTGGCGTCCTCAAAGCGCTGCGAAGCGAACCTGGTCAGCCGGTGGACGCCGCGCCCGACATTGGCCCGATAGCGCCGGTCGTACTCGGCCACCGCACCGATCACCTGCTCGGGGCAGAGGCTGACCGAGGCGCTGTCCATATAGACCAGGTCTCCAGCCAGCGGGAAGTCAGCACGACAGTCTTTGATGCCTCTCATAACACCGTGCCCCTCTACACCCGCCAATCGTCACCTCACCGCATATATCTTCTGCCGCCCCCCCTCTCAATCGTTGGCGAGGTCGGAACGGCAGGGTTCGTCCTCCTCGCGCATCTGCATGCAGATCTGGCAGATCCGTCTGGAGAGGTCGTCGACCCTGCCCTCATGGAGGTCTTTTGCAAGCCGGCGGATCGAATCCCGCACCTCGCCTTCAAAGACGATCTTGTAGCCACGTTTCTTGGAAAGGTACTGGGAGACGGCAGAAGGAGCGATCCCCATCATCTGTGCGATCTCCTGCTGCGAGGCCCCGCATTCAACAAGTTCTTCTGCGATCGCCGCCCTGATGGCCGGCAGGACGTCCCAGACGATCACCTGACATGGCAACTTCATGGTATCACAACATTAAAATGGTCGGAATGTGACGTTAAGGATACATTCACAATTGTGAATTCGCCCCCGTGACACATAATACCTTTGTCTGCAGGAGCACATGCACCTGACCGTGCCCCGGCACGCAGGATACAGGAGAGGTACAGAATGGTTCCAGACACATTCATCTATATGGACCACGCAGCGACGGCCCCCACCCACCCGGAGGTCGTCAAAGCGATGCTTCCCTATTTCACCGAACAGTTCGGCAACCCCTCGTCATTGTACGAGATCGCGGCCAGGTCGAAGGAGGCGGTGGCCCGTGCCCGCGAGCAGGTCGCCGCCGCCCTCGGCGCCTCGCCCAGGGAGATCTTCTTCACCTCGGGCGGGACCGAGTCGGACAACTGGGCACTGAAAGGGGTTGCCTTCGCCCATAAGAACAAAGGCACCCACATCATCACGACCGTCATCGAACACCATGCCGTCCTCCACACCTGCGAGTGGCTGGAGAAGCAGGGTTTCTCGGTCACCTACCTCCCGGTCGACCGGTACGGCATGGTCGACCCGGCCGCGGTCGAAGAGGCGATCACCGACCAGACCATCCTCATCTCGGTGATGACGGCCAACAACGAGATCGGCACCATCCAGCCCATCGCCGCGATCGGCGCGATCGCCCACAAACACGGTGTCCTCTTCCACACCGACGCCGTCCAGGCCGTCGGCCAGGTCCCGATCGACGTCGACGCGATGCAGATCGACCTCCTCTCCCTCTCCGGCCACAAGTTCGCGGGCCCCAAAGGGACCGGGGCGCTCTATGTCAGGAAAGGCGTACGGCTCGACCCTCTCATCCATGGCGGGGCGCAGGAACGCGGCCGGCGGGCCGGGACTGAGAATGTCCCCGGCGTCGTCGGCCTGGGCGCGGCGATCGAACGGGCGACGAGAGACATACCCGGCCGCGCCGCGAAGATCGCCAGGATGCGGGACCGCCTGATCGGCAAACTCCTGGAGATCCCGCACACCAGGCTCAACGGCCACCCGACCGAACGCCTGCCAAACAACGTCAATGTGGCCTTCGAATATATCGAGGGAGAGTCGATCCTTCTCCTGCTCGATGCCCATGGAATCGCTGCATCGACCGGAAGCGCCTGTTCGTCGGCGTCTCTCGACCCCTCGCACGTCCTCCTCGCCTGCGGTCTCCCGGCCGAAGAGGCCCACGGCTCGCTGCGCCTCACCCTGGGAGAAGAGACCACTGAGAAGGAGGTCGAGCGCGTGCTGGAGGTCGTCCCCGGCATCGTCCAGAGACTACGGGACATGTCCCCGTTGACACCCCCTGAACTGAGGACCAGGTGAAACTATGTATAACGAAAAAGTAATGGACCATTTCATGAACCCAAGAAATCAGGGCGAGATCCCTGACGCCGACGGCGTCGGCGAGGTGGGCAACCCCGCCTGCGGCGACATCATGAAGATCTACCTGAAGGTGAAAGAGAACGTCGTCACCGACGTGAAGTTCCAGACCTTCGGGTGCGGGGCGGCGATCGCCTCCTCAAGCATGGCAACCGACCTGATCAAGGGTCGAGACCTGGAGGAGGCATGGGCCCTCTCGAACAGAGCGGTCGCCGAGGCCCTCGACGGCCTGCCGCCCCAGAAACTCCACTGCTCAGTGCTGGCCGAGGAGGGGATCCACGCGGCGATCAACGACTACCGGCAACGCCGCGGCCTGTCTCCCTGGCAGGACGATCGTCGGGAGGCATGAGAAGGTGTCGGCCGGAGAGACGGACCGCTATGCCCGCCAGGTGATGCTCTTTGGAAAAGAAGGGCAGGAACGCCTTGATAATGCCCATGTCTTCATCGCCGGCGCCGGCGGGTTGGGGTGCCCGATCGCCCTCTACCTTGCCGCCGCCGGGATCGGTACGATCACGATTGCCGACAACGATCATATCGAGATCACCAACCTCAACCGGCAGGTGCTCCATTATGAGAAGGACGTCGGGCGGAAGAAGGTCGACTCGGTGCGGGAGAAACTGGCCGCCTTCAACTCGCAGATCAGGGTGAATGCCGTCTCCACGACGATCGACCAGGCGAACGCCGCCGATCTGGTCGGGGACGCCGACGTGATCATCGACGCCCTGGACAACTTCGAGACGAGGTACGTCCTCAACCAGGTCGCCATCGAGAAGGGGATCCCCTTCATCCACGGTGCGATCAGCGGGTTCGACGGGCAGGCGACGGTGCTCATCCCGGGCAAGACCCCGTGTCTCAGATGTATCTTCCCCAAGGCCCCGCCGAAAGTGGTCTTCCCGGCGGTCGGCACGACACCCGGTCTGATCGGGATGATCCAGGCAAACGAGGCGATCAAGTATCTGACCGGCACCGGCGAACTCCTTGCCGGGCGTCTGCTCATTCTGGACGGACTGAGAGGGACGACCGACTCGATCGAGATCGTGCGGGACGATGCCTGCACAGCGTGCAAGGAGACGAAATGAAGGTACGAGTACGGGCTTTTGCACGGTTCAGGGAGATCTTCGGGTCCGAGCAGGTCATCGACCTCCCCGAAGAGGCCGGGCTTGACGTTCTTCTCAAGAAGTTTGCGGAGAGCCGCGAGGAGGGACATGCCGCCCTCTTCGACGGAGACGGTCGGCTCCTGAGCCATGTGGTGCTGATGCACAACCGGCGGCGGGTCGAAGATGCCGCGGTCGGCGGGACGGCTCTCTCTGACGGGGACGAGGTCGCCGTCTTCCCGCCGGTCGCCGGCGGATAAATGGAGAGAAAGATGATCACGATCACACATGACGAGATCGACGCCGGTGCGCTGATCCGGGCGGCACAGACGCCTGAGATGGGCGCGCTGGTCACTTTTGTCGGGGTTGTCAGGGACGACGACGGGCTTGAGACGATGGAACTCGAAGCCTACGAGGAGGCGGCACACGAAGAACTCTCGACGATCCGGGACGAGGCGATGGAGCGATATGCCATCGACTCGGTGGACATCGTCCACCGGATCGGGCGACTCGAGGTCGGCGAGACGATCCTGGTCATCGTCGTCGGCGCCGGACACCGGAAGGAGGCATTTCCCGCCTGCGAGTACGTCATCGATCGGCTCAAGCAGACGGTGCCGATCTGGAAGAAAGAGTACAGGGCCGGCGGCGACGAGTGGGTGGCCGGCGAGACACAGAAGAGTGCTTGAGAGAGGAGGTTATCACCTCCTCTCCCAGGGGATCCTGAGGGCGTTGGCGATGACTGCAAACGAGAGCCCCATGTCCCCGAATGCCACCGCCATCCAGAGGGTGACGAGGCCGGGCACCGCGAGGATGGCGATTCCGGTTTTCACCACGATGGAGATGGCGACGTTCTGACGGACCACCCGCATCGTCTTTTTGCTCAGCGTCATGAGCGTGCTGATCCCGCCGACCTGATCGTTCATCAGCACGATGTCGGCGGTTTCGATGGCGATGTCGGAACCGATCGCGCCCATCGCAACCCCGACGTCGGCGCGGGCGAGGGCCGGAGCGTCGTTGACGCCGTCGCCGACCATGACCACCGGTCCGAGGCGTGCGGTCAGGTCTTCGACGACCTGCATCTTGTCCACCGGGAGGAGGGCGGCCTGATACTCATCGATCCCGAGGCGCCCGGCGACCGCCGCCGCGACCTCTTCGTTGTCCCCGGTGAGCATCACGGTCCTGATACCCTGCGCACGCAGGTCGGCGACGGTCCTGGCGGCGTCCTCCCGGATCGCGTCCATCAAACCGATCAGCCCGACCACCCGACCGCCGACACCGACGAAGACGACGGTCAGGCCGCGGCCTTCAAGGTTCCGGGCTTTTTTCTCCCACTCTCCTGTGCTCATATCGGGGAAGAGACGACGGTTTCCGAGGGCACACTCCCTACTCCCGACGACGCCCCGCACCCCGGCGCCGGGGACGGCAACAAACCCCTCGACCGGTCCGGCCGCGACCCCGGCCGTCCGTGCCCTTTCCATGATCGCCGCGGCGATCGGGTGGGCCGACCTCGCCTCCAGGGCGGCGGCGGTTTTGAGCACCTCCTCTTCACCGGTATCGTCAGACGCCAGGACGGCGGCCACCTCCAACCGGCCGGTGGTGAGGGTGCCGGTCTTGTCGAAGACCACGGTCCTGGCCTTCCCCACCGTCTCAAGATAGTCGCTCCCCTTGATCAGGATCCCCTGTCTGGCCGCGGCGGTGATCCCGGAGACCATCGAGACCGGGGTCGAGAGGGCGAGGGCGCAGGGGCAGGCGATGACCAGGAGGGAGAGGGCGCGGTAGACCGAGTCGGCGAACGGGATCCCGAAGATGAGGGGCAGGAGAGCGGTGACGGCAAGGGCGCCGGCGATAACCGTCGGCGTGTAGATTCGTGCGAACCGCTCGATGAACTTCTCGGCCCCTGACCGCCGCTGCTGCGCCTCCTCCACGTAGGCGGCGACACGCGCAAGGGTGCTCTCGGTATCGCGCCGCGTCACCTCCACCTCCAGAGAACCCTCAAGGTTCTGCGTGCCGGCAAAGACCTCGTCTCCCACTCCTTTTGTAGCCGGGAGACTCTCACCGGTCAGGGCCGCCTGGTTCACCGAGGAGGCCCCCGACGCCACGACGCCGTCGAGGGGCACCTGATCGCCGGGTCTGACCAGCACGACCTCACCGACCGCGACCTCGTGCACCTCCACCTTTCTCCATCTTCCATCCCGGCGCACCAGGGTGTTCACCGGTGCCAGGGAGAAGAGTTCAGAGACCGAGCGACGCGCCCGATCCGCCGCATGGGCCTCAAGGAGTTCGGCCGCGGCAAAGAGGACGAGAACGCTCGCTCCTTCCTCGGCGTGTCCGATCAGAAAGGCCCCCACGGCTGCGATGGCGATGAGGACTTCCATCGTGAACCTGAGCCTTACGAGTGAGCGGAGGGCGTTTTTCAGGAGGTCGTACCCGGCGGCGAGCGCGGAGAGGACGAAGAGCAGAAGGGCCGCGTTCCCGTACGGGGTTGTCCAGTCGACAAAGAGGCCTGCGGCGAGGAGCACGGCGGCTCCCGCGATGAGCACGACCTCCCGCCGTCCCGGTCTCTCCTCTTCGGCATGGCCGCAGGCCCTGCAGCTGCAGCCCTCACTCCCTGGCATGCTCGATCCCCACGCTGAGCAGGTCGATCACATGGTCGTCGGCAAGGGAGTAGTAGACGACCTTTCCTTCTCTTCTGAACTTCACCAGGTCCGCCCCGCGCAGGAGGCGCAGTTGGTGAGAGACCGCCGACTGACTCAGGTTGAGAAGGACCGAAAGGTCGCAGACGCAGAGTTCCCTGCAGTTCAGGGCCAAGAGGATCCTGAGCCTGGTGTCGTCGCCAAGGAGTCTGAAGATCTCGGTGACGGTCCGGCAGGTCCGGTCATCGATGAGATGGTCTCTGGCTTCTTCGACAGCATCCTGATGGATGCACCTGACCACACAGGTGTCTCGCATTATTGATCATATGAACATGTGTTCATATGAGTGTTGGGGACCAGGACAGGGTCCGGACCATTGCCCTGCCATCCGGGTGCGTCTCCGGATCGTTGAAGAGAGAGATTTCAGATGGAATGCCTTAAAAATTATATCTATATTATCCAGGCTTTTTTTACTGTTTATTATTCATTAAGACCCATATGGAAATGAATTTATGGCATCGAACGTATATTATAGAATTGAATAGGCCATGGCAAAGACGGTGGAGGTAACAGGAAAGGAGCGTGAGAGGGGCCGTTCCATCAGGACACAGGGTGTATGTGCGGCCGGGTGCATCCTGGATGCTCGCATGGTCGAGAGAGATATACCCGGACAGAGCCCTCAGACTATCGATCACCTCTCCGGGATGTGATTCCATGGGTCTATTTCATGATCTTTTTGGTGGTTCTAAGAAGGCCCGCCACGCAGAGGTAAAACATAGCCAGGTGCCGTCCGGATTGGGGGGAGGTCAGCGGGGCATGAATGGGTATGACCCGGAGGAGGTCATCAGGGCCCTGTCAGAGGAACTGGTCGCCCGCGCTCAGGTCGGGGGCAAAGATCCCGAGGTCCCATTCGAAGAGACCACGGCCTTCAAACAATTCGCGGCATCCACACTGGCGCAGAATGCTGGTGCTGTGGTGCAGGTGGACTATGATCTCTTGATCGATGAGATCGTCGCGGAGATTCCGCACGACCTGGTTCCCATCGGAAATGTCGAGGCCATCTGTCCGTACTGTGGGGTACGCCTGAAAAATAAGCCGCTCAAAAAGAAAAAGTGCCCGAAATGCCGGAATGAGATCCAGGTCACGAGACGACCGGCGGACGGCCTGAGGGTGCTGGTCACCGATGAGCAGGTGGAGGATCTGGAGATCCAGGCATTTGTCCAGGCCGGCGAGTACGAGAAACAGATCTGGCTGCTCAAGGAAAGAATGAAGAAGATCCGGGAGTCCGGAGAGAGGTTCTGGCGGTGTGATGCCGGGATCGATGGCCGGTTTGTTCCTTATGAGGCCTTGTGCATCCATGGCAAGGTCGTCGCCGTCGGGTCGCAGGAGGAGCGGGAGACCCTCACGATCTTATCCTCACCTGGATGTATCGGGATGCCGGTGCGAGTCCAGGGTAATCCGAAATTCGACCCTACGGATGAATTCTATGCCTCTCAGCGTTATGAGAGGGTGCTTGAGATTCTTCAGACCCTTCCGAAGAGCAGAAAAGATAGTGAATATGCACAGAAATTAAGAAGCATCCTTGGATAGGGGCGTCCGAGGCATGTGGATGTTGTAGTGCCTGATCATCACTCAAATATCTGATCCTTTTTTCGGCTCTATTGAATCGGGCATGAAGCGCACGCACGCCTCATGCCGAATGACTATGAAAATGATCCAGAAGATATGAATGAGGATTTGACCGCTCAAAGCCCCGCATGGACTTGATACACAGAGGTCAGAGTCACTCTCTGAACGATCGGCCCTCTGCCTTCCCGGCCCTATCGCAATCTCAAGGGTCCGGGGGCGGAGTCGCCGGCGCGAGCGTGCGGGAGGGCACGTTGATCTGAAGATCTCTTGAACAATATTCATCCTGTATGCCTGAAGCGTGCCCCTCCCCTCATGCGCAATTCAATAGAGCCGAAAAAATAGGCTTTGATCCGGGGGCATGTTCAAGCCCTCCGAAACTTCCGGATATGCTCCCTGTCGGGGTCAGAGGTCGGCAAGGTCGGGGATCTCATTGTTCGCGGATCTGTGATCGAGGACGAGGCCAGAATGACGTTCCCCGGTCCGGTCTGTCCGGGTATTGTAGAGGGCCTGCACCACCCCGGCCAACTCCTCCCGAAACGCCTCCCGCCCTTCCCGCGTCGCGAGTGGATGGGAGAGGCGCACCGACCTGACGAGGAGGGGAACCTTCCGGCCTGAAACATCGTACACGTAGTCGAGGGGCGCCTTTAGTTCGGTGTCGGGGTAGAGAAGCATCCCGGCCTGTGCCGGGAGTTTGACCACATAGGCGAAGATCTGGTACATGTCGGCCTGGGAGACGCCGTAGGCCGTCTCGGCCTCTTTGAGAATTTTGTACTTCGTGTCGATGACCATCGTCTCCCCTGCCGGTCCTCGTGCGACGATGTCGGGGATGAGGGCGAAGGCATGGCCACCGCCCATCCTCTTCACCAGATGACCGTTCCTCTGCTGCGCCGCCACCTCCATCTCCTGCCCGAAGAAGAAGGCGGGATCTTCCGCGATGACCGCCGCGACAAACTCCTCGAAGAGTCTCTCCATCGGGATCAGGAGGGAGAAGGTCTCGACGTCGGATGCCTGGAGGGTGAGGGTGGCGTTGGCAAGAAAGATCCTGCATACTCTGATGAAGGGCTCGAAGGCCCTGTTCAGGCGGGTGAAGGTGATGGTGTCCACCTCGGCGACGGTGACGGGGGTGAGCGTGACGGCGTCGAGGAGGTCGGTGATCGACCTGAGGATCCTGACGGTCTCCGTGCGGCGGGAGGTCCGGGCCATCAGGTGGCAGGTGTACTTCAACGTCCGGTTGAGAGGATTGTCCACCGAATATTCGTGGAAGGTGCAGGGGATGATGTGGAGGCGGGCCGGGTTTGTGTAGGCCCTGATGTCGATCCGTCCGCGGACAAAACGGAGTTCCTCGTCCTGCCGCGTGTACTCCCGTCTCTGCGTGCTCTTGAGGAGGCGGGCGAGGCGTTTCGCAAAGAGAAAAATAAAGACCTCGAAGAGGTCAGTCTGCTCAAGGTCGAGGCCGGCGAGGTCCACCTCCCTGATGGAGAGTCTCTCCGTGCAGGCGAGCATGGTGAGGAGGTTGCCGGCGATGACGGTCCGGTGCCTCTGGTATGCCTCGCCCTTGAAGAGTTTGGGGAGGATCTCCAGGGTGATCCCGCCAACTTTCATGACGCCGACGAGGTTCAGGGGCCTGATGGTCTCCCGGCCGATCTCCAGGATGGGTCGGGTGGCGTTCATGGCGTCCAGGGCCGCCAGCGTCTCTTCTGTCAGGCGCAGGATGTTCCCGTCGACAGAGTCGGTTCCTGCGACCTCATACGGGTATGCCTGGAATTCAAAGAGCGTCGCCGTGGCGTTCATACCTGGTTCTCGTTGGGGGATAGAGTGGAGAGCGCCCTGAGAAACTCCTCTTCGTCGTCCGGCATGCCGACGTCAGAACCGAGACACTCCCTGAGTTTCTGCGGCGAGTCGTAGAAGTACTCCTGGAGGAGAGGGATGACCTCGCACTCCCAGGTGGTCCGGAGGCCCTCGACCGCCTCGTCCCGCGTTGTGCACCCCTGGAGTTTCATCAGATAACTGTGGCCGATCTGGTGGTCGCGGTCGTAGTTCCTGGTGATACGGGCGTTCACCTCCCTGAGGGCGTCGACGGCGAGGTCGAATATTTCCTGCACGGCCGGATCGTCGCTGTCGAGCATCTCCTCCAGCACCTCGTAGTCGGGCATCACCTCGATGAAGCCGAACCGCCGCCTCAGGGCGATGTCGAGGAGGGCGATCGAGCGGTCGGCGGTGTTCATCGTCCCGATGATGAAGAGGTTTGGCGGGATGCCGAAGTCGGTCTTTGAGTACGGAAGGGTGGTGACGAGTTCGTTCTCGGTGCAGAGTCTCTTGTCTTTCTCAAGAAGGGTGATCAACTCGCCGAAGATCCTGGGGATGTCGCCGCGGTTGATCTCGTCGATGACCATGAAGAAGGGAACGCGTTCGCGGGCGGCGAGGGCATCTGCCTTCTCTTCGGGCGAGAGTGCCGGCACGCTCCTGCCCTTCTCCCACCGACGCTCCAGACCGGCTTCGTTCATCAGGGCGTTGAAGGCGTCCCTGCAGAATGTCTTGAAGATCCCGTCATCGATCTCGTAGCAGATCCGGCCTTCGTCGTCGGTCCGCGGCCTGAGTCCTTCGATGAAATCTTCGTAGGCGAAGGAGGGGTGGAAGGTGACGAAGGCGCGTGTCCCGGCGTTGTGTGCGGCAATGTACCGCTGTGCCGTGTAGGTCTTGCCGGTGCCCGGCGGGCCGTAGAGGATCACCTGGTTTTTGGCCCTGAGCAACCGGTTCATTTTTGTGAATTCCGGATGGTTCATGGTGTCTGCGTCCTGGTGGAACAATGCTTCATACTCCGCTTTTTCGATCCTGACCAATCTTTTATCGATGAGTTCGTGCTGGAGGTCTGAGGGGATGGAAACTTCATTCTCAAAGATTTCCCACTCCGCCTCGCGGGAGATAGGGTATTCTCTGTCAGGGTCAATCTCAGGTTCAGAGACGACCACGACCTGACCGACGGCTGTCTGCAGGCCTCTGCTGATGAGCATGGTATCACCTTCCTGCAGGGTGAAGAGGAAGGTATAGGCCAGGATGGCGTTCATCGGGTCTTTGTCAGGGTCGTCCCCGATCATTTTCCTGAAGGTCTCAGGATCAGAGAACTCAAGCAGTTCATCCCCGTATTTCTCGGCAAGTGTCCGGTATGGGAGACCGACGACTCCCTCCTCTCTCCAGTCTTCAAAGGGTGCACAGGGGCCGTCTGTCAGAGAGGGAGGGAGATAGACCCAGTAATTTTCTGTCCGAAGGACACCGTCTGCCTCAACAATGGAATAAAATTCTTTGAACGAAAGTCCTACAGTTGTATTCTGGAAATTCCGCTTGCATTTTTTTAAGTCAACGATCGTCTCGTCGGTGGATCTCCACTTCACCTCATGATAGGTTGGATATTTCCATTGTTTCTGTACTTTCGGACCCGAGACGACGACGCCCCAGCCGTGAACGCCCTGATAACCCCGATTTGCAAGGACGAGATCACCGACCCTGATATCATGGAGAAAACAGTAGTATTGGCCCATCTGGTTGCTGATGCTCCTTTCTGAACTCTCCGGCGCTTTCTCGGCATATTTTTCTTTCAGTTCTTCCAGACTGAGATCGAAGATCGACTCGCCATAGGGTATGACCAGTTCTTCCCCGCCGACGGCAATGACATTCTCGGATTTGCAGAGATCCCAATTTTCCGAATTTTTCCCCGGAGCGATCTTCCAGAAATTGACCGTGGCGACCGAGTAGAGGAAGTAATCAAGGGTCGAGTAGTCGGCATTTTGCAAGAGTGGATCAGCGTCTTCTCTAATCTCAGCGAGGATCTTGCCGGCGATCTCATTGAACTCCAGGTAGTATTCACCGCACCTTCTCCCGGTCTTTGGAGCGGTCATGGTGTCGAGTCCGAGGATCTTCAGGGCCTTCTCCGCGGTCCCGTTCAGGCATGCATATTCATCCGGGGAGAATGAGCAGAGGAGTTCAGATGTCAATGCAGGGCCGACATTTTTTGTGCCGTTGATGAACGCAGCATACCGATCGGCAAGGTCGCCACCCCCATACAGGAGGTATTTCATCTTTGTCAGGAAGGTATCCAGCCCGACACCCTCCAGAAGGGTGGTGCTGTCATAGATGTAACCAAACATCGCCGTGGTAGAGTCAAGGAGGTCGACGAGTTCGTCCTCTGTGATGTGGTCGACGGTGTCTTCTGAAAATAATCTCTGGACACTGTTTTTTACATATTCACGTCTTTCAAGCCCGGTCTTCCCCTGAATTGATGTTGTTTCTTCAAGTTCAGGGAAGTCCTGTTTAAACCTGAGGATGTAGGGTTGAAGTATTTCCTGGAGTTCTGTAGCCAATATAAGGTCACCGAATAGGCTTATTTCTATATTATCTGTAAAAAAGATGTTTATTTTAATTTTAATCGAAAATTAATCAGATCCTCGTGGCGATGATCTCACTCTCTGCCTGATTGGATTTCGCGTGGCAGAAATATATCTCCCCGGCCCCCTCGAAAAATCCTCTATAGAATATATTCCCGCCCATAAGATCTTTCGAGAATGTTTATTTTCGATCTTGAATCTCAGAAATGTACTGAGAACGATTTCCGGGATCTATCATGACCGCGTTGCCGGATGCGACGTCCTGCCCACACTGCGGCGCCCCTCTTTCACCTGAGGGGCGGCAGGCCCCTCCTCTCTGCGACGCCTGTCTCGCGAAGATGGAGAAAGAAGTTCAACCGGTCTTCTTCACGAGCAGGATCATGCGGGACGAAGCGCTCGAAATTGTCCGGACCTGGTGGGAAGACCCGTTGATCGCCGGCGACCTCGCGACGAAGGCGCAGGTGACCGAGTGCCGACTGAACTATCTTCCCTTCTGGGGACTCGCCGTCCACATCGCCGGCTACGTGATGGGCTACAGGATCGAATCCACCGATAGCTCAGATCATAAAGTGCCGATGGTGGTGGTTCTTAACAACAACTTTGTCTGGACCGGGGCCGCGAGCGATACGGGCGGTCTCGGAATTTATTATATCAGGAATCTGATCGGTGAAACGATATCTTCAGGCGCCTGCACCGCCCGGGTTGTGGAGACGACCGTCCCGCCGGCAGAGGGTTTTGCAGAGGGTTTGAGAGCACTCCGCTATGGAATGCTGAGATATTCAGGTGTACCCAACATTACCGCAGACGAGGTACGCCTCCGGCATCTGGAGAGCGGTCTGCTCGTCTACCCGTTCTGGATCGTGCGTTACACCTATGGCCGAAATCATTATTTCGCCACGGTCGACGGCGTCACCGGCGACCTCGTCTCCGGCCGTGCGCCGGGAACTTTATTCAGGAGAATTTTTGCGTTCTTCAAAGCCGTGACCGTCACCTTTCTGGCGACTGTGATCGGGATCTTTTACCTGGAACTTCTTTTCAATTTCAAATCTCTTGGTCCCTGGTGCCTGGTCGTCATCTTTATCTTACCTTTTGTTCTGGTACTGGTAATCCTGAAACTCCTCTTGATGGTCCGTGAAGCCCTCGCCCGTTCCCGGTACGGTGCCGAGATCACCTGCGGAGAGGTGGACGGCGGGTACCGGTCTCCTTCTGAAGATGCATACCCACGCGTTTCTGAGATCGCATACATCAGTATCGGTACCGGGTTCTACTTCATGGTCCTCAGCGGGTTTGCTATTTGCTATGGATGGAGTTGGAAGGTACTGGCCATGGCCATCCCGGCACTGGTTGCGTACATCGTCCCCTTTCTGTCCATGTACAACCCTGCAGCCGGAACAGCCAGCAGACGCTGGGTGCATGAGGACTATCCTCTGAAGGAGGAGACGTGACCTGCGTCTCGCCCTGCCGTCTCTCCGGGAGTATGACGGACGAACAGGAGGAGACCGTGTCCTGCCCCCACTGCGGCGGCCCCCTTATATCTGAGAAGTTTCCTGACCCCGCTCTCTGCGACGCCTGTCTCTCAGAGATCGAACAGACCACTCGATCGCTGCTCTTCACGCGCACGATCACCGGCGACCTCGCGATCGAAGCAGTGCGTGCCTGGTGGGGCGGCATCCTGATGACATGGAACCTGAGAGATCGGGCGCAGGTCACCGACTGTCAGTTGAAATATTTCCCGTTCTGGAAACTCACGGCCCATCTTACCGGCTTTGTGAAGGGTTACAAGACCGAATCCGAAGTTAATGTGCCGGTGGAGGAATCCGTCGACGATGACTTTGTCTGGACCGAGATCGCCTGTGACGCGAGCGATCTCGGGATCTACTATCTCCGCAATCTCGACGGTGAGACCGGGCCCTACGATGTCGGGGCCTTCACCGGACGAGTCCCGGAGGTGATCGTTCCCCGGACAGACGCCGTCTCCGAGGGTATCGCCGGTCTCGAATATGGGGTGCTGATGCATTCCGAGATCCCCACCATCACGGAGCATGAGTTACATTTCTCTGATTGCGAGAACACTCTGCTCATCTATCCGTTCTGGATCGTGCGGTATGCCTATGCCGGCCGCACGTATTTCGCCACGGTCGACGGCGTCACCGGCGACATCATCGCCGGCCGTGCGCCCGGCAGTCTATTCTGGCGAATCTGTGCGTTCGTCGCCGCCACGACCGTCACCTTCCTCGCGGTCCCGGTGTGGATTTACCTGATGGAAGTGGTATTTCCGGGGTCTGCCGGTTATTTCTCAGAAATTTTTGGCGACATTGTATGGTTCGCTGTTATTCTGGCAGTCCTTATGGCGGCCGGCTGGGGCATTGTCCTTGACGTCTTCGCGCTCTCCTGGTATGGTGCCGAGATCTCCTCCGGCGATCTGCATGGCGGGTACAGGTTCAGGTATACCTCGGAGCATGCGCCTTCAAGGAATGCGAGAGCGATTGGCGGCATCCTTCCGGGGTTTGGTATGATGGTCGTCGGGGGGTTTGTGTTTTTCAATGAAGGGAGGTGGCCGGGATTGGTCGCGGCCGCGGCAGGGCTGGTCGTCTATATCGTCTCGGGCGTGTCCCTGTACAACCCTGCATGGGAAAAAGTGGGCAGGCACTGGGCCAGAGACACCTGGCCTGTGGAGAAGGGGTGATCCGCGTGCCCGTCATTCTTCGGGAAAAAACATTTTCAGGCGAGAGATCCACCCCGGCAAAATAGTCTCTATAGTATATTGTGCGGCACATAAGATATTTCGAGAAATCTTATCCTTCATGGTGAACTTCTAACCGGTATGATGACGGCGGGAGATGAGCAGGGGCCTGTGGTTGCCCGGAGTGGACCCTGAGACCTCTCGCCCGTCGTCCGGGATAATATGACGGACACCTTGCCGATGTTCTTATCGTGCCTGCACTGCAGGGCTCCGATCTCATCCAGGGAGCGACCGCCCTCTCCGGTGAACGACGCCCGTCCCCCGATGGTAGAACCCGATACTCAGACGCTGCTCTTCACGTGCACGGTCACCCGGAGGCAGGCGCTCGACGCGGTGCGTGTCTGGTGGGGCGGCAGGTTGATGGCCGGGGACCTGAGGGACCAGGCCCGGGTGATTGAATGCCGGCTGAAATATTTTCCGTTCTGGAGACTCTCCGCCTGTCTCAAAGGTCGCGTGGAGGGCTACCGGATCGAATATGACGAAAACTCACATGAGAAAATACCGATGAAGACGACCTTCGACAGAGATTTCGTCTGGACCGGGGCGGCATGCGATACGAGCGCACTCGGGGTTTTGTATCTCAGAAATCTCTTCGGCGAGACGGTGCCCTCCGACGTCTTCACCGGGCAGGTGACCGTCCCGCAGGACGAAGGGATCGCAGAGGGGAAGAGGGCGTTGAAGTACGGGGCGCAGAAGCATTCCGGCATCCCCCATATCACCGGGCACAAGTTATTTCTCTGGCATCCCGAGAGCACGCTGCTCATCTATCCCTTCTGGATGGTGCGGTATGCCTATGCCGACCGCACCTATTTCGCCACGGTCGACGGGGTGACCGGCAGCGTCGTCGCCGGCCGGGCGCCGGGAGATCGGTTCAGGAGAATCTTCGCGTTCGTCGCCGCCACGGCCGTCAGCATCCTGACGGCCGTGGTGTGGGTCGTTGTATTGGAGAGATCTATTTTTCGTGATGCCGGCTCGGTTTCTGATCTTGACATGTTTCTCCTCATTCTTGCCATGCCTATGATCATGCTGTATGGCTGGGCCCCGGTCCTCGACGCCTTCGCCTTCTCCCGCCATGGCGCCGAGATCTCCGCCGGCGACGTATATGGCGGGTACAGGGATTCTCCGGAAAGTCTGCCTCCGGAGAACAACACCGCGACTGCCGGTGTCGTTCTCGGTTTTCTCTTCATGGTCGGCGGGGGACTGGCGTTCTACCACTGGAGGATGTGGCCGGCACTGGTCGCGGCCGTGGCAGGACTGGTCGCCTATGTCATCTCATGCACGTCCTGGTACAACCCTGCATGGGATAAGGAGGCCAGGCGCCGGGCCAGGAATACGCGTCCTATGCAGAGGGAAAAGGAGTGGTGACGGTGATCTCTGCTCTGCTCTCTTTCGAACTGGCACCCTGAGAGGAGATACCGATGACCTCGCACCCCCAACAAAAACTCAGGTTCAAAAATACTCTCGACCGTGCGGAGGCGGTCGAGGTTCTCAAGGACTGGTGGCAGGACGGGCCGAAGGCACGCGGTCTTGAAAAATCCGGGACGGTCACCGCATGCACTACACACTATGTGCCGTTCTGGAGCACGAAATGGGGGGCGACCGCCTATGTGGATGTCTCCCTCGTCGAGTCCTTCAGGCGGTCGCCGGTCAAAGTGGTCTATGAGATACCCCTTGAGAAGACCGATGCGGCCTGCGATGCCGGCGAGTTCGAGGTCTCGTTTCTGCCGTCTCTCCGCGGCGAGGCGGTGCCCGACAACTGGTGCGTGGAACCCGAACTCGATGCCACGGTTTCGGAGGAGGAGGCCCTGGCGAGGCAGAAGAAGATGGTCGAAGAGAGCGTCGCCGGAATGCTCAAAGAAAAGCACCGAGATTCCCCCAGAGAGGTCTACACCGATCTCCTTGAGAGCACGCTCGTCTCGTATCCGCTCTGGGTGGCCCGCTACACCTACCGGGGCCGGCCCTACCAGGCCACCATCGACGGCGTCACCGGGGAGGTGCTTGCTGGCCGGGCGCCCGGCGATCTGCTCACCCGCTGCTGCACCGGTGCCGGGGTGCTCCTGGTCTGTGCGGTGGGTGCGGCGTCTGGCTCCGGATCCTGCGCACTCTCGGCTGGGTCGGTGTCCTGATGTTTGGGAGTGTGGTCTTTCTCTTCTGCCTGGGGATCGTGTGGTGGAAGTATTCGTTCCTGCGGTACGGCTCGGTGGTCGTGACCGGGCAGGCGGCGGGGGGATACCGGTATTGTACAAAACCGGCCCCTGAAGGGGAGAAGTTATAGGGGCACAAACGGCTCTCCATTGAGGGTTTTTCGCTGAATTGCCCGAGGAAAACGCCCCTCACGACGCCTCAGGATGGGCGCTTTCAAGGGGGTTGGTGGGATTCACCTCGGGCGGATCGGGGCCGGAATCTTTGCGATATAATGGGTGAATTTGTCTGATTTTTCCGATCTGAGGGAGATCTGCGGGTTTAGGGGGCGGGCGATTTTGGGATCTGAGAATGGGGAGAAAAGCGGAAAAGAAGGGCAAATTGGGCTTTATCTGGGAGGGGAGGGGGGCGTCTTTCTGTCGGCGGGGGCCTCGATGAGCAGATCCCTGCAGTGGATCGACTCCCGAGATCCACCATAAATTCAGAGATAGGGGCGAGCGTGGGAGATAGTGCAGGAGGTGTTCTGTGGTTTGATTTCGGCAGTTCCGTCGAAGGGGCGGTGAACCGATGTATGGGAGTTGCTGAGAAATGAAAAATGTCGATATGAGACTGGGGGGATAGGCTGGTGATCACGAAAGCCTCGACCGAGGAGAACATCTCGGTGCCGGGGAATGAGGAGATCAAGATCGGGTTGAACGTGTATCGGAAAAAGTGAGGGAAGCGAGGTGCCTGCTCACGCTGCCGGGCTTTTTGCATGGCCTACCTTGCCAGCACGATGGTCGGGTGCATATTGTGCGATGATCCCGTCCACATCGGCCGGGTTGAATGAGACGTCGGCGTGCCGGGTGCCAAGCCCACCGTGGGCGTTGACGGGCCTGAACCGCCCGGCAAGGGTGGCCCGTTTGGTGCGGTTCTGTTGGTCGTCCCGGCCCTTTGTTTCGAGGACGAGATATTCGTCTTTGGTGAGGCGGATCAGGAAGTCAGGGCGGAACCGCCTCACGACACACTGGTAGAGATTGAACTATTCTTTATCATCAGAAGTAACGTCAACTAGAGACATATGAGCATAGGGAGATCCATACTGTTTGACATAATTTTTCTGAACCTCCCCGTTGAGATACTGATCCAAGAGAAGATCAAATAATGGATAATATTCCCAGGCCAGTCTAAAACACCGCTTCTTATCAACATCTTTTTTGAAGTATGAAGCAATAGAAGGGTCATCAGCAGGATTAAATTCAGAATATGGCATCGTTCCGCTTTCAAACGAATTCACTGTTTTTTCAATGTTTTTGAGTAAATTTTCAGGTTTAGTCCCAATTTTAAACATAACCCCTGTTGCGGTTTGCCCTTTGAGGATTTTTTTGAGATCTCCATGAGTGTATGGATTCCTAATACTGTTTTTCAGGGTTTTGATCCGATCAACAATCTCTGGATGAATGATATATGGTTGAGGTGAGTCTTTGATCCTGCCCGCTGCGAAGTCTAACGCTGACGCAAAATTGCCTTTATATCGTTTTCCTGTATGCACTCTGATAATCTCAAAGACAGTAAATTCCATCAACTGCCCTATCAGAAGGATCCCAGCATGATACTGTCCATACACAATACATCAGTAGGACTCAGCATAGAGGTAGAATAAATTCCCATTACTCAGAAATGGTCCAACATAAGGATTGTAAAACAGAGGTAAAAGCAAGAGATTCTCCTCAACGTTGTCTCGAATTTCACTCAATAATTCATCACCCTAAATATTGAGAAACGGCTCATCCTCCACATCACTCATAACACATACCTCCACCCTTCCTTCCGCAACCTCTCCTTCCTGATCTCATAGTCTGGCATCACCAACCGAAGCAGATCCCAGAACTCGACCGAATGGTCCTTATGCCGCAGGTGGCAGAGTTCATGGGCGACCACATACTCCACCTGCGACATCGGCGCCATGAGAATCAGGACATTGACGTTGAGCACACCGTCCTTGGTGCAACTCCCCCACCGCTTCAGTTGGTGCTTGATCCTCACCTCAGGGGGGTCGAGGTGAAGCCGCCGCGCATAGGTACGCACCACCTCACGCACCCGCTGCAGGGCGTGCTCTTTGTACCATGCACAGAGAGTACACCTGACCAGATCTCTCTGCTCCTCAGGACGCACGCCGGCGGGCACGGTCACCACGAAATATCCGCCCACCAGTTTTACCGACGGTTTCTCTTCGCCGGTGACGATCTTCAACCGATACTGCCGGCCCAGGTAGAGAAACGTCTCACCGCCGACATACTCCTTGGAGGCGTCCATCATGGCGAGGTGATCGAACGCCCCGATCTGTTCCAGGATCCAGGGGGCCTTCCTATGGACCAGGTCCCGGACCTTCTCCGGGGACGTGCCGGTCGGAACCGTCACGGTCACCGTCGTGTCCGGATAGACTGCAATCGCCACCTTCTGTCGCCGGGGACTGAAGGAGATGGTGTACCGGATCGTCGTCGTCCCGAACTGTATGCTCCCTGTCTCGGTCATCCCCGATATCTCCGTACGGCCAGATCGACAAGATTGACGGCCGTGTCATGGACCCGATCCTTCGGATACCCTACTGACCTGAGCACCCGCTTGATCTTCTGGCGCATCACCCGCTTGGTGTCCTCTTTCTTTTGCCAGTCGATCACGGCATATTCCTTGATGACCGCACAGATCTCTGTCGCCGCCTCCTTGAGAGGTTCCGGATCCTCGATATCTGCCGCCATCACCCGATAGAAGGGTGCGACCTCAGGGTCGAGGCCCAGGGTCTCGGCATGTCTCTGCGGATGTTTGACATCGTCGAGAACCCCGGTGAGGCGGGTGAGGCGCTCGGCACTGGTGATCCGATCCTGCTCGTAGTCCTCAATGATCCGGTTCAGGCGGGCCAGCAGGTCTTCATAGAAGACCGGGTCTTCATCGAGTTTGAGATGGATCTCCCGCTTGACGGCATGCTCGATCATGCTCGCCTTGGCGTCGTCCGAATTGAGCCGTCCCACTTCGGTCTCAAAATTCGTCGAGTAAAGGGATATCGGTTCACAGACCCTGAGAATCCCGTCGGCCCTGAGATGGTCGTCGATGAACTTTTGTACCTTTGCCCCGAGGTCTTCGATCGGGTCGTCGTCCTCGCTGAACATGTTCCGCGCCCCAATGCGGATGTCGGCGAGTAATTTGAGGTCTGGCACATAGCGCAGGGCCTCGGGGTCGGGGAGGAGCACGTCAAGGTACTGGGAGAACCGTTTGAATTTCTGGTCGAAGGAGATCCGGTAGTCTTCGGGCTTGAGGTAGAGGATACAGGCCTGTTTGTAGTCCTCGTCCCTGTTCATCCTCGGCACCGGTGCGAAGAAGTTCATGGCGGCACGGTGGGCCGCCTGGAGGTGGGGAAGGATCTCTTTTTTGAAGTCGGTGTGGACCATGCCCTCGATGTCATCGTCGTCGTACATGCTGAGGGCGTCCCGGAGGGCGTCGCCAAGGCCCCAGTAGTCGACTACAAGGCCGTACTCTTTGCCTTTGTGCCGACGGTTCACCCGGCCCATGGCCTGGAGAAGGGTGTGCTCCTTGAGGGGACCGTCAAGGTACATCACCTGTTCTCGCGGGGCGTCGAAGCCGGTGAGAAGTTTGTCGCAGACCACGATGATATTCAGGTCGTCGTCTTCTTTGAACCGGCGGATGATCTCCTGTTCCTCGGTCTTTGAGGTGTGGTAGGGTTTGAACCGCTCTTCATCGTTGTGCATCGTGGAGATGAGGACGGCACAGTCATGTCTGCCGAGGGCTTCGAGCGCCTCTTTATACCGGACCGCCCCGAGACGGTTGGGGGCGACGATCTGGGCCTTGAATCCGTTGGGTTCGATCTGGGTCTGGTAGTGGTCGAGGAGGTTTTCACAGATCTTTCTGACCCGGTCGGGTGCGATGGCGATGGCGGTCTTGGTGACGTACTTCCTGGCGAAGGCCGCCTGCTGTTCGTCGGAGTAGCCGCCGAAGAGGCGCTCCGAGAGATCTTTCAGGTTGTTGCCGGTGATGGAGAGTTTCGGCAGCCTGCTTTCATAGTAGATCGGGACGGTGATCTTGTCCGTGACCGACTGCCGGTGATCGTAGCGGTCGATGCAGTCACCGAACTCGGCAAAGGTGTCGCGCTTTTTCTGAGAGACAGGGGTGCCGGTGAAGCCGATGAAGCAGGCGTTCGGGAGGGCCTTGCGCATGTTGGCCGCCAGGATGTTGTACTGGCTGCGGTGCGCCTCGTCGACGAGGACGAAGACGTTCTTCTCCTTGGTGAGGGTGGGGTAGACTGCGGCGGCGTCCTGGAATTTCTGGATGGTGGTCATGACGGTCTGGCCGACAGGATGGGAGAGGGTCTCCTTGAGGTCGGCGGCGCTGCTGGCGTTGGTGGGGTTGGGGAAGCCGCAGTGGAGGAAGGTGCCGTGGATCTGCTGGTCAAGGTCGGTCCTGTCGGTGACGACGACGATGGTCGGGTTGGCAAGGGCTTTGTTCCGCCGGAGTTTGACGGCGGTGAACTCCATGGTGAGGCTCTTCCCGCTTCCCTGCCAGTGCCAGACAAACCCGCCTTTGCGTTTGGGTGCGGTGACCTGTTTGAGGATTTTGTCGGTGGCCCTGAACTGCTGATACTTGGCCATTTTCTTGACCGCCTGGCCGGCTTCACGCTCAAAGACGGTGCAGTTCCTGATGAGGTCGAGGAGATTTTCCTTCGAGCAGGTGCCAAAGAGCAGGGTGTCCTGGGAGGTAGGGAGTCTGCCGAGGGTGAGGGTGAGGTCCTCGAGGGTCAGCGGCCAGGGGTCTTTCCACTCAGACCAGTGGCGTAGCGGGGCGTAGTTGGTCCCGGCCTTGGCGACCAGTTTGTGGGTGGCGATGAGGATCTGGGCGGTCCTGAAGAGTTGCGGGCATCCCTGGTTTCTGAACTTTGAACCGTTTTCCTGGTATCGGTTGAGTTGTTTGAGGCCCTCGGCCATCGCCTTGTTGATGTAGGGGCTTTTGCACTCTATGACGGTGACCGGGATGCCGTTGACGAAGAGGACGATGTCAGGGATGCAGGGTGAGTAGTGTTCGACGGGATACTGTCTGATGACGGTGAAGTCGTTGTTTTCGATGGTGTCGTAGTCGATGAGCCTGACGGTCCGACTCCGTTCGCCCCATCCGTCGCCGAGGTCCTGCTGGACGGTGGTGCCGAGGTCAAGCATGGCATGGATTTTTTCGTTGGCTTCGAGGACTGACGTGGCCGGGAGGGTGGTGATATGACGGACGACGCGGTCAGCGTTTTCTTCTGAGATCCAGGGGTTGAGGTCCTGGATCTTCTCTTTGAGGAGTTCGACGAGGACCGGCTCTTTCCGCGAGGGGCGGAGTTTGTCGGCTTCCTGGGCGGTTTGTTCGGTCCAGCCGAGGTGTTGGGTGAGCACCTCGATGGCGGGGTCTTCGACTTCGGTCTTTTCTTTGAGGTCGTGGGTCATGGGTGGTTCTCCTGGAGCGTGGCGGGTATCGCACAGAGTTCGTGTATCGGTGCGGCGGGCTCTCGGTCTTTTTCGTCGGCCGGCGTTCCGACGAGGTCGTAGAGATGATCAAGGCGGTCGAGGGCGGTCCGGGTGTAGGTGTGGAATTCTGGAAGGGCGGCGACGATGGGCCGATCGGGGGTGTAGTAGGCGAGGGGGTCGAACGCTGTTTTTGCGTCCGGATACCGTGCCTTGACGGCATGCGGCCCGGTGGCACGGGCGAGGTGGAAGAGGAGGAACAGGGGTTCTGTCAGGGTCAGGGCCATGAAAATGACAAGTTCCACCTGGTCCTTCTTGCCCAGGATCTCGCGGGTGATCTCCGGGATCCCTTCGATCAGTTCTGCCTTCTTTGCCTCGGGGATCTCAAGAGAGGCATAGCATGAGCGATAGGTCTGCTCAAGGTGCATGACCATCTGCTCGTAGGCGGCGTCGGGGATGCCCTTGGTGTCAAGGTTCTGCAGGGCCTGATCGCAGGAGTCGTGTGTGCTTTTGAGTGCGGCAACGATCTCGTGGGTGTCTGCCTCAGAGAGATCGAACGTTTCGATCGAATTCAGATAGGTGTTGATCCCGCTCTCGATGAGGTCGACGTTCTCGATGATCTTCGGGAGGTCAAACCCCAGACCGGAGAAATGCGCCAGGGCTTCGGGTTCTTTGGGCAGGGACCTGAGGCCCGTGGTGAAGGTCTTCGTGGTCTTCCTGACGATGTTGAGGGGTTTATGCCCGATACGAAGGGCTGCATCCTTCTCGGAGATGATCCCGAACCGGATCGAGAACGACTTCGCCGCCTTCTCGACCGCTTGCTGGAGGTAGAAGACCGACTGGGGGTAATGACCTGCATCGTAGAGGACGATGGAGGCGTCGAGGTCTTCCGTGGCCATGAAGAGGAGGCGGTCGGGGAAAGGGACGGTGTCCTCTTCATACGCCGCGGGGGCCACCCCCGTTGAGGGGCACCCGCGTGCGTCCGGTGAGGAGGTCCTGCATCAGGCCCTTCTTGAGGGTCTGGAGATGGGCGCGGTGGTCACGCTCGACGGCGAGGTCGCGGTCGACGGTGGAGAGGACGGCGGCGATGCGGTGCTGTTCGGGGAGAGGGGGAAGAGGGAGATATAGATTCCCGATAATTTTTTGATCGATCTTTTTCATACTTCCGGATGTTCCCTTTGCGGATCGCTGGAAGTAAGTCCGGCTTCTGGGATGCAATATAATTTCAAAGAGGATCTTTGGTAATACTAGATCCGATTTTGCTCGTGCTCGAACCAATATATCCGGGTAAATCGCAAAAGATTCATCTCCCTCGTATAAAGCTACAAGACCAACGAATTGTAATGTATTTGATCTTTCGATGAAGATGTCATTTTTTCTGATAAAGAGATTTTTTACTTTTTCATAATCTGCTTTGATATATTTTGTATTGCTAATATCTATCCTGTTTTCTGTTACTGCTGTAAGTGTTAATGCTCTTAATCCATCATTTTCGTCTGTTTCTGGGCCAGAGTATCCGCTCTGTAACTTTTCAGAAATTGCATCTTTCAATTGAATGACGTCCCACTCCACCGGCACCTGCATCCCCTGTTTCTCACAAAACACGTGCGTCTCCTCGGAGCGCACCCGTCCCTCCTCATCGATACCCTTCGTGAGGAGGGCCTGCATCAGGCCCCGCTTCAGGTCCTCCGTCTTTGCAATGACCTCGTCGGTGGCGGCGATGGCGGCGTCGACGGTGGAGAGGATGGTGGCGATGCGGTGCTGTTCGGGGAGAGGAGGGAAGGGGATAATTATGCCTTGAAGTTCTGGAGAATTTATTCCCTCTTTTAGTTTGCCAGATTTTATAGCGTTAATCTGTCTCCAGTAAGGTTCGGAATGTGTAAATTGCGAAAGGTATGACGGGAAGAGGTCTTTCTTCGCTTTAATCCGTATTAGATATGATGCAAAGACTGCATCTTCATCACCTGAGAAGACATAGGCCTTTCCAGTGGTAGCTCCAATCCTTGCAATAAGAATATCCCCTTTCTTTAGGAGATATTTCTCCTTTTCTCTCTCAGAACAATGACAATGCGGCACAGTTGACCAATCGACTCCTTCGTCCTGAATATCAGTGATCCGAATAAATTTTGGTCCCACTCTTTCCCACACGGCTGAGGTTGTAAGACCATAATCTGGTTTAAGAGTGTGATCTCCAAGTTTTACGACGTCCCACTCCTCCGGGATCACACCAACCTTCGTCTGCTTGTAGCCTTCGGGCAGCGACTTGCCGAACATTATAGCAACCCCCCCCGTAGATACACAATCCCGGTTTCAGGCGCTCGTATCCCGAAAAACTCAGCAAACTCCTGGTTTCGTCTCTCAAATGCCTCGATATCGCCACCAAAGAAATCAGACCCTTCTGCCTTTTTCTGAATGTCCTTTAGGTAGGAGACGACCGGATCCGAGAACCTGTACGTACCCTTTCCGTTGAATCTAACGGTATTGACCCAGACCCGTGAGAGTAAGGGGAGAGGGGTTTCGGTGACGCTTTTTCCCTCAAGTGGAGAAGAAGCCAGACGAAGGTACGAAAGGCCGTAGAGATACTCAAAGGTGTCAAAGGCCCCATCATATGCGAGTTCGTTCCGTATGATGGGTTGGAGGATCGACTGAACGACGCGGTAGAGATAGTAAGGGACACTCACATGCTGTCCGTACCGCTCATAATTGAAGTCCAGGATCCAGTCAGGAATCTGCGCCATTGCAGACCATATATTCACATCATCATGGTAAGGCACTCTCTGTAGCGAGGAATTGATGTATTTCTCAATCTTTGGCCGTGCAAGAATAGCCTCCAGTATGCTTAGATTTCCCTTCTTCACGGCTGCGATCCCGGCGGCATAGATGACCAGCAAGGCAGGATAATATCTGACTTGGCACACGAGATCAAAAAACCAATCTTTTCCGAACCCAGAGCCTACACGAATATCGTGAATTTGAATGCTTTGAATAGACCTGAGATCAGGACCGGGTACATTGATCAACCGCTCGATGGCATCCACTATCAGGTCGGTATTTCCCCCATCGTCGTAATAGGCGATCATGGCCGTCATGGCGGCCAGAGGGGCTGTGAGGCACTCAAACTCTTCCAGGACGTTCTTGAAATATTCGTGTGCAACAATCTCACTACCCTCTTCTGGGAGATACTTCTGGGATGTGAGTTCTTGGTAGATATGATCTGTTTCTGTATTGATCAGATCAGAGAGGATCAGATCGGGCCTCGGATCCCTCAATGCGTCACAAACTTTTTTGACGGCGGTTGCAACCGTCATGCTCTCTGTCCTGTTGTAGCGTCGGAGGATCTTGATCCGCGTGTACAGTTCCCCGAAAAATTCGTCCGCAGATTGTATCGGAATAATCATTGGGGTCAGGTTTTTTATGATCTTACTTGGTATCGCTGGTTTCGTGTCTCGCTGACACCAGAAGAGGGAGTGACGTCGCACCACTCTTTTCTGGGTGAGAATCTTTACAAGACCTTTATCGTCTACCCCCGACCACCCGCAGACTATCAGCCCATACTCCGAGAATATCCTCTTAAGGTAGTCGCTAAGTTTTTTGTTATAATTTTTTAGATCCGTCGACGTCATCTTCAGAGAGGTGTTCGGATAGTCCCCGTTCACCTTGATAACTCGGCACTGGTCAGGGATCACCGACATCTTCGCCTGGTCACTCCCTTCCGTGATCCCCACAGGACTAATGCCCTTATCACGGAGCGCCTGTTCCATCAGGTCATCGAAGTTCGTGGTGATGATGAGACCGATCAGCCCCTCTTTCACCATCGTAGCGATCGTCCGGTGTGCCTCAGTCGGCTGAGGGATGGCCCCACCGACGGTGAAGTACTCGCGCAGCGCCGCCTCCCGGTCTGCTGGTGTATCCACTCCGTTGAAGAGGTTAGAAAAAGTCGGTTTATAACCATACTTCTTCTGATACCAGTCCTCAGGCTTCCCCTCGATCGTCTCCCCTAAACCCTCGGCGGTCTTCTGGATCCGGTCAGTGGTGATCTCCCACCCTGTCGGGATCCCAGCGTCCCGGGAGATCCCGGAGCCCAGGAGCAGGGCGTAGCGCTTCGGTGATTGAACCACGGCAAAGGCCGCCGGCAGGACATCGTCGGGGGTCAATATACCCCCCCTTGATTAACATCTTCACTCATAATACCAGAATTGGGTGCGTTTAAACCGTATATTTCTGCAAATTTTCTGTTGCATCTCTCGAACAACTGAGGATCTCCTCCAAAAAATCTGGTTCCTTCGATTTTTTCACCAAAATCACTGACATAGGATCGAATGGAGTCGGGAAGCACATTTCCCTGCATTTTCCTGAAGCGGGAAAACAGAGGGTGAGCCTCTTGATAATCGATATCAGCGGAGGTATGGTCATGATCTCGTATACCCGTCGAGAGATATGCGAGACCATAAAGATATTCAAAAATATCAAATGCTTCAGAATATCGATTGTTACCTGGAATAAGATCTCTTAATATTCCATGACACGTCTCATATGTATACGTGAAGATATCTTCTGATTGATCAAATTGGTGGCGATTTAACTCTACCCAGAGATCGCTACACCTGAAAATCCGGTGAATATTGATATACTCAAAGTAAGCCTCCCCATATTCTGTGTAATCTTTTCGTATCTTGGGTGTGAAAACCGCTTCCAGCGAATTGAAGTGTTCGGACTTGGTTGCCGCAATTCCACAGGAATATATAACTATCAACGCGGGCAGCAGGCGAAGATTATAAAGGCATTCTCGGAAAAATGATTTGGAAGGAACCCCATTTAAATTCCTTTTCCCTTCAGCGAAGGGTTCGACGAACTGAACGTTTACCAATCGTTCAATATCATCATACACAAGATCAGCGTAGTTGTCATCATAGTAGGAGAGAGTCGCCAACATTGCTGCAAGGGAAGCGGTTTTCCGACTAAGGGTGTTCACCCGATCGTTGAAGATCTCCGAGGCCTGAACATTTCCGGCAGGTACGTAACCCTTCTGAGCAAGTCCATTGAGTACGATATCAGTCTGATTATGAATTAACTGAGAAAGGATTACATCCGGTTTAGGCTGTTGTAGAGCATCGGTAACCTTCCGGATTGCAACAGAGACCGTGAGTGGTTGAACCCGCTCAATTGATTGAAGGCGACTCACCACTGTATGCACATCCGTGAAAAACTGATCTGCAGACTCTATCTCAATAGGTATGGGCTTCAGGGCCTTTATGAGATCGGAGTCGTCAGGGATTTCCGCGTCAGGATGAAGGCACCAGAATGTGGGATACCTGCGCAAATTTGCAGATGAGAGGATCTCCCTCAGTCCATAATCGTAGTCTCCAGACCAACCACAGATGACAAGGCCATATTCAGCGCATATTCTCTGAATATAATTTTTTATATCAACATCATATGATGCTAAATCTTCAGGTGTAATTTTAAGTTCTAAATTCTCGAAATCACCGTTGACTTTAACAATACGGCAGATATCAGGAAATATTGACATGACATTTTGATTAGAATCCGAACGGACAACGATGGGTCGAATACCTGTTACATCCTCAATAGCTCTTTCGAGAAGATGATCAAAGTTTGTTGTAATGATGAGACTCACGATCTTATCTTTTACCAACTCTGCAATCATCCGATGTGCCGGAGTAGGTTTTACAGGCAGGGGATTTTCTTTTTCATCTGTCGGGAGGATAAATGGTTGGAGTGTTTCACGGCGGTTTTCTTCTTCAATCCCCAATTTGGCCATCAGTTTATCAAAGGTTGGTGGTTCATCGAATTCATCTGTAAACCATTGAATACACACCTTCGCATCATCGCCTCCTTCAATCCTCCTCTCATGTGACAATGCAATTTCTCGAATCATTTTTGCTGTCACTTCTTTCCCACTCGGAAGACCCGCCGCGACCGAGATCCCCGCCCCGAGAAGCAGAGCGTAGCGTTTTGGGGAGGCGTGCATCGCATACGCAACCGGCACGACACCATCAGTGTTCATCTTCACCCCTCCCCTCAGAGAGATACCTGACCTCATCGACCATCAGGTCAAAGTCGCTCGTCGGTTCGCTCGCCTCCCTGATCCGGCGTTGTGCCTCGTAGCGCTCAAACTCCTGCTGCGCCTTCCGCTTCGCCTTCTCTGCCGAGACCTTGCCCGCGTTCCTGAGCACCTTCCGGTCATTCAACCGTAAGAACCCGTCGAGTTTCTTGATCCAGTCCTCCATCCTCATCTCCCGCCGTTGGCGGGCCTGGAACTCGGCGAAGTCGAGATACTGGTTCACGATCAGGTTCAGGTTCGAGATCTCTTCCTCCGTCAGGTAGTTCTTCGCCACACCCACATCGGCCTTCTGGATCCTTCCTCCTGGACCACTTTTCCAGGTCGTCAGCCCCATGTGCGGCTTGCTCCCATCGGCCCGGAGGAAGATCGTCTCCGCCGCCGTATGTCCATGGATCGCCCAGTGCATCTTGTTCTGCACCGTCTTGAAGAACTCAATCGTCATCGGATGCTTTGAATCGTAGTCGACGCTCGTCGCATAGATATCGGTGATCTTCTGGTAGAACCGCCGTTCCGACGCCCTGATGTCGCGAATCCGCTCCAGGAGTTCGTCGAAGTAGTCCGCCCCGATCCCGCCGGCCTCTTTCAAGCGCTCGTCGTCCAGGACAAAACCCTTCACCACATATTCCCGCAACTGCTTCGTCGCCCACTGCCTGAACTGAGTTCCCCGGTGCGACCGCACCCGATAGCCCACAGCGAGGATCATGTCGAGGTTGTAGAAGTCCACCAACCGCTCGACCCGGCGGTCACCCTCCTGTTGAACTATCCGGAATTTCCGGATAGTTGCCTGGGGGTCGAGTTCTCCCTCCTCGTAGATGTTCTTGATATGCTCGTTGATCGTCTTGACCGACTTCTGGTACAACTCAGAAATCAACCGCTGCGTCAGCCAGACCGTCCCTTCAAAAAGACGGACCTGTACGCGGGTCTCTCCCCCTTCGGTCTGATAGAGTAAAAATTCGGACGACCCTTCGATCGGTCCCGGCATCTCCCCACTCACGCCGAACGCCCCGTATAACCCAGTTCCTCCAGGTACCGGTCCATCTCCACCTCGATCCCGGCGCGGAGCTCGCGCAGGCCGTGCAGTTCCCGCGCCACCGCCACCACATCGACAGGCTCCTCCTCGGGCGTCGTATCCACGTACCGGGTGATGTTCAGGTTGTAGTCGTTCTCCGCGATCTCCCCCATCGGAACGACCCGACAGAACTTTTCCACGTCCTGGTACTCGCGGTAGACCTGCACGATCTTCTCGATGTCTTTCTGGCGCAGACAGTTCTGGTTCTTCCCTTCCTGGAACTCGGCCGAAGCCTCGATGAAGAGGACCTTCCCCTGCCGCTCGGCAGGCTTGTCCTTGTTGATGACCAGGATCCCGGCCGGGATCGACGTGCCGAAGAAGAGGTTCGGCGCAAGCCCGATCACTGCCTCCACCAGGTCGTCCTTGAGGACATCCGTCCGGATCTTCCCCTCGGCCCCGCCACGGAAGAGCACGCCGTGCGGCACGATGACCGCGAGTTTCCCGGTCTCATTGAGGACATTGATCATATGGAGCACAAAGGCCCAGTCTCCCTTTGATTTTGGAGGTACGCCGTACCCGAACCGGCCGAACGGATCTTTTTTTGCTGTATCCTGGCCCCACTTGTCAAGTGAGAAGGGCGGGTTGCTGATCACCCGGTCGAACTGCATAAGATGGTCGTCAAGCAGAAACTGCGGCGCCCGGATCGTGTCCCCGGCCCTGATGTCGGCGTCTATGTAGCCGTGGAGGAGCATATTCATCTTGCAGAGGCCCCAGGTCCCGATGTTCTTCTCCTGCCCGGTCAGGGTGAGGTTTGCCGGGTTGCCTCCTTCCTCCTTCACAAGCCTTGCGCACTGGATCACGGCACCACCCGAACCGCAGCAGGGATCATGAATGCGCATCTCCTCTTTTGGTTCAAGGATCCGAGCCATTAGAGCCGCGACCTGATAGGGCGTAAAAAACTCTCCCCCCTTCTTCCCGGCGTCGTCGGCAAACCGCTCAATGAGGTACATGTACACATCACCAAGCATGTCCGGACTTTCAAGGTCAGCGTCCCTCATCGGGATGGCAGAAAAGTTCTTGATGAGGGCGGAGAGGTTGGTGTCCCGCTGCTTGACGTCCCCGAGTTTGTACGAATTAAAATCAATATTCCCAAGGACTTTTTCCATTACTGAGTTCTGGTCCTCGATCTTCTGTGCGATCTTGTTCAAATCGTCCCCGATCTCGTCGGTCAATTTCTGGATGTCTTTCCACCGGCACCCTTCGGGGAGATAGTACTGGTGTTCGTCGGGATCGTTCCAGGCAAGATCGTGATCGCCGATCTCCCGCTCGATCCGTTCCGCCTCTTCTTCAAACACGTCGGAAAGTCGTTTGAGGAAGAGCATCCCCAGGATATAGTCCTTGTAATCAGTCGAACTAATCGAGCCGCGGAGAATGTCTGCTGCCTCCCAACTCTTCTTCTTCATTTCTTCAAACGTAATAATCGCCATAATATTCACCTTAAAGAGAGTTCATCATCGAGTTAACGATAGAATCCTGGAGTTTCTGTTCTCTTCTCAGGATCCTGGAATATTCAGATGTCAATGCCAGATATTTGCTCATGAGGTCCTGCTGTGCCATAGGGGGGATAGGGATCTCGATCTGTACCAGTTCATCAAGGGAGATACTCATCAGAGTAGACCCGCCGGCCCGTCTGGTGAGGGCACGCTGGCCTGCAGAACTGTTGAACCAGGCCGCGAGGATCTCCGGCCGCATCAGTTCCGAGCACCGTAGCCCCACAAGGGTTGCATTGAGTGCCGCACCGACAACATCATCGCCGCCAACCGCTGCACGGAAGGGCGGGCCACGGAGGGTAAGGACAACATCGCCTGAGAGGAGGGTATCTTTCTCCAGTTTCCCGGTTTTCCGAACCGGGGTGGTCTTGACTGTCTCGGTGTCGATGATACCGTCGACGAGATCCCCGAGATTGATGAGAGGGATCTCGACGGTGGGGTCGTTTTCCTCTGGCTTCAGATAGTACGACGACAGGCCTGTGACCTTCTTATTCAGGAGGTCTTTGAGGGGCTTTTGAGGTATGGAATCCTTGTGGAGGGGATGCATGTGGTCACGTCCTAGAGGGGGAGAGGTTGAAATTCCCCCGATGGTGTTCAGTTTCGTTGTCGGTGCGGGGGAACGGAACGGGTCAGGTGCACGTCCCGCTCAGTGAATAATCGAAGTCCGCAATAGCCCCGATCTTTCTGACGTTCCTTGGGTACTTCAACCGGTAATCGATAGTAGGAGGGCGGGCGAGGCGATCTTCGATCTTTTGTCCTCGATACCCGTGCAGATATTCATCGACTTTGGCGGTGAACTCTACGAGATCTCCTTTTTGGAATGTCCCGACGGCGTCGAAGCCTGCGGGGTAGTTTATCCATATGTGGTCGGCGAGAATCTTGCCGCTCCGATCCCGGAGATCGTGGAGAAGAATAGACTTCCCTGTTACGCCATGTTTTCGATATGTGCCATATTCCCCGAAAGTTGCGGTGAATCTGACTCTCTTCCCCTGGAGGGGTTGAAGTTTCGTTCGCATATGATAATTTATCTTCATTCTTGGGGGGATTCTATGAGCCTCCCTGTCTCATGGTTCAATGACGATACGCCCGAACCCAAAATTTCATGTTGACAGGGGAGTACATATCTGTGTCCGAGATTGTGTGCTGTCAACACTGGCCTTCGGGTCGGGACTCGGCAAGAGTGCAATCTTGTCGAGACCAGATACACACAATTGTCGTGTGCATCTCGACAACAATATCTTACTATGTCCTTGTATTTATACTTGCAGGTCTACAGTCATTGTGAACCAATGTTTTGAGAATACAACCTTTTTTACCTCTGCGTTATGATCATGGATCATGACCCGCTGGCTCGCCATCTCCAACCGTGAGAACTCCGAAATCACAATAAAAAAACATATCTGGGGCGTCCCGAAGAGATACGTCAACACGATCAGCAAGACAAAACCCGGTGACACTCTCCTCGTCTATGTCGGGCAGCAGGTGATCGACAAGGACACCACCCTCCCGCCGGCGATCACCGGGTGCTTTGAGATCACCTCTGCCGTCTACGAGGATAAGAAGCCGATCTTCACCGCCCCGCCCAAACTCGGGGCCGAAGTCTTCCCTCTTCGGATCAGATTGAAGAAAATGCAGGTCTTTGACCCGCCGATGGAGTTCAAGCCCTTGATCCCGGATCTGAAGTTCATCACGAACAAGACGCAGTGGTCAGGGCACATCAGGGGGCAGGCGATGCGGAAGATCCCGGAGGAGGACTACGCGTACATTATGAAGGCGGCACAGACGCCGCGGGACTGAGCACATGGGAGACATCCGCATCTTTCGCATCGACGCCCCGCAGGCTGAGGAGTTGAAGGGCACGTCCGTCGCCCTGGAGAAGTCCCTCCAGACCTATATGGAACAGAACCTCGACTCCCTCCTCGGCGTCACCTTCCTGGCCACCGAATACACCACCGGAAAGACCCATGGCGGACGGATCGACACGCTGGGCATCGATGAGAACGGGTTCCCGGTCATCATCGAATACAAACGGGCGCTCAACGAGAATGTCATCAACCAGGGCCTCTATTATCTCGACTGGCTCCTCGACCACAAGGCCGAATTCGAACTTCTCTACCTGAAAACACTTGGAAAAAGAGGCGACGAGATCATCGACTGGACCGGGCCGAGGCTCCTCTGTATTGCCGGCGACTTCACGAAATACGACGTCCATGCCGTCCAGCAGATCAACCGGAATGTGGAGTTGATCCGGTACAGGAAATTCGAAAAATCCCTCCTTCTTCTCGAACTGGTGAACGCAACGGCCCAGAACGGAGATACTGTTCCCGCACCAGTTGTTCCCGCGCCAGTCCCCAGAAAAAAAGTGGGTGGCAATAAAACATTCAGTGAATCTCTCGAACTCTCGAATGTTGATCTGAAGGATCGATATGAGGCGTTGAAGGCATTCACCCTTGCCCTTGGCGACGACGTCCAGGTGAAGGTCACGAAACTCTATGCAGCATTCCGGCGGATCAAAAATTTCACCTGTGTCGAGATCCGGCCGCAGTCGAACACGGTGCTCCTCTACCTCCGTCTCAACCCAGATGACATTCGCCTGGAAGAGGGGTTCACCAGGGACGTGAAGAATATCGGCCACTGGGCTCCCGGAGATCTGGAGATTGCGATCCGGTCTGATGCCGATCTGGAACGGGCAAAGGATCTCATCGTGAAGAGTTATGAGGAGAACTAGATCTTGACTTCAAGCTCAGTCGGCGGAAAATATCTGAGGGAATAGATCCCATCTTTTTTCAGGATGAAGATTACCAATATCGTCTGTTCCGGCGACCTCAATCAACCTGTCCCGTTCCAGCGGTTGCCTGAACTCCTTCCTGAGTCCTACAAATACGACCCCGAGATGTACCACGGCGCTTACATCCTTCTCTCTGTAGGGAAGGTCACCATCTACCAGAGCGGGAAATATATCTTGGTTGGTCTGAAGTCTCTCGACGATGTCGAGCGATCTTATCGGGAGTTCCTCATCCTCATCTCCCCCATCATTGACCCCACTCCGGTGTCACCACCACGGGTCCAGAACATCGTCGGCATGGATGATTTTCAGATGGAGATCTCATTGACCAAACTCGTCGTCGCCTTTCAGATGGAGCATGTGGAGTACGAACCCGAACAGTTCCCTGGCGTGATCTATCGCGGTGAGGGAGGGACCGCCCTCATCCTCTCGTCCGGGAAGATGATACTTACGGGGTTCAGGGACCTCGATTCGATGGAGGCCTTCGCGGCTGACCTGAGGGAGACGATCAAGGCAATCGCATAACCCCCACCCTTTATCCTCTCCCGCCAGCCGGAGCTTCACCGTCGACTTCCACACCGTCCTCGAAGTACCAGACGAGCACAGCCACCTCGCCTGCCTCCTCAATGCCCCCATCACACAGGCCGGCGGGCCCACCAAAGGTGGAGCGTCGACGGATGGCCATGGCGGATCGATTCCTCGCGCGCCGGCCCCTTGTTGATCGCTTCCTGGGGTCGGGCAGCCTCAATTAGTTTCTTGCGTAATTATGAAGGTTGTGTCATTCGTTAATTCTCCGTAAACGATACTTTGCCAAGAGTAAATCTAAATCTTTGTGTTTGATCCCGGTAAGCAGCGCCGTACCTGATATCACGTCCACACCATCATCCTCTGCCCGGAACAACACGGCGGATTTCTTCGGATCCTTTTCGATCATTCCCCACACCTCCGCGGGCATCTCTATCCCTCTTCTCAATATTCCATCTTCTATCCAGAGCCTTCCGAGAACATTGCCATCCGAGGATAAGATTTCCCACTGGAAAGGCCCATCACATCTCTGGATCCATGAACCATCTGAATGAGTGAAATGGCCGTTCGACTGGGCCCGCTGGTAATGATATTGTTCTGCAAAAATTTCGATGAGTGAGCAGCGCTGTGGCCGATCTCCACCCCCTGTAGCGAGGGAGGGTGTATGGGATGGATGTTTATCGGCGATCGGTGCTGTTTGAAGTTCTGGCTCTAGCGTTACTTCCTGCTCCTCTGTTTCAGCACTGAAACAACCTGAATTGGCGCTCTGTACAGGAGCGAGATGCAGTATTCCCTCTTGAGGATCTAAAGCGGTTTTACCACCGGCGGGAACAGGCGGTTGAGAGATAAGAGGTTCCCGAGCCTCTGGCAGAAGGGTAAAATTCGCCTCGCAGTATTCAGATACGATCACTGGATCACGATCATAGCAATAGACGATCGCATCGGCCACGGCCTGAACAGAGCATGCCTTTCTCAGTTCGGTTGGCACGACTCTCAGGAGACGCCCTGGCGACAGTTTACAGAGGTACAACACCCGGTCATCCCAGAACACCTCAGGTGTTTGTTCCCTCCCCGCCGGACTCCCACATAGATAGGGCATCACCCGGATATCAGAGACTGGTTTCCAGACCGTCTCCGATAACCTAACCCCCATCCCCTGGATTTCCTGCTCTTCGTCGGTATTTTCATACGTGACACGTTTTAGCAGTTTCCCAAGAGTCGTCATCCATGGCCTGTCCCCCTCTGAGGGGCCGTCCTCCACAAGGTTGGACACCCGGAGAGAGAGCGCCGATTGAAGATCTTTCAGTTCAGAAGCAGAAATCAGAGTAGTAATATCCTGATTGTCGACCATCCTCATATCGGCGGTGATCCCCTTTACCTGCGGGAACAGGGCGTCAACACCTCCGGCCAAGTTCTTGGAGAGGAAATACGAAAAGGCCGAAACAGGCTTCCAGATTGCATCAAGACTCAACCAGTGTCCGGTCTCATTCCAGACACGGTGGGGAGCGCGGGAGAGGATCATTCTGATACGATTCCGGTCTGCTGCCTCTACAGAAGATCCCGATTCCAGATTATCTAACTGTCCAATGAGAATATCGATGGTCGGTTCATGGGCGACGCCAATGCGGCTCCAGAGTGGAAGATCCCGAAGTGCTGGAAGCACTACGAAAATACCCGGCATCTCAGCGCAGGGAATGGTACGGAACACTTCGTGGGGGTAAGCCCACGTTCTTTCCCGCGTGAAGATCATCCGGTGTTCTCCAAAGTAACGCTGAACGTGCCCCACCTCATCGGGTGTGCAATATTTCAGCAGTCTGTCCAGCCGTTCGTACAATTTTATAAGTTCATACTCCGGCGGGTCATCATGGCCAGAAAAGATCTTAATCCGATCGAGAACTGAATTCGGGCTTCCCGGCGTATTCCTGACGCCAAGAGCGAGTAAAAGATCATGAAGCTCTTTGGTGTCATATTCGTGGCGGACAAACGGTTCAACACCCATCAGGGCCTCTGTCTGAACATTCCTCATCAACAGTTCGTGCGGTTCACGAGGAATGTCATCGGTGTCCTGAAGACACCGAATTTTTGCTAACCGCCTGATCCACGAAGCCGGGAGGTTTCCACAGGGAAGAGGGTGATCATGGCTCCTTCCCTGCTGAGAAAAAGTCGCGTGCAACTGGTTTTTCCATGACCGCATGGGATCCGATGCGATCAGGTCCAAAATCTTGAACCAGGCTAAAGGTTTTTTATCCTCAGATAGACTTTCACAGAACCGTTCAATCTGATCTAAAACATCTGGCCTGAAATCATAATCCGTGAAGATAAAGACCTTTCTCTGGATCGGATATTCTTTTTCTCCTGGTTCTCTACCTCCCAGGGCTTTTAGTGATTCCAGGAATCTGGTTTTACCATAGATTGTTTTGCTTTTTTCTTCAATGCCCACAAATGATTTTAACCCGCTCTTTGTTGATTGTGCCCATCCAATCCACTTTCTCCTCTTATCGGGATCCAGACCGGCAAGGTAATCTTCATGGAGGATATGTGATGTTCTATAGTCCTCAGGAAGAATCTCTGCCAGATACCCCTGGGGATCGAGCGCAAGATCATCTTCAACCTGATGAATCCTCCCGTCCTGAGTGACGTAAAAAAAACCTTTTGGCACATCTGTGTTCAGAAAACCGGTGACCAAAGCAAAGCGAATGAGATTTTTACGATCCTTTAAAAGCCCATCATACGCACGTTCGATAAGAACCTTTTCTGAAGAATCTTTCTCCAACTTTTCTCTTGAAAGCACTTCAGATATTGCCCAATTATTGTCTGCCTTGGGATTTTTCAACTGCTCCGTCACTTTACGAATAAATGACTGATCGATGAAATGGAGATAGTTCGACAAAAATTCGGTATCATCTTCAGAAAGACCTCTGATCGAATCACCGACTCGAACGACCCTGTTTGGAGGATAGAGACGATCCAAGCCCCCTACAGGTATAATGTCTAATTTATCCGGGTAATAACCGCGGTAATACCTTATCACATATGCCCAGAGTAGGACTATCTGATCATCTTCAGCAGGCCGTGGGACCGTATGCGTCTTAAACCATTCAACAATCTCTGAGTCGTTGTTGATGGCGAGAAGGCCCCATTTTTCAAGGCGCTCACGATAGTCTGAACGAATTGTACGGGATAATATTGCTGTGTAATCCTTTCCTGCAAAAATCGCTATGTTTTCAGGATCCCAGATTTCGTAGAGTGGATATGGAGGAACGAAACACGTTTTCACAAGAGATCCGTCTGAAGCGAGGAGAATGGGGGATCTTTCAAGATATTCGGAAATGACTGAACATATAATAACATCACAACCATTGACCCATTCGCGATGAGCAGGAAGGAGGCGGTACGCCTCGGCACGCTCTGAGAGATCGCACTGTTCATTCCCAAGCCATTCGCTCATACTTTCTGCTACAAGGCGCCCGACACGCTCCAGAAGCCAGCGGTTTGTAGGGGATATCGACGGATCCTTGATCCCCATCCTTGCCGGGTCCTGGACAAATGGGGCGTTCACGGAGAATGGCATTCTGGTCTCTTTATCGGTTGGAAGAACGACATACAGGTTCTGCGGGCCGGGAACCCCCACTACGATCTCGACTTTGCATGGCGGGAGGGAAAATTCTTGATCGCCTGCCATGCGCTCCCGCTGGATCTCTTCGATGGCCTCAGCAGGAAATTCTTCAAGTGGCGAGGTAATATGAATAATCTCTTTTTCATCACCGCTGGACAAACGTATCCTTTCTGAACCCTTCACCGGTCCCTCTCCGATGACCGTGCGGGTAATCTCTTTGCCAGAAATAGTTAAACTACCGACATTCTGGAAGAATAGAAGTGATAACCTGCTATTTGCCCACTCCTCAAGTGACTTCTGAATCTCCTGGAGAACATGCTCATCCCGTAATCGTATAGAAATACGTGTTCTGGGTGTAGAAGGAGCATTATTAATCCAGACCGGTTCAGTAAACCGACGGCTATAATACCGCACAGAAATACTAGGGGTGAGAAGATCGACTATATCTCCCAAGCTAAACGTCGATTTAAACCCGATACCTCTGAACCCTATCGTATGGAGATTGCGTTTATTTGAGAATCCAAATCGGCACAGCGACGCAAATTGATCTTCGTTGAAATCCTCCCCATCATGCTCAAAAATAAACGTACCCTCTTCGATCCTGACCTCAGCAGATCGTGCGCCAGCATCATCAGCGTTCTGGAGCAGTTCGGAGAGAACATGACGTGGACTCTGTATCTGCTTGAACAACTGCCACCATGGAGCAGCAATTTGCTCATCTGCTTCCAATTTTTCCCAGATTTGAGAAGCGTTCTGGCTTATCTTCTCAAAATAGGGAGGAAATATTTTATTCGCCATCACTATCACCACGGATCCCGGGCATTTTCAAGCAGTTCATTGAGATTGTAATTGATGCTGGTAACCCCGAAATCCGGTTCCCGGGAGAAGGGGCGCTTCACGTACTTTGTCGTAGAATCATCTCCGTTCACGAGGACAAGTGCAAGGATGAAATCGTCTGGTTTATTGAACGCCGTAAGAATTTCGTTTTTCGTTACCGTTACCGTCGACGCACCCTGTGCCCGACCTTTCACCTCAATGAACCGTAATTTCCCGGTATCGGGAATGGACGACTCAATATCATACCCATAGTTTTCCTTGTGAACATCGCGGGGTACATATCCAAGTGAGCATTCAGCCTTCATCACAGCATCCATCGCTATCTGCTCTATCCGGGATCTTTCCTCTGCGGATGCACAATGGTCACTCTCTTCACCCTTCTGACGTGCAAAACAACTGGCAGGAATAACCAGTGCTCCACCAACGATGTGGGGGGGAAGGGGTGAAATATTGCGTTCTTTCTCCAGTTCTGACATCCGATGTTCTAGACGAGAGGAGAGTTCTTCCGCACGATGCCGGGCTTTATTCGAGTTCATCTTGGCATTTATTTTCCCCGCCCTCTCCTCCTCCTCAAGCCGTGCCTTCTGGTAATCCCAGTAATTAATCTCCTTTGTCAACCGGGCCTGAACTTCCCGCTGGGTCTTGTCCACGAGGGTCTGACGATAGGAAGAGACCTCATCCAAGTGTCCTGGAACAAGATGTGCAACAGCAAATCCCATGATTAAGTCCTCAAAATTCTCAGGAATAGATGATACTATTTCTGGATCCAGAAGAGCCATCTCTTCTTCAGAGGGAGGGCGGCAATCAAGGTATGGTGCATATCCCGCATTGATGAAATGACCTGACGAATCGGCCTCGATAAACTGGAGCCGGCGTGAAATGATTCTCGGCTTCCCGTTCCTGTCAGTCTTTCCATCCTGAAGGGAGTGTTCGAGCACGACAATAATCCTTGGTTCGTCTACATGATTCGCCTCATCGACAAGCACGGTACCCTGCCGGAGAAGATCGCGGTTCTGTTCCTGTATAACGTCAATCACAGTATCGAGGAGTGGATGACCCGGGCACACAAATTCCGCCTTAGGTTTTCCAAGAACGTTCACCATATTCTTATCAAAGGTGATTCGTTCGTACCTCGAAATAATCGCTGCACGGGCCCCGATCACCAGGTTCCTCGTTCTAATTACGGAGGGGACACGGGAGATTTCATATCGTCCCGCTTCCCGCCTCTTGATCGTTCCTCCAAGGTGGTGGAATGCTGCAAGGAAGAATGCTTCGATATAATGGGGTTGAAGGCGCCTGGCATCAGCCCGCTCCATTTCCTTCCTGATATGTTGTACCTTGCGCGTGTCCATCGAATCATGGGCAAGTGCACGCTCTTCAAGAAGGTTCGCTAGGTTTTTACGGTCAAGGGCAGAATCAACAACCCTGTTTAGTTTCTCTCTGACATCTGGCCTATTTCCATATCTTATTGCGTCTATCAACAATTTCCTAAGTGGTTTGTCCTCAAAGGTTACCCGCCCGAGTACATCGAAGACCCGACCGCCCAGGGCGTTTCTCTCTGTATTTAACTTCTCAAGCAACCGACGATACACTTCACCCTCACGGGTATTGCTAGCCACAAGATTCCAGAGATGGCAGACTTCGGTCTGGCCGATACGATGGATTCGGCCGAAACGCTGTTCGATCCTGTTTGGATTCCATGGGAGATCATAATTGACCATCAGGTGAGCCCGCTGTAGATTGATACCCTCCCCTGCTGCATCGGTTGCAACGAGAACAACTACATTCTTATCCTGAGTAAATGCCATTTCAGCGTTTTTTCGCTGTTCTCGTCCCATTCCCCCCATGATGGTAACAACTGCTTCTGGATGGCCAAGCAGAGACCGAATCTTTTTTTGGAGATAGAGAACCGTATCGCGGTGTTCTGAAAAAATAATTATTTTGCGCCGGTTTCCGGCGGCATCAAACATCTCTGGATTGTCTTGGAGAACCTGCGACAACTCCTCCCACTTGCGATCAACACCAAAATCACAAACGTCCTTCGCTGATTTTTCGAGTTGATTCAGAATTCTGATCTCTTCCCTGAGTCCTTCGATTGTCCCTGCAGCGCTTGCCCTGTCAACACTCTGGTCCTCAAATTTTTCGAGTTCGTAATCCGGCAAGCCCTCAAGTTCGTCATCTAGATTGTCTTCTTCCCACGAAGGCAGGCCTCCTTCCCATGAACAGAGTGTTTGCTCACCCGGCTGCGGAAGTTGTTTCTCTGTAACACGTTTCTCCAATCTTTTTTTTCGGCGTATCAGAGAGTGGTATATCGCTTCTGGGGAAGATGCAAGCCGCCTTTGGAGAACAGTCAGTGCAAAACCAACATTTAATCGCGTATTTTTTTCAAGGTTCTCGGCCCGGTTGAACTCTGTACGGACATATGATGTGACCGCTTCATAGAGTGCGGCCTCCGCGTCTGAGAGAGTGTAATTGACCGTGTAAGCATATCGTTCCGGAAAGAGAGGTTTCCCGTCAAATTTGACGATTTCCTCTTTGACAAGCCGACGCATCAGATCTGATGTGTCAACTGCATGGACACCGTCGCGGAAATGTCCTTCGAACCGGTCACTATCCAGCAGAGCCATGAAGAGCTGGAAATCAGCCTCCTTCCCATTATGGGGAGTGGCCGTGAGAAGAAGGAAATTACGGGTGTACGAGGAGAGGAGACGTCCGAGTTTGTATCTCTTGGTTGGTTTAATGTCCTTTCCATAATAGGTTGCGCTCATCTTGTGTGCTTCATCACAGATCACAAGATCCCAGTCGTTTCCTTTCAGGTTATTCTGGATATCTTCGCTTCGACTGAGTTGATCGAGGCGGCAGATAGCAAGGGGATTTTCAGAAAACCAATTGCCAGTGCGCGAAGCTTCTATTTTGTCTCGGGTCAGAATCTCGAAAGGCACATGGAATTTTTGGTCCATTTCATCCTGCCACTGTTCGACAAGATTTCCCGGGCAGACGATCATGCACCTTTGGAGGTCTCCACGGGCGATGAGTTCTTTGATGAGTAAACCTGCCATGATGGTCTTTCCAGCACCAGGATCGTCGGCAAGGAGAAAGCGAAGCGGCTGCCTTGAGAGCATTGAGTCATATACCGCAGTGATCTGGTGGGGAAGGGGTTCTACAAGGGAAGTGTGAACAGCAAGCAAAGGATCGAAGAGATATGCCAGTTGTATGCGGCGTGCCTCGGATGCGAGTTTGAACAGGGCAGGGTTGGCGTCAAAACTCCAGGGTTGTCCGTTTTCTGCAATGCTAAATGTGGGTTCGTTGCTCCGGTAGAGCAGCAGGTTTGCAACATTTCCGTTGGCGTCCTTGTAGGTCAACTCCACGGCGTCATCGGAGAACTTCCGGACACTGACCACGGTGACGAGCGAATCAGAAAGAATTCCCTTTACAGTTGCACCAGGTTTGAGATCTTCAAGTTTTCCCATTCTAAAGACCCTTTCTAGTATGAAGAGAGATTATGAATCGTTACACTATATGTCATATGATTCTTATCGATACGCGTCCTTCTGTAATTTGGTTGGGATCTATTATCACGTTTGACGATTGCCCCTTAAAGAAAAATTATTTCGATCCATGAATTGCTTCATATAAACATTCGTCTGGATAAATGTTCTTCGCCAAAACGAAGTGATTCCTAGTTTGTATATCTCCTTAAGACCGCAGGTACGTGTTTCAGTGATCCGAATATCTGGTATGCAGGCGATGTGGACTATACTGAAGGAGAACCCAGGATATATCATGAAAGGGGGGTAAGTAACGCAAGGGGACTGATTCAAATCCTGTTCACCTCCAGAGACCATTCATATAATGATTCCTTATTTAAGTTCCCAGACTCCTCTGGGCGAATCGTCCCTTAGGACACCATCGAACACTAATTCTTGCCGAACCCACTGCGTATTATACCACCAACGGGCATACCCGCTAGAATGCTGCTCTTTGTCTTTATCTGTGAATTGGTCTCCTATTCTTATGATCATTTCATCCTTAATCTCACCAACACCACCACGCCCTCCCATATCACGAAGAACATCAATAAGAACTAATTTCAATACGTTTCTAGGAGTTATTTCACCGGAACTGAATGATTTATTCTCTTTATGTAAATTCTTGAAAGATTTTTTATTTTTTCTTATTCTTGCTTTCCCAGACCGACCTCTAGAATCATTAAAATGAATTTCAATCATGTGAACTAACTCAACAAGTTCATCATGCATCACGGGAAGAACTACATCCGGATCGCCCATCCGAGCAACCTCATCTTCAAGAGATTCTTTCCTGAGTTTCAGATCCTCTGGAACATGGAGTTCACAGGCCGTTAACTGATTCATTGCGAGATTAAGAGCCCCAATCTGGTTCTTTTTCTTCAGAAGTTCGGGATCTTCGTTCTGAATTGTGCCCTGAATAATTTCACCGAGTTCTTCAATCAATGAATGTGCTTTTGTTAACACTGGATTCATCTCCTTTGTGAGACTATTTTCATAAGCCAGAATAATTTGTTATGGAGTACTGTTTTCTATTTCAACAGTTATAGACCTATACTTTTCCATATAGGGAGAGGAAATCAATCCAAATTTTTTAATCTGCAATCCTCCATCGACCGCTATCGCGGCTGCCTCATCGACCTGAAGCCATCACCCCGAGCCCATCACCGGCATGCCTTGCCCTCCATACCCCCCACCCTTTATCTCCTCCCCCTCCGACTCTTCCCCATGCCACCCTCCGCCCGGGGCTTCACCGTCGTCATGGACCTCTCCTCCATCCTCGACGTGACAGACGAGCACGACCACCTCGCCCGCCTCCTCGACAGCCGCATCACGCGGGCCGGCGGGGTGCGGGAGAGCGAACTCGAAGCCTTCATCTTCGCTGTCCTCGAAGACCGGGAGGGCCGGCTGCGGGACCGCCTCACCGCCAGCCTGACTGCCACGGGGCTGAAGGAGACCGTTTCCCGCGTCATCGACGAGATGATGGACGAGGGGGAGGAGTCTGTCGCAACGTCTTTCGACGGCGGGAAGACCCAGTCCCCCTCACGCCGGGCAAGGAGGCCGATGTTCTGCACTCTGAGAATAGGGATGATGAAAACTCATCCCGGTGATCCTTCTGGTGTTCGCGTGCACACCCCTCCATTCGAGTTCCCCACACCCACCGTTCTTGCCGCCGCCTTTGAGAGACCCGTTCCTTCCCCCTGCCATCCAGCACTATCACATACGGGTTCCCGCCCATTACCCGGCCGCCATCACTACGCTGTCCGGGAGTCGGTTACGGCCTCTCATCAAGCCATGCACGCACGCAAGACCTCGACACTCTCCTGATCGAGATCCACCATGGTTCCACCCTCGTCCCTTCGTGCCCCGGCCTCCATAGCACCTGGACAAATTGCCCACCCTTCTACCTGAACGCCGGCCGAGATCACCAGCACCACCCGTCCCTCGTCACACACTTCGCAACGACCGAGATCGATGCACCCCACCCATGAACCCGCCGGCAATCCAGAACACCTGACAGAGTCACTTCCAGCAACCCCCCCGCCTTTCCAGCCGTTTGTAGCAATTCGCGGAGGGCGGCGTCACTCAACGGGCGATGCGGTGCGGTCTGATCGAGATGATCTCTCTCACTCGCCGAGATCAGGAGATCGGTTGCAACATTTCAGATCTCACACCCACACCCCCCTCCAGATCCATGAGAACCCCGGCTACCGGGTGGATGTGGGTTTTGCTGCAACATAGTACAGAGAGAGAGACGCGTCTCTCTCTGTACTAAGTACTGGCAGATCCAACCCCTCTCCTCGCCGTTCGATCGGTGCAGCACCTGCTGCAATCCTGCTGCAAACCTGCTGCAATGCTGCAAAGGTCGGCGGCCCCCCTTCCTGTAGCCTGGGCATCAAGCAAAAGTCTGAGGATCTGGTCCCTGAACGTGGTGTGCATGGTCCAGTTGGCAACTGCAAGGAACTCAACCATCGACTTCTCCGTCATACACCCACATAAGATTCCGATCAAGATCCCCTCTGCTCCCGGCCCGGTCCCGCCCTCCATCACAGAGATCACAGCAGCCGAGATCGATGCACCCCCACCCATGAACCCGCCGGCAATTCTGGAACCCCGGACACAGTCACTTCCAGCAACCCCCCCGCCTTTCCAGCCGTTTGTAGCAGTTCGCGGAGGGCGACGTCACTCAAAAGGCGGCGTAGTGCGATCTGATCGAGATGATCTCTCTCACTCGTCGAGATCAGGGGATCGGTTACACCATTTCGGATCTCGCACACACACCCACACCCGCAGACCCATGAGAACCCCGGCCACCGGGTGGGTGTGGGTTTTGCTGTACTTTAGTACTAAGAGAGAGACGCGTCTCTCTATCTGTACTAGTAATGTGAGATCAAACGCTTCTCCTCGGCGTTTGATCGTCGCGGCACCTGCTGGAAATCTGCTGAAAACCTGCTGGAAAGGTGTAAGTATTGTCGGGGCCGGGAGGGGCCTCACGGGATCACCGCCCCGCCCCCCTCATGACCGGAGCAAAAAAGAGGGAACGAGTCTCCGCTGATTTATAGAAGATTCTTAAGTTCTTCGACAGTCATGTTGGCCTGTTTCAAAATATGTGACAGCGTCGAACGCTTGACCGGCGTATGCATGGGCACGGTCAGTTTCAGGGTTGTATCGGGGAGGTGCTTTTGCAGGCGGAGATGGCTGCCCCGTTGCCGGACCACGACCCATCCATCTCTCTGAAGGGCCGTAACGATCCTGTCGTAATTCAGAACAGGCACCTTATTCATACGGCGATCTCGATCTGCTCGGACCGGTCGGTAAAAACATAATCGTCCTCGACAGTTTCGAGGTAGAGATCAATCGCTTCTCTGATATTTTTCAATGCTTCTTCTTTCGTATCCCCCTCACTGATGCAGCCTGGAAGGCTCGGTACGGAAACCGTGTACCCCCCTTCTTCACTCGGCTCAAGCACAACCCGCAGTTTCATACCACTACCTGGCAATCTGGAGAATTTATACTTGATCGTCTGGCGATGATCCCGTTCCAGGTGGTCTGGACCTGTGCACTTCAGAAGAGGGGTAAAGTCCCATCTCATCCCAAACATCTGCATCACCTGCGTTGCCATGGGATCATCGTCAAAAAGGAGAGCAAACGGAAGATCAGATCTGTTGAAACCCTCTGGATCAATGGTTTTGCGATTGGAATTGCCGCCCTTCAGGACTCCTCAGCGAAGATAACTCCAGAGAAGGTACCCCTCTCTTCACCGTTGTCTGTGTGCCTTCCCGACTTTATCTTCGTCCCGGGGATCTCGAGGGCAGAGCCCCAGTATCAGAAATCCCATTCTGGTGTCATATATCGCCAGGGGATTGCGCCGTACGGGGGTCCTGGCTCGGGCATCAAACGAGCTCTCGAAGACTGGCCCCATATCGACTTCATCGACGACCGGGAGGGCTGCCTCTTCACCGCTGTGGTGCACCGGGAAGAGGAGAAAAGTTCGGAGAAAATTCTTGACTTGTTGAGGGTCGAACCCGGACTCGCAGCCAGAGAAGGTGCAGAAAGGTTAAGTATCACGCCAAGAGCGGTCGAAAAGCAGATCGCGAAATTGCGGAAAGAAGGCAGAATCCGGCGCATCGGTCCGGCGAGGGGCGGCCACCGGGAAGTGATCGAATGAGTGCTTCACCGGTCTAGTGAAGAAAGACCGAACTGATCACCTGAATGTGACCGACGCTCTTCCTCCCGGTCGACGAAGGCCCTAATCATGATTCGTACTAATCTGGATGAGTAGTATGAGTTGTGCCGAGGCGTGGATCATACCGGTCTAGTTCCCAACACCGTTCACATCCCCGAATCAGGAAATTTAGAGAGCAAGAAAAAGAGATCTATGGATATGAAGTCTCCGTGATCTCCGGTTTTGTATCGATCCTGGAGACCTCATAATTCGCATCGACGATCTTCTCTTCCGTGACGGTTATTTCTGCGGTGACCAGATTCATGTATGAAGAATCTGCATCCGCCCTTGCAAGGAACGTATAGGTGTAGAGGGTGACCGTCGGATACCATTCGGTGGTGATGGCGCTCTGAAGGCCGAGTTTTTGACCACTATGTGCGGCATACTCGTCTGAATCGCGTATGAAGTCCTCGACCATCGTCCGGGCGGGGTCGACACCGCCGGGAGGACCGGAAAGAGTGATCTCATCCATCCAGAAATCGATCTCCTGGCCGGTCTGACTGTTTTGTTTTAGGACACCCCTGACCACGACAAGATCGCCGTTTTCGATCCCTGCGACAGGATCATGGATGGAAGAAGGAGATAAACTCTCATTCTTATCGACGGCGTCATCATTGACAGTGCGATCGCCGTTATCCTGCCCGTTGCCCTCTCCTGTTAATCCGTACCAGACAGTAACCGATGCATCTCTGCCGCTCGACAATATGAAGGTGGGGGAAAAAGTTTCGTAGAGACGACTAACGGTGCCGTAGATGGTTACCGGTGTCTCGTATACCGGTTTCTGGAGCAACTCGGAGACCTGCATCGGCCCGCCGGTGCGTTCCAGCGAGATGATCTCGACCGGAGTACCCCACTGCTGAATTGTTACCGTCTTTTCAGATACGTTCGCTTTGAAATCGACCTCTGTGTCGTCCGCAATATATCCCCTGAAATGAAGCGGCAGGTATTGTTTTCCATCATCCGCGATAATTCCGTAGAATCCCCCCTCAAGATCGATGTACTTCATCGTCCCGTGTCCCGCGATCTCGGCGGCATCGTTCTCGTTCTCCCGGGACTCATTGAGAAGTACAGTAGCCCCGACAACGGCAACGGTGATGATAATAATGCCAAAGATTATGATGGCAAGACGATCATTTTTTCGCGACACGAATGGAAATATAATATTATATCATATATTTCGGTCGTTAACTACGAAAATAATCGAAGTCATAGGTTGGAAAGAGCGTTCAAGAAAATTCAGAGGAGGGCCCTGTAGAAGAAACCCTCCTCTTTTCATCCCCTCAACCCCCTATGACCTTGAATCCATCGCCTTCCCTCATTCTTGCGCCGGGGGCTCTGCCCCCGGACCCCTGGGATGAAGAAAGGGTCGGGAAGGCGCCATTGATGCATCTGAAGAGGGGTTTGTCGTCCTCGCCCCTATCCTAATGCGGGGGGACCGGGGGGCGGCCAGCCCCCCGCAAAGATATCCATCCAGAGCATTTCTACAAAGCCCAGAGGAGAACATTTTCACCCTCGGACCGGAAGAAACCTGAAGGGTTTCATTCTCTCTCAGATCCAGTCCCGCATCTTGATTCCCATTACCACTCCCGCTCCCCCTCCGTCCCCTCGCAGAGCATCCGATAGTCACAGGAGGTACACCCGTACCCCGTCACCGCCGGGAACGCCCCCGCACGGATCTGCCCGATATTCACCGACACCCGCGCCCTGAACGTCCCCACCGTCTCTTCGGTCGGGAGATAACTCCACTCCTTCTTCTCCCGCACAAAGAAGAAGGTCGCCCGCTCGGGAAGGTCGCCGAAGATCTCCCTGACGGCGAGAGAGTAGAGGTTGAGCTGGATATTCTCCGGGAGACGCTTCTTCGTGATCGAGCCCGTGCCGCCGGACTTGTAGTCGACCACCACATACCGCCCTTCGGGCGTCCGCTCCAGGCGGTCGATGGAGCCGACGAAACGGACGCCGTCGATGAAGAACTCGAACCACCGCTCGACGTCCACCACCTCGTTGGGGTTTGCCGCCTCCCATGCCACGTAGGTCGCGACCATCTCCCTGGCCCGTGCCAGGTCCTCTTCCTCCTTCGTCTTCGAGGGGTACCCGGCCGAGGACCAGACGGCGTCGAGGACGGCGAGGGCGGCGTCGAGCGTGACCGTTTCCCCGGCCATCTTCCGGCGTCCCATCTGCTCGCAGACGGCGTGAAGCGACGTCCCGAGGGAGAAGAAGGTCTTCGGCCTCGTCGGCACCCGGAGCACCGTCCCGAACTTGAACCTCAGGGGGCAGTCCTCAAAGGTGGTGAGGGCCGAGGCCGAGAGCCTGATATCGTCGGTCAGCCCGGGCTCGGGCCGCGTCCTCGCCGTCACCCCGAGGTCGAAGGGCGCCGCAGGGACCGAGAAGAAGGCGGCCGGATCGAACGATCCCGGGTCTGCGCCCGCGGCGAGCAGCCGGCACTTCTCCAGGTCGGCGAGACGCTGCACCGCCGTCGAGAGCCGCATCTCGGCGACGGCCCGGATCGCCTCCTGCTGCAGCCGCTGCCGCGCCTGTTCGAGGTCGCCGACGACCACCCCGTCGGCCACCGTCTGCGGGGCCGGGACGGTGACGAGCCTGACGAGCGGGTTCTCCCGGTAGTCGAGTTCAGTCAGGAAGAGGGAGGGCTTTGCCGCGGTCTTCCTCTGGCCGTACATCACCGCCCGCGTCAGGTACAGCCGCTCCTCGGCACGGGTCATCGCCACATAGCAGAGCCGCCGCTCCTCCTGCAGGGAGAGTTCACGCTCGTCCTCCTCGGGGACCATGCTCCGTGCGAGGTCGCGGGGCACGGTGAACGCCTTTGCCCGGTGCCGCACCGGGAACCGGCCTTCAGAGAGGTCGAGGAGGAAGACGACCGGGAACTCGGTCCCCTTGCTCTGGTGGATCGTCATGATCCTGACGGCGTCCTCCGCCGGCGCCTCGTCCATCTCCACCGAGATCTCTCCCACCTGGTCGAGGTAGACGAGGAAGTCGGCGATGGTCGGCTCCCGCGTCAGGTCGGCGTACTCGGTGGCGAGACGGTAGAGCCAGTCCAGCACCCGCCGCTCCCTGGCGGCGCCGTCCCTGATGGCGGCATAGTACAACCCCCCGCTCTCCATCATCAGGGTGTAGACGAGGTCGGGGACCGAGAGCGTGGCCTTCACCTCGATGAGACGTGCCAGGCGGCCGGCGACCTCACGCACCGTCGGGTCGTCGGTGTGCCTGAGCAGCACCTCGTAGACGCCGTCGGTGTCGGCCTCGGGATCGGCACTCCCCCGCGCCTCCCGGTTGATCTGCTGGACCGTCAGCTCGGAGACCCCGGCCCGGCGCAGGAGACGGTTGATCGGGATGCCGGCGTTCAGGGGGTCGTCGACCACTCGCAGGGCGGCGATGAGATCCCTGGCCGCCGGGAACCTGAAGGCCTCCATCTCGCCCACGAACTCGGCAGGAATGCCGTCGTTCACGAGCTGCCGGTAGACCTTCTGCCCCTGGGCGCGTTGGCGGCAGAGGACGGCGATGTCGCTGCAGCGGTACCGGCGCGGCGTCCCTTCCTGCCGGGGGGTGAATGCCGTTTCAAAGAGACGCCGGATCTCGTCGGCCACATAGACCGCCTCGGCCGCCTCGGTCTCGCACTCGGCGACGACGACCGGTTCGCCCGCCGGGTTCTCGGTCTGGAGGTGCTTTGCAGGGCGGTCGGGGGTGTGGTCGATGAGTTCTCCGGCGAGGGCGAGGATGGTGGCGGAGTTGCGGTAGTTCTGGTTCAGCACGGTGAGCGAGCGATCCGGGTAGGTCTCGGTGAAGTCCATTACATTGCCGAAGTATGCGCCCCTGAACCGGTAGATCGTCTGGTCGTCGTCGCCGACGACGCAGAGATGGCCGTTGCAGAGGGACTTGACCAGGGCGAGCTGGGCATAGTTGGTGTCCTGGAACTCGTCGACCAGGATGTAGGGATACTGCTCCCTGAGACGGTCCCGCACGGCCGGGTGTCTCTCCAGGAGGGCGACGGCCTCGTGGATCATATCGTCGAAGTCGATGAGCCGCTCGTCCCGTTTGTAGGCTTCGTAGGCGCGGTAGACCGAGAGGAGGTCGCCGAGCCGGCAGGCCTCCAGGTCGTCGTCTGGCCGCGTCCCGAGATAGGCTTCCAGGTCGGCCGGGGCGATCAGTTCGTTTCTGAGACTGCTGATCCCGTCCATCACCGACTCGATGACACCCGCGGCGTTGTTCCCGACCTCGATCGCCTCGAAGCCGAAGGCGTCGATGGCGCGCTGTCCCCAGACGATCTGGTTCGTCCTGCTGATCAGGCCGTTCCTGAGGTTGAGCCCGCTCTCGAGGGGGTGGTCTTTGAGGAGGGCAAAGCAGAAGGAGTGGAAGGTCTGGACCGTGCAGCCCGCGGTGAGGTCGCCGGCCCGGTCGATCCGCGCCTGCATCTCACGGGCCGCCTTCTCGGAGAAGGTGAGGGCGAGGACTTCCTCGGGGCGGGCATGGGCGTCTCTGATCAGGTGGAGGATCTTCTCGGTGATGACGCGGGTCTTCCCTGAACCGGGGCCCGCGAGGACGAGTTGTTTGCCAGGGCCCGTGACCGCCTCCTGCTGGCGGGGGTTCAGGCCGGAGAGTGTATGGGTGTGCATGGGTTCAGGAATGGATGCTCCGCACGGCAGGATATAGGTTGGGATTTTCGACGGCGAAGAAACGCCGTTCACCCATCCCGCCCCGACGGACAGACCAGTTCGCAGACCCGGCAGTGGTCGAGCGGCCGGCGCTCCCCGGTTGCGGTTTTTTTGTTCACGTCGATCCGTTTCAGGCACTCGGCCCGGTGATACCGCCCGTCAACGAAGGCGTGCATGGGACACTTCGTCTGGCAGGGGGCCGGGCACTCCTCGCAGAAGGCGGGGCGACGCCCGGCACGGGGTTTTGGCACCTCCAGGTCGACCCAGAGCGCCCTGAACCTGATGCTCGCCCCGGAACCGGGAACGATCACGAGATTGTTCCTGCCGATGAAGCCCAGGCCCGCCATCACCGCGGCGTCCTTCAGGTAGATCCCGCCGTCATGCACCTGGTAGGGGAGGACGCGGGCATCGATCCTGTGCACCTCTTTCAGCCACTTACGGAGTGCTTCGGCGATCTGCTGCAGCATCCGGTCGCCGGGAGTGCTCGCTCCCTCCTCCCACCAGTCCATCTCCGGATGCTCCGGGTCGTGGTAGAGGCCCAGCACCATGATCGAGCCGGTCCCGGCGCGAAATCCCGGCGGGCCGGCACTTCGTGCGGAGGGAGAGTTCTTCAGACTTTTTGCCGGGACAAAACCCGCCACCGTGGCGCCGAGTTCCCGTGCCATTTTGACTGCTTCGGCTGCGACACCCATACGACACGATGGACCCGGCACGAGAAAATGGTGGTGGCCCGGATGGCCGGAGACGTCCGGGACCGGAGAGCATGGGTGCCGGAAAAGTGGTTGAGAAGACAGAAACTATAATATGCCAATACCATTACCCTCTAATCAGATTATGGAATTTCTGGATTGGCTCGAAGACAATTTTCCCCGCGATTTTTATGATGAAGCCATTGCACAGCGGGCCCTCCGCCACCTCCGGAATCCTGAGAAATGGGATCTCTTCTCTGAGGACTATGTGCTCCAGCGCACCTCTGAGGGGCGGTGGTATGAATGCCTTGTGTATGAGATTCTGCTTGAACTCTCTCTCCGGACCGACACCGTCCGGTCCGTCGTCAGAAAGGGTGCCGACGCACCCGGCCCCCATATCAGGCCGCATCCCGGTCAGAACGGATTTTATTATTCAGAAAAAGGGAACCTGACCGTTCGGGGGAACGGCCAGACGATCGCCGAGATGGACCTCTTTTTTGTGGACCACCACGGGAACCTGGGCTTCTTCGAGGTGATCACCTCGGCGATGGGCCTGAAAGAGTTTCACGACGAGATCTGTTACAAAAAACGGTTGCTGGGTTCGATGCTCGGGCAGGAGACGGTGCCCTTTGTCCTGGTCTCGTCGGCGGACGTCTCGGGGTACAGCAGTATTCAACAGATCATATCCGAGCCCGACAACCTCGTCCTGATCACCAATCCTGTAGAGGAGATCAGAGACCTGATCTATGAGGGGTCGATACGAAAAAGACCAACAAAATCGGACCCCCATCCGAAGTTCCTCGACCTCGCCAGGATCGGTTCGGGCGATGCCTTCGACTACCGGGCAGTCCACGACCGGAACCGGGAGCGGGTCGTCAGGGCCATGCTCTCCTCCGGAGACGACGGGATGGAAGCGGTCTCGTCGGTCATCAACCCGCTCTCAAAGAAGATCATGCTCGGCACCCTGGACGAGGCCGGCGTCGAGGCGATGCTCCATGACCGGGCGGTCAGAATCAAGGACGCGGTATTCGGTGCAGACGACGTGAACCGGGAGTTCCCGAGGGTGGTGATCGCCTTCGACATCCCTGCCTACACCCCGGTCATCTATCTGAAGGTGAGGGGGAAAGAAGAATATTTGAAGATCGTGCAGGCCCATTCGGGAGACCTGGTATTTCAGAGTACACGGACGCCCGCACGCTCGATGGCAGGGTTCTATGAGTGGCTGAATGAAGAGAAGCCCATGGTGACGGCAGAGGTCGCGGAGAGTTATGCCTCGCTCTTTCTCGATATGAATTGAATGGGGCTTTCGGTCACGCTCTCCTCCCTGAAAATACTGCAAAAGGCCTGTTCTTGTAGACGACGTCCACGTCGACAAACCCGATCTCGGTCAGCCACTGCATCTGGACCGAGAGTTTCTCCATCTTATCCAGCCGGTCCCGCCGTTCCAATATCTCGACCTTCGTCTCCGGGGGCAGGGGGCCTTCGTTCACGAAGGCGTCCCAGTAGGCAAAGTTTCGCTCCTGCTGCCAGGCGCTCTCGCCTTTCACCTGCTCCGCGTTCACGAAGACGCCGCCAGGTTTCAGAGCCTCGAAGATCCTCTGGTACAGGGCATATTTCTCCTCACGTTTGAGGTGATGGATGGAGAGGGCCGATGCGATCAGGTCGTACCGGTGGGAAAGACGCTCCTGCCGGTAATCCCCGACCAGATAATGCACTCCCTCCCTTCCGGCAAAACGCTGTCTCGCCACCTCCAGCATTCTCTCTGAGTTGTCGATGAGGGTGACGGAGGCTGCGGGGTATCTCTGGAGGAGCAGTGCAGAGAGAAGACCGGTGCCGGCACCGACATCCAGGATAGACGGCGCCTCCCCCTGCCACGCCGCCGCCCAGACGGCGGCGCCGTAGAACGTCTCGAACTCGGGGATGATCCATTTTCGGTGGGTGTCGTACTCCGACGCCCCGGCATCGAACGCCGCCTTCACCTCGTCCATGGGTGTTGGTCTGGGGCCGCGGCTATATAAATCCGCAGCGTGGGATGACAGTCCGAACGGTGCGGGAGACTGAGGGCTTCATCGGTAGAACAAAATGATTGAGAGGAGGGGGTGTCGACACCCCATCCGGATCATTCTTCAGGAGAATCATCGGAGACCGCGTACGATCCCCTGCTCGCCTCCTCAAAGAGCCCCGAGCAGATCCCGCAGAGATGGATCTTGATCTGGTCTGTCCCGGCATTGCCGGGATGCACCGCTCTGCTCCTGAGTTGCAGGGTGTCGGCGATCAACTGTTTTTCCTCTTCGAGAGACCGGATCTCATCATAGGCCTTCTGGATCTCAGGATGGTCCTGGCTGATATCGTACGCCGGGTCGGTGGAGATCTGGTCTATGGAAACTTTCAACCGATTCAAGACTGTCAAAATGGTCTCGGAGTCATTCTGGCTTTTCTGGACAATCTCATTCACGTTCGGGATCTTTTTGCCGAACTGCGGAATGTCGGTTTTTATGGTTTCGATCTTAAAGTCGAGATACTGGTTCCCGGCGAGTTGATCGACGATTGACTGATAATATTCTGTGACCTCAGCCTTTTTCGATCCGATCTTATTGTGAAGGAGTTGGATCTTGAGATCGACCTCTTTGGTCATTGCAGAGGTCAGTTCGAGGATCTCACCTTCAGAACGCCTGCAGATATAGCATTCTTTTTCTGAAGATTCGGCAGGACCGGATTTTGTTTTCTGATTTCGGTTCACCAGCATGTCCAGGAGGGCCATAATATATGAAATGAATTCTGATTTTATAAAGATTGCTTTTTTGATTTCCTATAATTTGCCGTTTGATATCCGGAATTTCAATTCAGACGTGGATTGATGAGTTATATTTCGCATCGAGATCTCCGTATCTTCAGCAGGCGCAGTCGACGGGTCGGGGATGAATATGATGCTCTCATTCGATGATCGGAGCCGACAAAATTGCGGCGATTTCCGGCCACTTTCCTGGCCCGTGTCCGGGCGTTTCCGGAGATCATGGACGTGACATATAACCTGCGCTCATCCGGGGGGCGAGAGGGCCAGGAGAATCCATGGATTGCCCGTCATTTCATGAAGAACCTTCATTCCGCCGCGGTCTCTGAACACGCCCGATCTGCCCCCGGATCCGGGGGTCCGACCCCCGATCGAAGGGCAATATGGCCGTAGTTTCGTCCTGGCGAGGGTGACCCTCCGGGATGAGGGCTGGCGGGGCAGGGCGATCTGCCGCAGGTCTCCCATGAATGGACGGCATCCTGGCTGTATCAGACAATACCGGAAAATGGGCGAGTTCAGAGGAGCGACCTCTCGCTCCGCGCCCGGTACCTCCCTGCGGTGCGCTCGTACATCCACGCAAATTCCGCAAGCGCACCGGTGATCTCCTCGTCAGAATATCCGGCCTGCAGATACCAGTCGCCGATACGACCGACTGCCTCGGTATAGGAGAGCGGCCGTGCCCACGCTCCGGGGAGCGGGCGGGGCGTTCCCGGGTGCTCTTCCCGGAGGAGTTCCACTGCGGCGTGTGCCCCTCGGGGCAGCGGACGCCCGGTCGGGATGACAAAGTAGCCGGACGCCCGGTAGGGGGAGGCGTCCTCCCCGTCTGCGGCGTGAACGCAATGTGCCACCCGGTGGAAGAAGAGGCGGCCCGGCCCCTCGCCGTGATGGTGGAGGAGGCCGCAGTGCGGGCACCAGACTGCCACCACGGTTTTTTTTCCAGGAACCCGGTAGGCGGGGAGGCAGATGGGGGGGTCGGGGGTTTTTTCGTGGTTCTGAGGTGTCATGATGAGAACTATTGCGGAAGGATTATTTAAGTTGGTCTTTACTTTTTTCACGAGTCTCTGACAGTTCTGATGGGGACCGTTCAGTCCTCTCCCCGTGACCGACCCAGGCTGACCCGACATATTGAATCCTCGCCGGCCTGCACCTTGCGTACGGTGCGCAGATGAAGGCCATGACACCTTCAAAAATTTCAGGCAGCGGCCCGTTGAAGTCCTCGGTGTCGAGGTAATCGCTGACATGGAGGGGAGTACCAGGATAGCGAATGGCCTTGACGATGAACTGCGGTCTGATCCGGCGAAGAGAAGCATCCCGGTCAGGTCCAGACAGAATGAGTATTCCTGGATCACTCCAGGCAGAACCGAACAGTATTTCATCCCTAAACATTCAGGTGAGATCCGGAGGAACAATGATGAAAAAGAGGAGGAGAGGGGGAAAGATACAGGATTTTCTTACCGAACTCGAAGACGGCGAGAGCAAAATCCTGGAATATGAAGGCGTGATCCTCGCCGCCCCTGGTTCCCCGCAAAGAGATGAGTTTCGAGATCCGGACAGACCGATGTCTGCTCCTTTGAGTTTTAAAGAGAAAGTTCTGTTCTTGATACGAATACTGCCCCACATCAGACGGATCAAAAGGGCGCAGAAGCGGAGCATCATTTCACTGGAAAAAAATCCTGAAAACCCCGAAACGATTGCCAGCGACGATTTTCTTCAAGACCTTGAACTCACCCTGACCACCATGGGCGTCTCAGAGATCGGCTATGCGACGGTTTCCGAAGATGAGATCTTTCAACAGAAAGGGATCCTCTACACCAACGCCATCGTGATCACCGCACCGATGGACAGAGAGAAGATCGATACCGCCCCGAGTCTCGATAGTTCGGACACCTCTTTTGCTTCCTATGCAATGCTCGGGGAGATCGTCAATCAGGTCGCTGGTTTTTTACGGACAAACGGTTTCGGGGCCCAGGCAGATCCGGCACTGGGAGGGAAAGTGTCGTTCCCGAACCTCGCGGAGAAAGCGAAGATCGGAGTTCGCGGCAGGCACGGGCTTCTGATATCCCCGGCGAACGGCCCGTGCCAGAGGATTGCGGCAATCTATACGAGCATCACGAACCTGCCGGTCAGTTCCGAGAACCCTCACGCATGGATCCGTGACTTCTGCAAGACCTGTGGAGAGTGCGCCAGAAATTGTCCGGGGGATGCGATCGATCGGGGAACCGATCCCGGTTCAGAGATCCGTCGCCCCTTTCTCGATGCAAAGAAATGCCACCCGTACTTCGAGGACCGCCATGGCTGCGGGGTGTGCATACGGGTCTGTCCGTTCCACATACAGGGGTATGAGAGAATCCGTGCAATGGTAAAAGAGCGATAAGGCTGTGCCTTCATGGAATGAAGAGCGGCCCCGGCCGAGACCGGGAGGAGAGCGTCCGATGGGCCGACTCAATTTCGGGAGGTTATAACCAGTCAAAACCATGCCTTTATGCGAGGGTATAACCCCCCGAAACTTTGTGACCGATCTCCTCGAACACCTGGTAGCCCTCAATCCCTGGTGGAGCGGCAGAGCATTCGAGACGGGCGTCCGGAGAGAGCGCTATCTCTCGAAGATAAAACAATACCTTGCTTCCGGCGAAATCGTGGCCCTCAGCGGGGTCCGGCGGGCGGGTAAGACCACCCTTCTTTACCAGATGATCCACGACCTGATCCACGAACAGGGCGTCGACCCGAGATCGATCCTCTTTGTCAACTGCGACGAACCTGTCCTCGACGGCCTGGACCACCCGCTGGAGACGGTGCTCGATACCTATAGAAGAGCAGTCTGGAGCGACGAAGGAGCCGTACTGGTCTTCGACGAGATCCAGAACGTCCCCGGATGGGAGCGGTGGGTCAAAGCAGTTTATGACCGCAATCAGTTCGGGCTGGTGATCTCCGGGTCGTCCTCACATCTCCTCGACACTGAAGTCTCGACCCTGATCAGCGGGCGATATCTGGCGGTCCCGGTCTATCCACTTGATTTCCGGGAGTATCTTCTCTTTCAGGGTTGTGAAGTGGGGAGCGATCCGATCGCGCTCACTGGCCGGAAGTACGACCTCCTCCATCATCTCAGGCGGTACCTCCGTGAAGGAGGGTTTCCGCAGACCGTGCGGCAGAAAGAGGAGAGCGTGAAGATCGATCAGCTGAGGGCGTACTATGACAGCATCGTCTACCGCGACATCGTCCGCGTGAACGAGGTGCGCAACCAGAGGGCGATGAGCGCCCTCCTCTCCTATCTCCTGACCAACATCGCTTCGCCCTATTCGTACCGGCAGTTGGAGCAGGTGCTCGGGATCGAAGCGGCGACGATCAGGGAATACATTCACTATGCCGGGATGGCGATGGTGCTCTTCGAGGTCAGGTACTTCAGTTATTCCCTGAAGGTGCAGGCACGGAACAACAAGAAGATCTACTGCATCGATACCGGGCTGAGAAACGCGGTCTCGTTCACATTCTCGGCGGACGAAGGGAGATGTGTCGAGAACCTCGTCTTCCTCGAACTGCGGCGGCGAGGCTACGAACCTTATTACTGGAAGAAAAGAGGCGAGGTGGATTTTGTCCTGAAAAACCAGGACAACACCCTCACGGCGATCAATGTCACCTCCACCGACGCCCTCCCAGAACGCGAGATGGATGCACTCAGGGAGTTTGCCGGGGAGTTCGGGGGCAAGGTGAAGGATCTGGTGCTGATCACGAAGGATACGGAACGGACGGAAGGAGAGATCAGGTGCGTCCCGCTCTGGAAGTGGTTGCTCGACGCCTGACCGCCTCAATCAGCGAAGAAGCTCTCGATCATATTGCATCTCCGGGTCACTGCATGCGAGGTACGCCGGGTAAGTCCTGACATCCTACTGCATCTTCTGAAGAATATCTCCCAGTACAAAGAGGAGGAGCCCGTTGATCACGACAATTCCTGCAATGATCAGACCCGAAACGAGGCCCGGCACGAGCATGGTGATGCCGAAAGCAATCGCGACGACGTTCAGCACCGTCTGGGTGACCAGGAGATTTTTCAGGCCGGGGGGAAGTGGACCGGCCGGAGCGTTTCCGGTGCCGTGCAGCAGCGGAAAAAACCGCTTTGTCAGCAGGACGCCTCCCCCGAGGATGTTCAGGAGCCCGAGAAGGATCTGGATCACCCCGGTCAAAATGCCTGGAACGACACACGAGACAATCCCCATCGCGGCAAATACGATTCCTACGGCAATCAGGAACCACGAGCGCGTATACTGGCCCATCGGCGTCTCTCCCAGGGCCATCATCTGGATGGCCATGACGACCATCAGCAGACCCAACTGACCGTCCGGGGAGAACGGGATCATCCCCAGGTTTACCGGGAAGAGCAGGAATCCAAGGAGGACGAGGAGCGTCCCGACCAGGATGAGGATTGCAACTGAGAGCGGGAGAGAGACATCCCTGAACAATCCGGAACGGTCCGTTGGATGAGGATTGTCTGACGTCATGGTAATCATGCCGGCTGTTCTCTTTTTTCAGGAGGATACAATTCGTTGACCCTCTGAAGACTCCACGAGAGATAGAAGAAACCGATGCCGTAGAGGATGAGAAGCACTGCGGTCTGCGGATCGGTCGTGATGCCGGGAAGGAGCGTCACAAGACCTAAAACTACCGACAGTAGATACACAGAGGCACAGGCAACCGTCAGGTGCCGTAATATCCCGGAGATCTTCATCCATGTCCTGGCCTTCTCTTCGAAGACGAACAACTGCACAAGAAGTGCGGTCCCTCCGAGAAAAAGCATACCTCCCACAAGGAGGCGGACGAGTGTCGTCAGAGTTCCGGGAATGAAACAGGCGACCATCCCGATGATCGCCGTGCAGATGCCCAGAATTATGACCGGCCACGAACGGCGGAGATCGCCGAAAGGAGTCTTTCCCATCGTGATGACCTGCAAAGAGACGATGACGAGAAAGAGCCCGTAGGTGCTGTCCGGCGCATAAGGGAGTGCGCCGGTATGGATCCAGAAGAGGAGCAGGCCGAAGAGGAGCATGAATACTCCGAAGATAAGCAAGATGACAACCTCAAGAGAAAGATCGGATTCCTTCTTCATTCTTGAATCGGTTTTTTTCTTCTGCTGACCCTCGAATGCCAGAGGCCCATTCCTCCTGAAAGATATTCGGCACCGGATATCCGAATGCGGTCGATCGCCAGGTTATCATTCATGCATTATTTATAGATGCGCGCGCTCTGCTGCCTGGCGACATCGGTTTTGTCGTGCCGACATACTTTCTGGCCGCGTCTCCGGTACGAATTCGATCTCTATGCCCAAAAATTTTCAAAATCCGGCAGCCAGAGTGACAGACCTTTAAGAATATATATCTGATTGGATATTATGTGGCAGAGGATATCTCCATGTTCAGACCACAGAACGACTTCACGTACCTGATGCCCGCCCATTTCGGAGGCGGCAAATTCGATCCCGAGACGATCGTCACGCAACGATCGACATCTCTGGTTCTCAGTTATGAAACCGACAGAAAAGGTCTTGAAAATTATATCCCGGAAGGGTTTGAGTTGTTGGCCCCTGAGGTGCAGGTCTCTTTCAGCAAATTCACCGAGATCAACTGGATGCAGGGGGGACAGTACAACCTCATCAATGTGGCGGCGCCGGTCAGGTTTCACGGAAAGAAAGACCGCCTGGACGGTGCGTACACGCTGGTGGTCTGGGAGAACAAGACCGCCCCCATCCTCGGCGGGCGGGAGCAGACCGGCATCCCGAAAATTCATGCAGACATTGAAGACCTGCACATTGTCAGGCCGCACTATGCCACGACGATCAGCTACGAGGGGAACACTTTCCTCACCATGGACTTCGAGGCCGCCGGGCCGATCGCCGGGGAGGAACTGGACGTCTTGAAGTCTCAGTTTGCGTCCGTGAACACTCTTGGGTGGCGGTATATCCCGAAGGTGGGAGCACCCGGAGCGGAGTTGAGCCAGTTCGTCCTCTACCCCCAGGGTGTCGAGGTGGAATCGGCACAGGCGGGAACAGGCAGTCTTCGGTGGACCGAGCTGACCCCGATGCAAAATCCGGCTCAATATTACATCATCAACAGTCTTGCCGCGCTCCCGGTCAAACGGGTGACGCAGGCGGTGCTGACCGAGGGACGGGCCGTCCTGCACGCGATGGGTGCGAGGGTCATCGAATGAGAGGTGAGAAGTATGGATGAGTATTACACGGGAAAGATCGCTATCGTCACCGGGGCGAACTCCGGGATCGGGTATGCGGTGAGCGAGGAACTGCTGAAGAGGGGGGCGACCGTCTACATGGCCGGGCGCAACCCGGAGAAGATCGCACGGGCGGCGGATCAACTCTCGGCGTACGGGGACCGCGTCCGCACGCTCGTCATGGACGTGACGAAGCAGGAGCAGGTGCAGAAGGGCATCGAGGGGACGGCAGCGGAGGCCGGAAGACTGGACTTCTTGTTCAACAACGCCGGGGTGGGCGGCACCCTCCCCTTCGAGCAGGCCACCCTGGAGGACTGGAAGACGATCATCGATACCAATCTCTGGAGCGTCATCTACGGGGTGCATGCTGCGGTGCCGATCATGCTCGGGCAGGGGTCGGGCCATATCGTGAACACCAGTTCGATCGCAGGCATCATCCCGCCTCCGTTCCAGGCGCTCTACTCTCTCACGAAATATGGGGTGACCGGCATGACCGAGTGCCTGAAGTACGAGTTTGCAGAGAAGGGGCTCCACTTCTCGACCATCTGTCCGGCCAATATCGCGACCGCGATCTTCAACAAGAGCATCGACGGCAAGGCCCACGGCGACCTGCGGGTTCCGGACGATGCCTATCCTGTCGAGAAAGCGGCGGCTTTCATCCTGGACAGGGTGGCGGAGCAGAAGGGGATCATCGTCGTGCCCGAGGATCCGTATACTGATCTCTGGAAGGAGTATATCCTCGGCGACCGGGAAGCAGAAGAGCGGTTGTTCCAGATGGCGCGTGAGCGGCGGGAGGCGTTTGAGAAGAAGGGGACGTATTTTTGAGATCAGGCTCAACTCTTTTTTCGCGACGGCATGAAGACAGTAACGCCCGTGATCATCTCGGCGAGTCGGGCGACAGATATCCCGGCTTTCTACACTGAATGGCTCATGAACAGGCTGCGGGCCGGGTATGCGGTCTGGACGAACCCCTTCAACAGGAATTTCTCCCAGACGGTTTCGTTTGAGAAGGCGAGGGTGTTCGTATTCTGGACGAAGAACCCGGCCCCCCTGATGCCGCACCTCGACGAGATCGAGAGGATGGGGTACCACTATTACTTCCAGTACACCCTCAACGACTACGAGAGGGAGGGGCTCGAGCCCGGCCTGCCCCCTCTCGACGAGCGTGTCGAGACCTTCAGGGCGCTTGCGGAGAGGGTGGGAAAGGAGCGGGTGATCTGGCGCTTCGACCCCCTCCTCCTCTCCGACGACCTTACCGTCGAGAAACTCCTCGCACGGGTGAAGGGTGTGGGGGACCGCATCCACGCCTCGACCGAACGCCTGGTCTTCAGCTTTGCCGACATCGACGCCTACCGTGCGGTGAAGCGGCGTCTCGGCGGGAGCTACCGCGAGTTCGGGCTTGAGGAGATGCGGGCCTTTGCGGAGGGCCTCGCCGCACTGAACAGGGACTGGAATCTTGCCCTCGCCACCTGTGCGGAGGAGGTGGACCTCTCGGCCTATGGGGTAAAGAAGAACAGGTGCGTCGACGACCACCTCCTCCGCCGTCTCTTCCCCCGTCTCTTCCCCGACGACCCCGCGTTGACGGCATTCCTCGGGCCGCCGCCGCAGCGCGACCTCTTCGGGAAGATTGTCCCCTCGAAGAGCCTGAAGGAAAAAGGCCAGAGGGACAGTTGCGGCTGCATCCGGAGCAAGGACATCGGCGCCTACTCGACATGCCCTCATCTCTGTCGCTACTGCTATGCGAACTCGGCCGAAGGGGCGGTGCGGCGGAACTATGAGAGGCACCGGGTTGAGGGGGAGGGGCTGGTGCAGACGGGGGAGTGAGGGTGCGTGATCGTGTCCCGACCATCCGGGGTGCGTTCAGCAACGCGGACAGGAATTACCTGGGAGTAGAGTCTCAAACCCTCTCTTTTCGGCCGGAGATCGCTGACAATCCAGAGGCGAAGGCCCTCCTTGAGTTCACAGAGCGGCTGATCTTCCCTTCCGGAAGGCTATAACACAGACCCTTTCCCTCTCCTGACGGGCCCTCCTTTCCCGCCGGGAGATGCGGGGTCCGATTTGCAATCGGTACTGCAACGGATTGCCGTTACTTCCCTTTTATCTTCCAGATATCTCGGGCAGATTTTCCGATTTCTTTCCAGCGTTTCTTCTCAAGCCTCACCAGCCCGATCTCCGCTTTATCCCGTTCGAATTCGAGTTCTCGCATGAGCCGGTGAAAATTCTCCAGCCGTGCTGCAGAGAGGGCTCCGTCCCTCACGGCCGCCTGCACCACACAGCCCGGCTCCTGTTCGTGCCGGCAGTCCGAGAACCGGCAGCCCTCCGCCAGTTCGAGAATATCGGGGAATGTACCAGCAATACCGGCAGCTGCCGTACCGATGCCGACCTCCCTCAGGCCGGGGTTGTCTATCATGAGCGCCCCGCCTTCCAGGACGAAGAGCTGGCGGACGGTCGTGGTGTGCCGCCCTTTCTCGTCATAGTCCCGGGTATGCGAGGTCTCCTGCACCGGACAGCCCATGAGCCGGTTGATCAGGGTGGACTTGCCGACGCCAGACGAACCAATGAGAGCGACCGTTGTTCCCGGCGGGAGGTACGGGTCAAGCCGGTCGACACCCTCTCCGCTCGCGGCGCTGATTGGAATGACCGGTATACCGGGAGAGACCGAAGCGATCCCGTCGGCGAGCGATGCGGGGTCGTCCGCCAGATCGGATTTATTGATGACGATAACGGGGCGGGCACCCGATGAGTGGGCGATCGCGAGAAAGCGTTCTATCCGGCGGACGTTGAGGTCATGGCCGGCGGCCGTGACGATAAAGACCGTATCGATATTCGCCGCAATGACCTGGTCGGTGCTTTCACGCCCCGATGCCCCCCGTGCAAAGAGAGTCTTGCGCGGGAGGATATCAACGATCGTCGAGGTGCCGGCCTCCGGCTGATCGAGCAATACGACGAAATCTCCAACCGCTGGAAAGCGGCCGAGTTTCCGCAGAGCTCCGGAGATCCCCGCTGTGATGGACCCACCGTCGACGAGAACGTCCCACACGGTCTTCTGCCGGCAGGCCACGCGGCCCGGCACATACGGCCCGGTGTACTTTGAGAATGCCGCATCGTGCTCCTCCGCCCAGCCAAGGTCTTCAAGCGTATGGGAGTGCTGCTCTCCGCACCGGGATGTGGACTGGTTCATTAGACGACCTTTCCTCTGTAAAAGGGGTGGCATACAATGCATCAAGTGCTTTGTGGTCGTTTTCATCGACTGCGGTCTCTTCTGCGTGGCGAACGCATGCGAACAACGGTGTGCCTACAAGGTCAAAGAAGAGGGTGCCGCCGTTGAAAATAGTGATATTGATAACAGCAGCGAGACGATGATACTGATCCTCACGCCTTTCTGGTCGACAGGGAGAGGCGAACGGTTGGAAACTGAAAAGCGTGACCCGGTTTCAGGACTCATATGAACCTGTACCCGCCTTCAGGCACCAGGATCTCGAACCTCGCCCCTCTGCCGGGCCGACCCGCCTCGGTGATGCCGATCCCGGTGATCTCGAGGATCTCCCGTGCAAGGAAGAGGCCAAAACCGCTGTTCTTCCCACAGCCGCGCTCGAAGATCCGCTCTTTCTGGTCCTCCGGGACACCCGGACCATCGTCTTCCCAGAGGATCAGGAGGCCGGATCCGGTCTTCGAACACCTGACATGCACGGCGGTTGCTCCTTGGGCATGGCGGATGGTGTTGTCCATCAGGTTCGAAAAGACCCGTTCGACCATCGGATCGGCATAGATCGAGACGTCGGGACGGTCGCACCTGATGGGGATCGGCGCATCGACGATCTTTTCTATCAGACCGCCCAGGGAGAGCCAGGCAGGTTCTTTCACGCCCAGTCGTTCATACTCGCGGGTGAACTCGATCTGACGCCTGATGGCTTCCGCCGCACCCTTCACTTTCCCGAGGTGGCCCGCCTGAACGGCATCGACACTCATCTTCTCTGCAAATTGCAGGAATCCCTGGACCACCATGATCTGGTTCAGGATATCGTGGCGGGTGATCTCCGAGAGGAGCTGGAGTTTCTTGTTTGCGTTATTGAGAGCGATCTCAGATCTTTTCTGCTCTGATATATTGTCCAGGATGATCCGGGCACCGGTGACGGTTTCCTGATTGGCGATCGGCGAGATATGTACCCTGTAGTGGGCTTTTTTTTCCCAACTGCTGCAATATTCTCCATCGAGGGGGGGGATGGACACCCCCGACTCCATGGCTTTTCGAAGTAGCCCTGAGAATCCGTTCTGGACCAGAGGGGGATACTTCAGGAGGTTGACGGCGGGAGCCTCCTCCTCTCCGGGCGCCCCGAGGAGATCCAGACCACACCGGTTGATGTAGGTGATGCATCCTTCGATGTCGCAGGTGAGGATACCGATCGGCGCATTCACTGCAAGGTCACGGTACTGCTCCTCGCTCTCCCGCAACGCTTCTTCCATCGTTTTCAGGCTGGTGATATCCGTAAGAATACCCTGAATACCGATTAAACGGCCTTCCCTGAGTATCGGACGGGCAGCCGTCTTCACCCAGGTCGCACTGCCGTCCGCTTTGAGAAAGCGATATTCGGTCGCTTCGTTGCTTCCGGCGAGGCTTGAACCGAACTGCAGAAGCCGTCCGGTCCTGTCGTCGGGGTGGACGAGGTCGACATAGGACCTCCCGATCACCGCGGAAGCAGGATAGCCGCCTATAGACTCGATATTCGGGGAGACATAGGTAACTGTGGCGTTTTTATCCAGGACATAGAATACCTCGTTGAGGTTCTCAACGATCTCGGGAGGTGCATTCCCGGATAGCCACTGATACAATTCTTCGTTCTTTTTGAATGTCTCTTCTGCTCGTCTCCCGGCGACAGCACGCTTGATCGTATTGCCGATCTCGGCAAACTGTTGCTCGGGGCTCCCTTCTTTCCTGATGTAGAAGTCAGCGCCGCTGTTCAATGCGTCGATGGCAACCTCTTCGCACCCTTTCCCGGTGAACATGATGAAAGGTGTCATGGTGCCATGCTGCCTGAGGTGCCGGAGGAGCCGGATCCCGTCCATCCCGGGCATCAGGTGGTCGGAGATGATGGCGTCAACGTGTTTCCCGGAGAGGATCTCGCTCGCCTCCAGCGGGCATTCGCAGGTGGTGACGGTAAGCTCCCCGCTCCGCTCAAGGAAGATCTTGCCTATCTCAAGGAGACCCGGATCGTCGTCGATGTAGAGGACGGAGAGCGGTGCCATGATGGTTTCACCTTCTACCGAAGAAGACAGAGATCGATCGATTCGAATCTCGCTTCCTCTATTATTGAATTATTGATCATTTTTGATGATAAAGAGATTACTATTATATTGTTTGCATGATGCTGATTGCGACGGGTTTGAAAAGACGTATCATTTGAAGACGGCCGTATAGTGTCCCGAGAACATTTGACACCGGACGTATCTGTCGATGTGAGCACACTCACCGATCCGGCATCCGGGATGATTGCTCTGAACGGCCACGACAGATGGTTCATCACATTCATGGCCAATATTTCGTGTTTCATTCCGTGCTATGGGTATCCGGTCGACCAACGACTCAATACATCATCCAGGTTCTCGAACGGGGATTTCAGGAATCTTGAATCCCGCGTGAAATCCTCACAGACGATAAATCCCGGTTTGTTTCGATCACGGCGCTGGTTGTTTCGGGAGGATCCTGACATCATCGAGAGTATCGACAGCGAAAATATTAATGCCGCCCGGACCACTGAAGGCGTTCGAGGCGAAAAGTGCGAAGGAGTGAATATCCGCCAGATTAACAGAGCGAAGACAGATCGTTGGTATGGAAATGTGTGCGGTGATATCCGTTTCATGATACGGTCCAGAGAGTACGATCATGATGACAAAAAAACTGTGACGCCTCCTGCTGGAGGAGATGGCTTCGACTTTCGCACATTCCGGCACATCCTGCGGATCGAGGGGCTCATTCCTTTTACCGGGTGTGCAATTCTCATCGGGTTTGCCGCGGCGCTCTGGGAAGTCGGTTTTTCAGGCGCGGACTGGCGCTTATTTGGTATCGCGGTTGTCGCAGTTCTTCTCGTCCACATCGATGCCCATATCTGGAATGATATCATGGACCTCGAGGTCGACCGGCGTGAAAAGAGCAGGGAAACGAAACGTGACCGGCCCCTCGTCTATGGGTGGGCTACTGTCGGCGATTACAGGAAGATGTCCGCGATTATCACGGTCCTGGTGGTGGTCCTCACCGCATACCTGACGATGCAGCGGATGTTGATCCCGCTCCTGTTTATCATCGGATTTTTTTTCGATTATGGCTATAACCATCCCCGCATCGCGCTGGGGCACCAGCCCTATACCGAATGGTACATTTTTCCCTGGCTGGTCGTCGGCGTGACGGTGACGATCGTTTATGCCGCGACCGGCATATTCTCTCTCCTGGCCTTCATCCTGTCGCTCCTGCACGGCCTGACGGTGACCTGTTTCGCGGTATCGATGATGCGTCGGGACGTACATTCCGACCGGTTGGGGGGGAAAAAGACATCTTCCGTCGTGTATCCGGAGATCCCGCACGCCACGGTGTACGGCATCGTTACCCTGCTCGTGTCCGTCCTGATGTTCTACCCTCTTGTTCTCATTCTCGGCAGTACGGAGTTTGCATATCTTCTTATCCTCTCAACAGCCGTTATCGCAGCGATGAACACGGTTTGCGGGGCAAGAATTGATCAGCTGTGCACCCGCGCGTTGTACTCCGTCTATCCTGATTTCGAGTCGAAAGCCAACAAGGTAATGCTGCAGCAGGTGGGAGCATCGATGGTCCATGCCGTGGCGATCACCGTGATCGTACTGACGTTTGGGAGGATTGTATGAACATTGCGATTGCAGGTGCCGGCATCGCCGGCGGGTATCTGGCCGGGCTTCTCGAACAGAGAGGGATCTCGCCGGATGTCTATGATGGCCGGGGACATGCCAGCCGCTGTACATGCCGTTCGTGCGGGTGGGGTGCGCCGACGGGTATCGGACCGTACCTCGCCGATGTCGGCCTCGACCTGGACGACTACCTCATCGAACCCATGTCCCCGATGGATTTTGACGGCCTTGTGGCCACGACGCCCCTTTGCACCGTACATAAACCCCGGCTTCTCCAGGATCTCACGAAATCCGTCCGATTGAAGCGGCAGGACCTGGTGCCGGAGAAGGCGGAGGATTATGATATCGTGGTGGATGCGACCGGGATCAACCGGGCTCTCCTTCCTCCCTGCAGGTCCGACCTGACGCTCCCGACGCTGCAGCACCGGGTAATCGTGGAATCCAGAGGGAGCGAGCGCCTTGGAGCGGGGGTGTACGGGAACCGGATACCAGGACTTGGGTACCTGTGGATCTTTCCGCTCGGACACGATCACTATCACATCGGCATTGGCGGTATCGGCCTCCTCCGGCACGATAGCCTTCTGGAACGGTTTTATCGGGATGCGTCCGGGCAGTTTTCATTCACCAGGCAGTGCTGCTGTCATGGTCTCGTCCGGGTCGCGTCTCCGTATTACTCGACGCCCTTCTCTGTCAGAAAGACGCGGAGCGACGGTTCGCCCCAGGTGATCATTGGCGTCGGCGAATCGATAGGGACCGTATCGCCGTTCACGGGAGAAGGAATTGTTTATTCTCTGGAATGTGCAAGACTTCTGGCGGATTCCTGGCCGGACCCTGAGGACTATACCGGATCGGTGCTGGCCCGGTTTGCCTGGATGAAAAAAGAGCGGGAAACGCTCGATTATCTTCTCTCACCCGAAGGAAAGAGCGGGCCGAGGCTGCGGGATCGATGGAGGTTTTTTTGCAATGCTCGTCGTTCCGGGATCGGACTTCCCATGCTGGAGGCTTTCAAGCGGATGGGCAGCCTTTCGCAATGGGTGGAGGGCCCGGATGTATAATCAAGAACGATTCAGGTACGATCTCGATCAACTTTCCGGACTCATCCGCAAGGAGATGAGTTCACGTACAATCCTGAAAGAAAAGCACGGAGGCGACCGTCGGGGTCGTCTCCGCAGAGATCCCCCGCGCCGTCACCCTCACCGCGGCGGACGACGGCTACGACACCCCGGCCCGGACGAGCATCTTCCTCGGCTGCCAGGTGAACGACGGGAGGGCCGGGTCGTCGGGCGACCCCCTTTCCCCCTCGTGCATGGGGGAACACTATCGGGAATACCGGGGATAGGGTCTTTGTATCTCTATCGGATGGACCTTCATGGCCCGTTTCTCTATATCGTCTTTAAGAATCTCGAAAAACGGTATCGAATGATCGGTATTTATTAACAGAAAAAATCCATCTCTCAAAATGAAAAGATCGTCGTTTTCCCTCATTGTTGCGGTTGTTCTCGGCCTGTTTCTCTTAACCGCCGGGTGCCTGCAGGCACAGTCCGGAACCATCACGCCCGTCACCGATGCGGCAACCCCCTCCCCGGAGGTCACATCGCCTTCCACCCCGGACATCGTCGGGGTCTGGACAGGAACAACGACCGGGTACACCACAGCCGCGGGTTTCCGCGAGAGTAATACATCCTACACCATCACGGCACAAAAAGGGCCGGCCTTTACCGGCTCGAAGGTGTATACACGTTGGGATGGACTCGAATATTCCGAGAACCTGTCTGGTGTCATCTCCAGTGCCGGGGAGATCTCTATTGTTGAACACGATGACGGCTACACATTCGGTACATTCATCGGACCCGATGAGATCGAACTCCGGCACCTCCAGGACGGGGACAATGCAATGGCCTTCATCGTCCGTCTCAGTCGGGACAAGAACTGATTTTCCCCCTTCTCTTTTTCAAAAAATTTCGATCCTGCCGGCATGGTGATTCATGTATTTCACCGGTGACCTTTGGAATTGGGGTCCGTTCCGTTTCCCTGGAGCCCGCCCCCATTCGCGCCGTCTTCCCCCCATTTTTCCCGGCCCTCCGGCCCCTCTCCGGGCATGATCCACCCTCTGCCCTCGGTCCCCCTGAAATGCGGCCCTGAGCGCCGGGATCAAAGGCGGGAATACGAAATACAGGGGCCAGAATGAGCAGGGCAATGGCGGTGCCGGGGAGAATAAAGTCACCTACCTGAGCAAAGAGAAAAAAATCTCCGCACTCGTATACGTGCCGGAAGGTTGCCGGGAAGGCGAAAGACGGCCCGAAATCGTCTTCACCCGCCCGGCAAGCGGGGTGAAGGAGCAGACCGCCGGCGTGTACGCAGAACCGTTCAGCGACAAAGAGTTTGTCACCCCGGTATTTGACTGTCCGCAGATACTCTTCGTGCAATGCTTTTACGATATTTTCCCATTCTGCCAGAGAAAACGTCTCCCGACGACCAAAGTTGGCGAAAGTTTCTGCATCGACATGAAGGTCCAACTGTTTTTCAGAAGTTCGGCAGCACGCGAGCGAGGGAACGGTGCGCGAAAGAGTTCGCCCGGCCGGTCCGAAAGTGATGCAGATAATGCCCTGACTCCTCTTTTATGGAATTTATCCGAGATATGCGGGGCAATAAAATTTTCACCCCGGAGAAAGACATACTACGCTATGCGCAGAACATTCTTCACGACCGTCTGCATCGCGGCGTTGTTCATTGTTCTGGTCCTGTGTGCGACCCCCGTCTCGGCAGACCCCGGGTGGGTGACGACGAGTGTCTCCGAAAACACCACCGATGCACTGGGAGGAAAGATCTCCGGAGAATACATCATATCCCTCGCAGGGGCGGAAGAGATCGATTGTTCGCAGAACAGAATATACCTCCATGCAGTACAGACCGGTGAACGGACGATCATCGGCAGTCCATCAGCAAACATGATGGTAACCGGGCCGGACATTTCAGCGGAGTACGCGGTATGGTTCGAAACTCCCATTGATGACTTCGGGATGAATGAAACCAGCACGGCGCCGAGCCGGGTGTACCTGTACTCGCTCCGGAACGGTTCTGCAGAGATCATCGATGCTCCGGGCACCGCAGAGTGGCCGAAGATCGACGGGGGACGGATCATCTGGTTGGGCGAATCCGCCGATCTGTTCAACATCCCGATCTTCCTCTATGACATCGGGACAGGGAAGAGCGAACAGGTCTGCGAACTGCCGGTCGATGATCCCGCGGGCGTTCTCTTTGACGGCGACCATATCGCGTACCTGAATTCTGAAGGTCTCTACCTGTATTCTCTCGAAACCAGAACGAACACGACGATTTTTCGCAATGTCTTCGGGAACAAATCCGGCTCCCACGTCGAATCCTATGCACTGGGCGGCGATTACCTGATCTACCTCAAGCATACCGTCACCTTCGAGGGTCCTGATAAGGGGACGTTCGACGAGTTGTATCTCTATCTCCTCTCGACGAGAGAGAAGAGACTGCTCGACCCTGCGACAGGGACTTTTTTGGAACCTTCGAAAACACCGGCCGAAGATAAGAAGGATCTGAAGATTTCTTCACCGTTTACCGACGGAGAACGAATCGGCTGGATTTATTCGGAGAATACGCCGGGTTCGACAATCCTCCTCTGTGATCCGGAGGCAGGAACGGGTGAAAAAATTTCGGTGGACGGCCAGGTCGACGACCCGTTCCTGGACGGCGATCGAATGGTGTGGGTCGAAACGCATTTCCCGTCGTTCCATGGAGACCTCATCTATGCGCAAAAGAGCATCAGCGTGACGGAAACCGTGCCTGCGTCCGCACCCGGCTTCGGAACGGGTATCGGTATCGTTGCTCTTCTGACCGCGATGGTGCTGCTTGCGGGAAGGAGAACCAAACCCTAACCTTTCTGAATACTCAGCGACGGTGCGGCGGATGGCGAACCACTCATTTTACACATTTTAGTCGTTCATTCGTAGTTCGGGATGGGGGAGAAAAGGGCGGATTTCAGGAAGATACATCCGTCCGTGTCGAATTGCCCTCGTTCGCGGGAAATACTCGCGTGATCACCCTCCGTGGCCCGGTATCTCTGTTTGCCGCTTCCTGGTTTCTCGGGGATGGTCATCTTGACAGGGCCGGCATCGAGCAGGGGCCTGAGGATCTGGTCACTGGACCTGGTGCGGTTTTTCCCTGCCGACAACGGTGAGGAGTTCGATCATGGACTTCTCTGTCATGCACGCACGCAGGATCTCGACACTCTCCTGATCAAGGTCCATCCTGGTCCCGCCCTGCTCTGGCCTCCACAGCACCTGAACAAACTGCCCGCCCTCCTGCCTGAACATCGGCGAAGAGAGGCCCGCCCGCTCGCATAGATCGATCATATCGAGGGTGCCGGTGCCGGCTTTCTCGATGTATCGGGCCAGAAAGAGTGGCTCTGCAAGGAGGGCAACGGATTCAGTTCACAAGGGGGTTACGTTGATGAAAATTGGGTGGTTTACCATGAAAAACTTTTCATGCGGTATGCTTGAGGCGTGCGTTCGCTTCATGCCTGATTCTACACAGCCCTCCATGCGTTTCTTCCCGGCCCAATCACAATTTCAGTGTCCGGTGGAAATGAGCGTCAGCGAGTTCGAGAAGACGAAAGTCTTCGAGGAACCCCCGGCGCGATTGAAAGAAGAAGGCGATGAATGTAGGTTCACCCTGCGAAGAGGTGAGAGGGTTTGACCCTATCATCTCTCTTTATCTTCTGTGGAGGAGGGGCAGGAGAGTTTTGGGATGGCTCCGATCTCGATCAAGAACTGGTCGGGCAGCATTCATGAACGATCTTCTCCTATCAGAGCACGTCCTTTCTCAGTGAGGCGATATTTCTGCCTGCTGCTCTTAGGTTTGGCCGGGATCGTCATTTCAATCAGATTGTCGTGGATTGCTGGCAGCAGATAGGTTTTCCTGAAGTGTTCATTGTCTTTCAGACCGAGAATATCCTGGAGGTTCTTCCGAGACATCTCTCCTTCAAAGACCCTGAGCATCCGTATGACTTCCGGGGTGACTTCCGGGGTGACTTCCGGGGTGACTTCCGGGGTGACTTCCGGGGTGACTTCCGGGGCATAGAAAGTAAGAGTGACCCCGCGGTCATCCTCCGACCACCGCGGCAGAGGTAAACCGTTTTCATCACAGGCCTTCCTGATCATCACGCTCCCACGGCCCATCTTCTCCATCAACCCCCGCAGATAAAGTACATGGGCAATGTCAGGGTTACGCAGCACCGAGATGTGACCGGTCGATAGGTCATCAGGGGTTACCCCTTCAGGGAATGTACCGGAGTTCCAGATCTCCAGGCGGTCGGGATAGATGGAAACAGCAATCCCTCCGGAAAAATTACTATAGTCCCGGTGGACGAAGGCGTTCACCAACCCCTCCCTGATCGCCGCCACCGGATAGAGGGAGTCGTCCCGGCGTTCCAGATTGCCTTTCCCAAAACGCGATATTGTGGGAGTGTTTCGTTGAATAAAACGGAATACATTCTCTAAAACCGGGACCAGAGGCCCCTCAAAGGACTTCATATCTCTGTAGGTGTCGTCGGTCCTGTCTGCCGTAAAACAGGCGGCACGTACCCTGACCTGGGGGTTACGCATCGCGGGATTGGTTCCAAAGAGTACATCGCCGCCATTGGTCAGGCGGCCATATCGGCACACTGCAAGGTCTTCAAGAACCATGACCGTATTGTCACCATCTCGAAACTGAAATCGAGAAGACTTATTCACGGCATGGATCGCGGAACGAATTTCATCTCCGTCCAGATCGATTTTCATGTCGGCGGAAGAAAAACGCCGTTCCCATCTCTCTGGTTCAACCTGTTTGCGGAGCACCATGTCGCGGATCGTTTCGACATCTGCTCTTCGGGTGGTCTGACCTTCATGAAGATAAATCACATTCTCAAATGCGTACGGCAGATCCTTGCCGGCCGGCACCTCGACAACCAGCAAGGTCTCCTCTTCAACTCTATATACCTGAACAGAAACCAGCGCCGTAGGAGAAAGACCATGTAACAGTCCACGTTCAAGATCCCTCGCCGCATTCTCGGCGTCATCGATGCCGATAATGTTCCCCTTATCGTCCACCCCACATACAATAGACCCCCCGGACGTATTGAGAAAACCACAGACTGTTGTGCCGATGTGTTCTAGATCCAGGCACCGGGATAAAACCTCAATGCTCTGGTCATCTCCAAGCAGCAGAACCTCTCTGATATTCTCTATTTTCATGGATGCTCCCCCTTATCATAGATGATTTGAGAAATACGTGCACTGTCACGTAAGTTTTCATGCACGAACGCCTCGACTTCCTGATAGCGAGAGAACTGTGCCATGGCAAAAAGAGCAGCGTCATCATCGGAACGAAATTTTTGAACCCAGTTGCCCTGCCGGTCTTGCAGGGGTTTCTGGGAGAGAATGGCTTCTTCATACATGTCGATGACACGGAGATCATCCAGGATCTGATTTTTTCTCAGTGAAAGTTGTCTTCGACCGTCCTCTCCGTTATACCCGAGATGGTTCAGGAGCGATCTGGCAAAAACCACATTATCATGGGCTAGAAGCCAACGGGGCTTGTTAAGTTCAATGGCTTTTCTCAGTTCCTGATGAGTGATGGAGAGTCCGTCCTCATCTTTCCCGCTGCCGTAATGAGGAGTGATCAGCCCGAGAAAGAGGTCGCAGTTCGTTACCCCCGCGATGCAGTTATCAAAAGCGGAACGGTTTGAAAAGACCGGCATGGTTCCCTTGTGCGACATCCAGACTTCATAACCGAATGCCGTTAAGAGTGTGTATATCCGGTCCAGGAGTTCCTCAATGCCATAGACCGTGGATGAAACCATGACCGTGAGTTTTTTACTGCTCTCCATCTTTCCTCCGCTGAATCCAGAGTTCCTCTGATAGACTCCTTTTTGAGAAAACCTCAATCATTTCGATCGATTGAATCATTCAGACACATCGAGAATCCATCCAGAAGGAGGCTTGCTTCTTCCGGGGGGGCCATCACAGATTCGATATTGATATGAGTGACGACGGGAGACTGATATTATTGCCCACAGATCTTTTCACCGGTTGTAGCGTGTCACCTGAATCATCCTGGGTGTCATCACACATCCAATATATTTCCTGGCGGGGAGACTCCGGACCTGATCTCGCAGGCGACCTCATCGACAGTATTGATGAAATGAATCTTGTTCTGTCTTTTCTTAGACCTGTCGGTTTGACGGATGGCACCATATCACATCGAGCATATCCCAGAAGTATCCGGCGCCTGAACAATCCTCTGGATTGAAACAGATTTATCCGGGAATTCGTTCATTCATGAACGATCTTCTCCGATCAGAACATGTCCTTTCTCCGTGGCCCGGCATCTCTGTTTGCCGCTTCCTGGTTTCTCGGGGATGGTCATCTCGACAAGTCCGGCATCGAGCAGGGGCCTGAGAACTTGGTCCCTGAACCTGGTGCGGTTTGTCCTGCCGGCAACGGTGAGGAGTTCGACCATGGGCTTCTCTGTCATGCACGCACGCAGGATCTCGACACTTTCTGGATCAAGGTCTATCTTGGTCCCAGCTTGGTCCCATCCTGGTCCCGCCCTGGTCCCGCCCTGCTCCGGCCTCCACAGCACCTGAACAAACTGCAGGAGGAGGAAGGCAGACCGATCAACAAAGGCCGCCTCAACGGAAGGTGAACGAAAGAGCATGTCCCCGATGTGGCCATTCTGAGAAAAAATTTAAAGTTTTTTTATTCGGTTTTCTTTTTTGGTTGAATGATAGAGGTGTCAATATTTCCGATACACCTTACTTCGGTGCCCCACCTCGATACCATGGATGACCATCACTTTATCCAGATGCGAGGGACACCAACTCTTCACCGACCTTGAGGGCATATTCTTTCGGGATGTGTTTGATGCTCCGTCTGGCCGTCGCTGAGAAGAGGACACGATAATTCAGATTTTTTTGAAAAAAGAGGGGTTAATGGAAATCCTCTATAGTGTGGGGATATTGATTTTTTAACGCAGGATAACTAAGACATCTTTGAAATTGATTCTCACGCCCGATTAACTCTTTTTGTTGAAGCGATCTCGGTATGCAACGCCATATTTCTTTATATCTCAATTCTCATTTCCATATTCTGGAAAGTAAATTACAACATCGATTTCTTTGAAGTAGATTTTTGATGACACAATGTGTTTATATGTACTCGATTAATAATTTTATTTTTGCATGAAAAAATGATGGCTCTAATTATTGCTAAATTACGCACGGGATATCCTGACCTATATTTTATTTACTCCAAAATTTAAATCATGTTTTATGGCCTCATCGAATAAAGAATTGGAAGATTTTCTTCTTTCCCAGGCGCTTGAATTACACCAGCGGCCTCGAGTGATAATTGAATTTACTAAAAACGTTGGGGCAGATAAAATAATCAATGATATCGAACATTTTCCACATTTTTTCGTTCTAGGCAGTATAATGAACCAACAAATCGTATTTCAGCGTGGCTGGATTATCCCATATTTTATATCAGAGTTGTTGAATGGAAAGGATTTTGAATCTTTTTTGAAACTAGATCTCGCTACTACGAAATCTATTTTCCATGAACATTCCTTACACCATTTTAATGATAAAATGGCTTTTGCTTTCCACGCTGCGATACAAAAAATCCATTTTGAATATGATAATGACGCATCCAACATTTGGACGTGGGACGAGCCTGACTGTAAGACGGTCATTAGAAGATTCCAGGAATTTCATAGAGTGGGACAGAAGATTTCTACGATGGCGGTAAACGTACTCGTCCGGGATTTCAAATTACCGCTACCGAATCATCGTGCTATTGATGTTTCTGGTGATGTGCATATTGAACGTGTTTTCAAGAGAATGGGTTTGGCTCCAAGGGATGCAAAAATCAAGGAGATCATTGAAATCGCCCAGAAAATATATCCCGAATATCCTGGATTTTATGATTCTGTTTGCTGGGAAATTGGGAATGGGTGGTGTAAACCAAGTAATCCCGACTGCGAACAATGCCCATTAAATGGAAAATGCCCGAAAATTATATGATAACGATCTCGCTGAAATCATAGAATATAAAATCTTGGATATCTTGAAAAATTCAAATGCAAATAACTACGTTACCCACTTTGGATCTCTAAATCCTTCTTCAATCGAGCGATAAGATCTTTATAATCTACGCTTTCAATAATTTCTTTCATTGAATTTTCGGTAGTGCCCCAGGCAATAACTGATAACAAAAAAAACTCTCTCTGTGCGAGTTTCTGCTATGAATACAAGTCACTGCTCGACGGAATTAGGTCCGATTTTCTGAAATAGATTTTCAGTTCTATTCTGGGGCACTACCGAGTCCTGTGCCATGTGAATGTATGAGACTTAAGATCCGGTCACGAAGGTGTCCATGGGTTCGAATCCCACTCCTCGCACTATTTCTCCGATTTTACCGGACAGTCTTTCTCACATTCGCGGAATTTTTTTGGTAAAAAATTCTCCGGGGGAGCCTAGGCCTTACTCTCTCCAGTATCCAGTTGAAACGCACGCGTCCCATCTGTGAGCAGAGACATGAGCGGCGATTCTCAATCTCCCCGGACCTCACCATAGATTATATTGATGGCTGACTCCTCACGATTTCACTCTTCCACAGTTCCGTCTTTCTTCGACGGATACCCGACCGTGGCGAACAGAACCGTCGCAAGAAAGACAATTAGGTGAACGTTGCAAGCGTTGCCGTCAGACCGAAATGGTCGGTGATCACGCCGGGGATCGAACCGCCGATCCCGCCCGCACCCATGGCGATCCCCATGAAATGTCCCAAGATCAGGCCGATCTGTGTTGGCACGAGCTCATGAACCATGGAGATCGTGGCCGCGAAGGACGACCAGAGGAGGAAGCCGAACAGAAGAATCGACAAGATGAGCATGGGGTCGTGCGTGAAAAGGATGCCAGCAAATGCAGGTGCCTCTCGACGAGGAGACGCTGGCGCGGTCGATGGCGCGACATCGGTCACCATGAAAATACGAGTCAGTTGCACGATGAGCACCCGTAGGAGTGACAGGATACTCTTGCACAATAAAAAGATCCATAATTGACTTCAAGATGCTGCGAGGGGGATCCGAACCCCCGACCTCCAGATATCTCAGATCTGGGCGCTCCGTGACACTCTAAACCCTATGAGTCTGGCGCCCTAACCAACTAGGCCACCGCAGCATGAGTGTTTGCACCTAAGTGCATTATAACAAGGACGGACGGACTAATAAAGGTTATTGTGGGGCGAGGCCTATCCCCGCCGCCGCTGGTTGACGTAGACATTGACCGCGGCCGAAATCGCCGCCATCTCTTTCCCCTGGCGCAACGACGCCGCCAGCGTCTGCATGCGTGTCTCCTCCTCACGCAGCGAGCGGCTGAGCGCCTGGGCAATATGCTCCTCCTTGAGGAAATGGGTATGAGTATTGCCCTGCACGAACTCGCGGTTGTGCATGATCGCATGGTGGAGAGGGAGAGTCGTCTTCACGCCCAGGATGACATACTCGTAGATCGCCCGGCGCATCCGCTCGATCGCTTCCATCCTCGTCTGCCCCCAGGCGCAGAGTTTGGAGATCATCGAGTCGTAGTTCGGCGGGATCGCATAGCCCATATGGATCCCCGAGTCCACCCTGATCCCCGGCCCGCCCGGCGAGCGGTACCGCACGATCTTGCCGGGGTCTGCCATGAAGTTGTTGAGCGGGTCCTCCGCATTGATCCGGCACTCGATCGCGTGCCCGCGGATACTGACATCCTCCTGGCCGAAGGGGAGGTCGAGCCCGGCCGCGACCGCCAGCTGCTGCTTGACGAGATCGATGCCGGTGATCATCTCGGTGATCGTGTGCTCGACCTGGAGACGGGTGTTCATCTCCATGAAATAATACTCGCCGTCGGCGTACAGGAACTCCACCGTCCCCGCGTTCTTGTAGCCCGAAGTCTTGGCGACCGTCACCGCCGAGGCGGACATCCGCTCGCGGAGTTCATCGGTCATGATGGGGCTGGGCGCCTCCTCGACGAGTTTCTGGTGGCGGCGCTGGATCGAACACTCGCGATCGTACAGGTGGAGCGTGTTGCCGTACCGGTCGGCGAGCACCTGGAACTCGATGTGACGCGGCTTGACCAGGTACTTCTCGATGAAGACCGTCGGATCGCCGAAGGCCGACTCCGCGATCTTCATGCTCCCCTTGATCGCCTCCTCGAGTTCTGCCGGCGAGTTGACGATGTGCATCCCGATCCCACCGCCGCCAGCGCTCGCCTTGACGATGACCGGGTACCCGATCTCTTCGGCGACCTTTGCGGCCTCGTCCAGACTTTTCACCCCGCCCTCGGTCCCCGGAAGAACCGGGACGCCGGCCGCCTTCATCGCCTGCTTGCTCTCGATCTTCGAGCCCATCATCTCGATGGTCTTCCAGGACGGCCCGATGAAGGTGAGCCCCTCCTCCTCGACGCGTCGCGCGAACGTCGCATTCTCGGCCAGGAACCCATAGCCCGGATGGACCGCCTCGGCCCCCGACATCTTTGCGATCTCGAGGATCCGCTCCATATTCAGGTAACTCTTCTGGGGCGGCGCCTCGCCGACGAAGAACGCCTCGTCGGCGTACTTCACATGGAGGGCATTCTTGTCCGGCGTCGAGTAGACCGCCACCGTCTCGATCCCGAGTTCGCGGCACCCCCGCATCACCCGGATCGCGATCTCGCCCCTGTTCGCGATGAGTACCTTCTCAAAATACCTCATACAACCTCACGAGATGATGGGGCGGTCTACTCGACCACCATGAGCACGTCGCCGTTCTGGACGACATCGCCGACGTCCACGAAGATCTCGGCGACCTTTCCGTCTGCAGCGGCGTAGATGGGGTTCTCCATCTTCATCGCCTCCAGGACCAGGAGGACGTCGCCCTTCTTCACCTTTGCACCGACACTCGCCCGCACCTCAAGGACCATGCCCTGCATGTTGGACTTGACCCCGCCAGCGATCTCGCCTCTCGGGATCTCTTTGCCGACGGCAGGGACGGCCGTCTCGACCGCGCTCCCCTCGACCGAGAGGATCCGCACCGAGAAGACCTCGCCGTCGACCTCGACCTCCATGAAGCCCGGCACCTCGGCCGCCGCCTGGACTGCCTGGACCGCTTCGGGGATGGGCTCGGGTTTGCGCTCGCCCTTGAGGAACGAGGGCGCGATCGCCGGGTACAGGATGTAGGTGAGGACATCCTCCTCCTTCCTGACCAGCCCGTCCTTTTCGGCCTGCTCGCGCATCTTCTCGTAGGCAGGCTCCAGCAGGTCGGCCGGCCTCACGGTGATCACCTCTTCGTCGCCGATGATCCTGACCCTGATCTCCCCGGAGATCGCGGCGGGCGGCCGCCCGTACAGCCCCCTGACATAGTCCTTGACCTCCTTGGTCACGTTGGAGTAGCGCTCTGCTCCCATCAGGACGTTGAGGACCGCCTGCGTCCCCACGATCTGGCTCGTCGGGGTGACCAGGGGAGGGTAACCGAGATCTTCGCGCACCCGCGGGATCTCGGCGAGCACCTCGTCGAGACGGTTGAGGGCGTCCTGCTCCTTGAGCTGGGAGACCAGGTTCGAGATCATTCCGCCGGGCAACTGGTAGACGAGCACGTCGCTGTCCACCCGCTCTGAGATGGGGTCGAGGAGCCCGCCGTACTTCTCCCTGAGCCCGAGGCAGAGATCTCTTGCAGCTCTGAGCGCATGGAGATCGATCCCGGTATCGCGCGTCGTGCCCTTGAGGGAGGCCACCACGCTCTCGGTCGGGGGCTGAGAGGTGCCGAGGGCGAAGGGCGACATCGCCGTGTCCAGGATATCGACCCCGGCCTCAATGGCCGCCTGGTAACTCATCGAGGCGATCCCGCTCGTCGAGTGCGAGTGGAGACAGATCGGGATGTCGACCCGTTCCTTGATCCCGGAGATGAGGCTGCGGGTCGCCTCGGGCATGATCAGCCCGGCCATGTCCTTGATACAGATCGAGTCACAGTCATGGGCCGCCAGTTCCTCGGCCATCTCGATGAACTTCGCAGTGGTATGCACCGGACTCGTCGTGTACGAGATCGTGCCCTGGAGATGGGCGCCCTGCGCCTTCACCGAGGCGAAGGCCTTCTCCATATTTCTGATATCGTTGAGGGCGTCGAAGACCCTGAAGATATCAACGCCGTTTTTGTACGCCGCGTCGACGAATTTCTCGACGACGTCGTCGGGATAGTGCCGGTAGCCTACCAGGTTCTGCCCCCGCAGCAGCATCTGGATCGGGGTCTTTGCGAGCTCTGCTTTCAGGTCCCTGAGCCGTTCCCAGGGGTCGTCGTTAAGGAACCTGATACCGCTGTCAAAGGTCGCACCACCCCATGCTTCAAGGGAGAAGAATCCCACATCGTCCATCTTGCGGGCCAGAGGGAGCATGTCCTCGGTCCTCATTCTGGTGGCGATGAGCGATTGATGGGCATCCCTGAGCGTTGTATCGGTAATATATACTCGTGTAGGGTTGGCTGCACTCATCTGAATACCTCGGGGCTCTCAAACATCCATAAGCCTCTCAATTTTTCATCATGATCATATAAATACATCACCAAGGGGAACAAATGAGAGAATAAAGACCATACAGGCGAGAGCTGCGGCGCCGTACCCGGCCGCATCAGGCCTGAACTCAGGACAGATCGAGCCCCCGCCCCGGTATCCCCTCACAGCAAGCAGAGCGGCACGTTCGGTCGAGCGCCGCATCTGTGCGTGGAGGACCGTGAGGGCAAAGGGGACCAGCGCCCGGAAACCCCAGGTTTTTCCCTTCAATTGGAGGGCCATCTTTGTCCTGGCGATGTCGGTCTCCAGGGAGGCGAGGGCCTCCACGCCCATCTCACCGGCAAGTCCGAGGTCAAAACCCGGGCCGCGGCCGAAGAGTGCGGTCCCGACCGCGAGGAGTTCGCCGGGCTCCCGCTCGCGGTATGCCCAGAAGGCGACGAGAAATACTGCAAAAAGCCTGAAGAAATACGAGATCCCGTCTCCCCCGGTGAACTCCGTCACCAGGGCGGTGAGCCCGAGGGTGAGGAGGATCATCCCGACCGTCCGCGGGGAGGGGAGGGAGGCGGTCCGTCTGCTGAAGGCAAGCCACCAGAGATAGACGAGGGCCGCACCCGCGACCGAGTGGAAGGCCGCAATGGAGAGGACGAAGGTGCAGAGAAGTCTCAGTCGCGCGTCCTGCATCGTGCCTCCATGGCGTCTCTGAAGGTGATGTTCTCGGGTGCGTCCCCGCGCGCACGCGCCTCTTTGAGATACTGCGGGGCGTGCCGCCAGCGCGCGAGCGCTTCGGGCACCGCCCCGAGGTCGAGCACCTGTCCCTCCTCGACCTCCCAGAGATGGTCGACCGCGGGGAGCACCTGGCGTTCGTGGGTGAAGATGATGGTGATCCCGCCGCGCCGCGTTTCGAGGGCGCGACAGAGCCGGTGTTTCTGGATGCAGTCCAGGGAACTGAAGGGCTCGTCGAGGACCAGAAGATCGTACTCACCGGCGAGGAGGGAAGCGAGGTGGAGACGTTTCAGTTCGCCCCGCGAGAGGGCGAAGGGATCGTCGTCCAGGCGGTCGGTAAGCCCGACCCCGGCGGCGACCCCGGCGGCGTCGACACCGTACGATCTGATCTCGGCCCTGACCGTCGCCCCGGTCACATGGTATTCGGGGTTCTGGAAGGAGAGGGTGAGACGCTCCACCTCGTCCCGGCGCACCCTGCCGGAGAGGGGATCGAGGAGTCCGGCAAGGAGGAGGGCAAGCGTGGTCTTCCCGCTCCCGACCCGGCCGGTGACGAAGTGGAGACCCGGGCAAAAGGTGCCGGTGCACGAGAGGGTGAACTCTCCTCTCGTAAAGCGCACGTCTTCACAGACAACCTGCATCGCGCATCCTCCGTGAGTACGGGTAGAAGCAGGTTTCCTTCAACGCCGAAAAGACCTGGTCGGGAGGGCCGGCATGCCGCACCTTTCCCCCCTGGAGATAGAGGACCATGTCGGCGGAGGCCGCCGTCTCCATATCCTGGGTACACCTGACAGAGTACCGGGCGCCCGACGCGGCGAGCGCCTCGCCGACCTTCCCGACGGTCTCGGCGTCGAGGTGCGAGTCGAACTCGTCGAGGACCAGGAGTTCGGGCCGGGAGGAGAGGGCGGTCGCAAGGGCGACGAGGGCGCGCTCTCCCCCGGAGAGTTCCCTGAAGGTGCGGGGGAGGAGAGACTCGATCCCGACGAGGGCCGCGGCCTCGTCGACCCGTCGCGCCACCTCGGCGCACGGGAGATGAGCAAACCGCGAGGGCCCGGCCACCTCGTCGTAGACCCTGGTGAAAAGAAGACTCTGGTCGGGAAACTCAGCAACCCACCCGACCTCCACCCCCCGCGGCGGCCGATCGTCGACCGAGATCGTTCCGGCCGCGGGAAGCGCAAGGCCGGCGAGGAGGGAGAGGAGGGTCGACTTGCCGCTGCCGTTTTGGCCGATGACCGCCGTATATCCTTCCTCCAGAGTGAGGAAGGGGATGGAGAGGATCTGATGCCTGAGACCGGTGATCGTGATCATGCCAACCGTCTGGCCACCAGGTAAGCGGCCGCCGCCTTCACCGCGTCGCCGGGGAGGAAGAGGAGCATGCCGCCGACGACCGCCGCCCAGGCACTCATGCCGGTCGAGAGGGCGAGCCATGGGATGCCGAAGAGATAGATGACCCCGGTGGCCAGGGCCAGACCCGCGACCCGCACCTTCTCGGAGGCATGCTCGTAGGCGAGGCCCGCGACCAGCGCCGCCCCGATGAAGCCGAGGATATATCCCCCGGTCGGGCCGAGGAGAACACCCAGGCCCGCGGTCCCGTTGTGGAAGATCGGGAGGCCGAGCACCCCGAGGACGAGGTACAGCGTCGCCGGCACCACCGCCCAGCGCTTCATCACCGCCCCTGAGAGGAGGACGAAGAAGGTCTGGAGCGTGATGGGGACCGGAAAGAAGGGGAAAGAGATCCACGAACCCGCCGCGATGAGGGCGATGAACCCGGCGGACTCTGCGATAATCCTGGAACGACGTTCGTCTCCGTACATCTGTGGACCTCTAGAGATGTGCGATGTCGCCGGCCACGACCTTCTCGACCCGTCCGTTGTCGCGCCTGATGATCAGAGCGCCATGCTGATCGATATCGATGGCGACCCCCTCGAAGGTCTTTCGCATCGTCCGGATCGAGACCCGCGTATCAAGGGTCAGCGAGAGACTCTTCCACTCCCTGATGATCGGATCGAACTCGCCGCTCTCGAGGATCCGGTACCTGCTCTCGAACTCGCGCATGATCACGGCGAGGAGCGAGGCGCGGTCGACCTCGTGCCCGAGTTCGGCCGAGATCGAGGTGACCATCCGCTGCAGTTCGGGCGAGAGTTCGTCGAGGTCCACGTTGGCGTCGATGCCCAGGCCCAGGAGACAGTAGTGCACCTCATCGCCCTCGCTGGAGAGCTCGAGGATGAGGCCGGCGACTTTCTTGTCCCCGATATATACGTCGTTGGGCCATTTGATCAGGGCCCCGAGATCATATTTTCTCCGGATCGCCCGTGCCACCGCGACCGAGGCGGCCATCATGATCATCGGGAGGGAGTCGATGGGGAGGGCCGGCGTGAGGATCACGCTCGCCCAGATCCCGCCCTTCGGCGAAGCCCAGGCGCGGCCGAGCCGACCGAACCCGCCGGTCTGTTCCCCGGCGATGACCATCGTCCCGTGGAGGGAGGCCGCGTCCTGCTCGGCGCAGAGTTTCTTCGCCGCCCAGTTCGTGGAGGTGGTGCTCTCATAATAGACGATCTCTTTGCCGATGACCGTGGTCTTGAGCACCTTTTTGATCGCCTCCGGGGTGAGGGCGTCGCCGACCCTGACCAGGTGATATCCTGAATCGATGGATGACTCTATATCGTACCCCGCCTCTCTCAGGTCTTTGATTTGTCTGGTGACCGAGGAGATGGGGATCCCGAGTTCCTTGCCGAGCGCCTCGGGCGTGACCGGACCCTCGGCGGCCTCAAGTGTCGTAAGAACTTTTCTGGTTAGTTCATTCATGGCCATTACCTTTTCGCAGCGACAGATTCTGTCGGGAGTGGACAGGGATCTTTTCCACAGACCTGCTGCAGGATCGCAGACTGATGCTCCATGAGCGTGGCAAGGTCGAAGATGCCGGTGATATCGACGACGCCGATGGCGCCGATCGCCGTGCCGGTGCCGTCCCGCACCGGGGCGACGACGACCGGCACCCCCCGGTACGGGCCGGACCGAGGAACAGTTTTCTTCAGTTCGTTCCCCTGGATCGCGGCTTCGAGCACCGGACCGGTATACCGGTCGTCGAGCACTTTCTTATCCTCGACCCGCAGGCCCGGAACGTCTCTGGAACGCGCCGTGACCGGGAGCCCGCCGAGGAGATGGTGGAGCGCCATCACCATCGGCAGGAGGTCGTCGGACGTGGACGAGGCAGAGATGATATACTGGTCCATGGTCCCACCAGTACACTCCATTACGTTCTTCTAGAATAAGGTTTCTCTTTCCGCGGTGCAGAAAGTGCCCATAAATTTTGCAGACGGATATTCGTGGGTGCTGGTGACCAGGATCTCACCGTCGCCGATGTCCTTTCTGATGATCACCGCCTGGCCCTCAGGGGTCCCGGCGACGACCTCCCCCTCGTGCGCGGGGAAGAACCCGTCGGTCTCGACGGCGGCGAGGTCGTAGCCATCGAGGATCGGGGCATACCGCTCTTCGCCGTCGGCGAAGCCCAGGCTCCTCTGCCCGAACTCGAATCTGTACTCCACCTCGAAGGGGAGCCAGTCGTAGGCACCCGGCCGTTCGTCGGCGGCACCGAAGACGAGGAGCCGGCCGCCGTTCTCGACGAACCGCTCGATCCTGCCCGAGGCCGCCCGCAGTCCCGGCAGAAGTCGGGAGTAGGCCTGGTTCGCAAACCCGGTCGGGATGACCAGGGCCACGTACCGGCCGCGGAAGAAGGGGGCGGCGATGAGGTGCTGGGTGAGGTGCTCGCAGCAGATCCCGCAGCACTCGTCGACGTACCGGTTGAAGGTGCCGGGCTGGTCCCAGAGGACGGCCGCCTTCGTCGTCATCCTTTGATCACTCCGAGGGGACGGAGACGAACGACCGGCATGGAGAGGCCGGCGCGGGTGACGGTGTCGACGACCTTGTCGCTCTCCTTGTACGCTGCCGGGGCCTCTTCGGCGATCGAAGCGTCGCTGGTCGCCCTGACATAGATCCCCCGTCCCAGAAGGGCCTCTCTCACTTCTTTGCCTGGCATCGATTTCTTCGCCGCGGTACGGCTCATCACCCGACCGGCGCCGTGGCAGGTGCTCCCGAAGGTCCGCTCCATCGCGGTGCCGGTGCCGTGGAGGACATAGGAGAAACTGCCCATGCTCCCCGGAATGATCACCGGCTGGCCGACCGCCCGGTAGTCCTGCGGCACCTCGACGCGTCCCGGCCCGAAGGCCCTGGTCGCCCCTTTGCGGTGGACATAGAGAGTCTCCCGTCTCCCGTCGGTATCGTGCACCTCGCGCTTGGCGACATTGTGGGCGACATCATAGACGAGGGGCATCTCCTCGTACTCGATCCCGAAGAGCCTGGAGAAGACCTTCCTCACCTCGTGGGTGATCACCTGCCGGTTCACCCAGGCATAGTTGGCCGCGGCGGCCATCGCCCCGAAGTACGCCTCGCCCTCAGGCGAGTGAACCGGGGCGCAGGCAAGTTGCCGGTCAGGGATCTCGATCCCATATCTCCTGGTCGCCGACTCAAGCACCCGCAGGTGGTCGGTGCAGACCTGGTGGCCCAGGCCCCTGGAGCCGCAGTGGATCATGCAGCAGACCTGCCCCTCTTCGAGGCCGTAGACCGCGGCGACTCCGGGGTCGAAGACTTTGTCGACGGCCTGGACTTCGAGGAAGTGGTTGCCCGCGCCGAGGGTGCCGGCCTGGGGCATGCCGCGTTTTCTGGCCCGCTTGCTCACCGGCACCGCGTCGGCACCCTGCATCTGGCCGTTCTCTTCGCAGTGAACGGCGTCGGCCTCGATACCGTAGCCCTCTCGCACGGCCCAGGGCACGCCCTCGACCAGCATCTCCTCGAGCCCGCGGGCCGAGAGGCGCATCCTGCTCTCGGCGCCGACGCCGGTGGGCACTGTCCTGAAGAGTTCTTCGACCAGCGCACGCATCTGCGTGAGGTCTTCGACCCGCAACGGCGTGGCAAGGAGACGGACACCGCAGTTGATGTCGTAGCCGACGCCGCCCGGCGATATGATCCCGGTCTCTTCCCGGAACGCCGCAACGCCCCCGATCGGGAAGCCGTATCCCGAGTGGATGTCAGGCATGGCAAGTGCGTGCCTGACGATCCCCGGCAGGGTGGCGACATTTGCCAACTGGTGGACGGCACCTTCCTCCAGCGATTCTTCAAGGTCTTCGGAGAGGAAGAACCTGGCCGGTACCCGCATCCCGGGCACGTACCCGACCGGCACCTCCCACTCCACCTCATCGATCTTCTTCATCCCCTCAAGCATCGGACCCATCTCACACATCAAAGAGTATCTCACTACAAAACTGTTCTCCATCCCTGACGATCCCGAGCCCCGAGTACGAGACCCCCTTGATCTCCATGCCCCCGAGGTGCCGCGCGGGGTCGAAGGGTTCGCCGAAGGCCCTGGCCTTGAGATCGGTCCCGTCGATTTCGACCTCGAAGGTGGAGAAGACCACCCGGTCGACCTCGGAGATATAGAGGAGTTCTGAGAGGAAGTCGACCATCAGGGAAGTGAGGTCGTCGGAGGAGACGGCGAGGGTGCGTTCGACCCCGCGGTCTTCGGCGGTGACGTACATCACCGAGAACATCGCCCGCGCCGCCTCGGCAAAGAGAGTGTTGCAGTCGTCCGCCCGGACGCGCACCTTTACATCGGCCGGATGGGGCACTTCGATGAACGACATGCTCACTCCCGGTAGTACGAGGGCACCATCTCCATCCCGATGGTGTCGAGATATGGCGCCTGGTACATGGAGATATAGATCATACGCCGCCCGGCCCTCACCTGGACGTCGGTGTATTTCGGGGATTTGACCGCAATCGGGAGAAGAATAGGGCCCCCGCAGGAGGTACAGACCCTGAAGTCACAGTCCCGTCCCTCAACATAGGAGACCACGTCTTCCGAAACCGTGATCCTCTCAGGAGAGAGGTCCCTTCCGCCCTGCATCATCCCATATACTTCGATGCCGGAGAAGGTAAAACCATTGTGATCGCTGTTCAGGCGCACTTCAGGAGGCCGGTGACCATCCCGACGTACGCCTCCTTGATCTCATAGACGGCATTCGGCCCCTCGGGATCCCGTTTCACGTGGAGAATACCGATCCTTGAGGCGATGATGCCCACCATCGAAGCCACTGAGTGATAACTGATATCAAAACTCCCGGAGATCGTCTCGTAGAGTTTGGGGATTGTCGTCGTCTTAATTTTAACGAAGAAAGAGAGCACCTCGTGCCTGATACCCGTGTTGTCTCTGGAGAGATATTTCTTCAGGCGGGTCTCAATCTCCGTCCTGATATCGGCCGGCGACCGCATAATCGGGTGTTGAATGGAACATAATATCAATGTTTCGATTTGTTCCTGAATCCGTTGCCCCCCCATAGGAAAAAAGATGATTCGGCCGACCGGCACCGATCAGATCACACCGGCAAAAGGGCCGAGAAATATTATCCAAATATTAATCCCCTCTTCTGCAGAGTATGTAGTTATGGGTTTTGATATCTACGATGTCAATAAATATGCCCCGAAGCAGATGGTGGCGGTGCCACTCATCCTGCTTTTCCTGGCACTCGGCCTGCTCGGGTTCAACTGGCTGAGCACCGGGATGCCGGTCACGCCTGGCATAGATTTTGCCGGCGGAACGGCGGTCACTGTCATGACCGATGACAGTGTCGAGGATATTGAGGCGTACTTTGCCGGTTTTCCCCTGACCTCAGTGGGTGAAGGGTTGAACGGCGGAAAATACATCAGGTTCGGTCCGATGAGCGACGACGAGTATCAGAGCCTCGTCACGAAGGTCAATGACCGGTATCCTGACAAGAAGATCGATCAGATCGGTGAGGCCTTCGGTGAAGCCCTGCAGCAACAGGCTCTCCTCGCCCTGATCTTCTCCTTCATCGGGATGGCCATCGTCGTCTTCCTGGCCTTCAGGGACATCGTCCCCTCCATCGCCGTGGTGCTCTCGGCCCTCTCCGATATCGCCATCACCGCAGCGATCATGGACGTGGTCGGGATCCAGCTCACTCTGCCGACGACGGCGGCGCTCCTGATGCTCATCGGTTATTCGGTGGACAGCGACATTCTCCTCACGACCCGCCTCCTCAAGCGGCAGGGCAAACTTGATGAGAAACTCGCCGGAGCCTACCGGACCGGGATCATCATGACGACGACGACGATCGCGGCGATCGCGGCGATGTTTGCGGTCACGGCCTTCGGCCAGGTCGAGGTCATCGCCCAGATCGCGGCGGTGCTCCTGATCGGGCTCTTTGTCGACCTGATGAACACCTGGGTGCTGAATGCCGGCATCCTCAAGGGATATCTGTTGCAGAAGAACGGGAGGCGCGCATGAAAGAGGACAGTATTCTCAGAAAACTCTCCAGAGACTGGCGGGTCGTCCTCATGGTCGCCCTGGTGATCTTCTCGATCATCGCCATCGGGCCGCACTTCGAGGACGGGAAGTTCACGACCAACCTTCAGTATGGTCTCGACCTCCAGGAAGGCTCCTGGCTCCAGATGGAGTTCCAGGCAGAGGTGGTCACGGTCCTGACCGACCGGGCGATCCAGGACGTCGCAAACGACCTCTCAAAACAACTGGACGCCGAAGTGATTCCGATCTCTCAAGACCAGCTTGAGGTCAGGACACCGATGACCGAGGCCGAACTCAGGCCGCTCTTCGAGCAGGCCGGGGCCGAGATCGTCACCGTCAACCCTGGCGTCTCCAAGGAGACGGCTGAGGACGTGAAGCGGATCCTCGACGAGAAGGTGAACAGCCTGGGCACCAAGGACGCCCGGGTGAATATCCTCACCGGGCTCAACGGGATCACCCAGTATGTCAGGGTCGAACTCGCCGGCGTCGACATGGAGACGGCCAACGAGATCGTCGGCAAGCAGGGCAAGTTCGAGATCAGGGTCCAGACGACCGGAAACCAGACCGAGCACGTCCTCTTCGGCGACTCGATCACCAGCGTCGGTCTGCCCGAGAAGGATCCCCAATACGGTAAGTGGGGTGTGGGCTTCACCCTCGACGCAGCGGGTGCGAAGGCCTTCCAGGAGGCGGCGATCTCGTCCAACGCCGTCAACGACCCGCAGAACCACGAACTGATCATGTATCTGGACAATGAGTCCGTCTACAACGCCCCACTTGATATAAAACTGGCCAACAACCTGAAGGCCAACCCGGTGCGTGAACTCAGCGCCTCGACCGGCGTCGGCGAGGATGGGATGGAGAAGGCGATGAACCTCGAGATCCACCTGCGGGCCGGGTCTCTGCCGGTGGACGTGAAGGTCGCGGGTTCAGGCTCGGTCTCGGCGGCGCTCGGGGACTACTTCAAGGTTCTCTGTGTCATCGCGGCAGTCCTTGCCCTCATCATTGTCGGTGTTGTGGTCTACTACCGGTATCGCGAGCCGAGCATCGTGCTGCCGATGATCGCAACCAACCTTGCCGAGATCATCATTCTGCTCGGTATCGCCAGGTTCATCCAGCAACTCGATCTCGCCTCGATCGCCGGTATCATCGCCGTGATGGGTACAGGCATCGATCAACTGGTGGTGATCACCGACGAGGTGCTCCATGAGGGAAGGGTGCCCTCGCCGAGCGTATACCTCAAGCGGCTCAGTCGGGCGCTCGGGATCATCATGGTGGCGGCGTCGACGACGATCATCGCCATGCTCCCGCTCGCCCTGATGGACCTCTCCACCCTGCGCGGGTTCGCCATCATCACGATCCTGGGCGTCTTCGTCGGTGTGCTCATCACCAGGCCGGCGTACGGGAAGATCATCATGGCGATCCTCTCGAAGTAAGAGACGGTGGAACATTCCTCTCTGGCGGGGCCCGGAACACTCGGCCACCGCCCTTTCAGGGGAGGTTGACTGAACTCCGGCTCCAAGGGCGGCCATTTAATTATTTACCTTTTTCTATTCTGTTCATTTCCTGAACAAGAAGGATTTGGAATAATGGAAGTAGAGAGAGATCAATAAAACGGAATGAATACAGCCTTCTATAATATTCAAATTTTAGGGTTTTAATGGAGGAGCAGGCTTGGATCCCATTCCGCCGCCTTAAGAGAGATCTAGGGACATTAATTCGTTTTTCAGCCCTTTTATCTATCATTCTGGTCCTAATCATGAGGTGGCCCAGAGGATGCAACCGGAGAGAGTTTGAGAAAAACTCTGATCTTGAAGGAACTTTCAGTGAGAGGGGTAGGAAAGGCGTAGATACATGCTTGCACTTAGAGGTCGAAGTTTTCAACAAGCACAAAAGTGGAGAATCCTATGGAGCCGCGAAAATATTATTTCAGGTTGATGAGTGATTATTCTGGGTACATATAACCAGAAATAACGTTGAGCATATCCCAAAACTCCTGATCGGGAGGGGATTGCCACCCCCTCCCGCACCCACCCCCGCAGACGATAGGGGGGACGGTTGCTGTATCACCTTTATGAAGATCATGGGCCGTTCTATCGCGTGAGTTTCCCACGATAGCGTTCAGGTCCTGGTATGGGGGTTTACCATCCTCCCCCTTATCCTGACACCGGGGGTCGGGGGGGTGGCCAACCCCCAGGCATTCACACTCCAGAAAAGCAATTTTACCGGGTCGAAAAACATTTTTGATCGGGGGGATGGTTTAAGCGTGAAGACTTTTGGGATGACCTCGTTGATAAAAATAAGATCATATTAGAATTAGCTGAATGTACTAGAAACTATATGGGTTACAAAATTAAATTGGGGGTTGACTATGAGTCCTCTCTCAAAGTATGATAGGATTTGTAGCTCAAATCTCTCTCTGAGACACCAGGGACAATTCCATGGTTCTCAGTACAAAAATCAAAGAGGAAAGTGAGATGAAAAAAGGAAGTATCTATTCAACAGCACTTGTGCTGTTGGTACTGTTGTGCGCTTCAGCATTTGTCATGCCAGCAAGTGCATCCGATTGGATCGACTTAGGAACTAAGACAGCTCACTCAGGAGATAATAAAGGAGGTTACGCGATATCAGTCGACGTTACAACACACTACTGGTATAACCCAACTACAGAAGAGTGGAAAGTACATATCAAGGCTAACGGTGGTGCTCAAATCTTTAAAGACAGTTCTACGCCTTATTGGCAAGACACCTCTGCAACATATGGAGTTTATGGGACCCAAACGGGTTATATGGACAGTTATAAGAGGTTTGGTGATGAAGATGTTTGGTATGCCGAAACAATCGAGTATAAGCAGATGAATGGATTCGGTACAATTTATGAAGGGACAAAGATATTAAAATGTGGACCTGGAGGCCATCCACCAAAAGTGATGTCAATAACTGTTGCAGGAGTGGCAGGTAGCAGTTGTGGTGCACAGTGTTATACCTCCTACTCTGAAGAAGACGTGTGAATTTAAAAACCCAACCTATTTTTTGAGATTATCCCAAACTCTCCTCCCCCTACCCTCCTTCGAAGATAGAGCCCGATAATGGTGTAAAATCCTCACCCCTCTCAGTGCGAGCATACATTCATCGCCTTCTCCCATCCTCGCGCCGGGGGCTCTGCCCTATCTTCTGCAGGGGGACCGGGGAGCGGCAGCCCCCCAGCGGAAAAGGACGGTTTTTTTCTTCGTATATCAGTATGAGGGAAATATGTAGGTTCAAATTCTCATCCATAACTCCAGAATAGAGTTTCAGGATTATTTTCATAGTAATTCTAGAGTGTTGGTGGCGAGGAGCGGGTTGACTCTTGTTCCACCGTGTTAAGAGAGATCTGGAGATATTAATACGTTCTTTGGGTATTTTATCTATCTTTCTGACCCTAATATTGAGAGATGTAGAGGATCCTATAGAGCCGCAAACATATTACTTTCAGGTCAATGAATGATTATTTTGCATACATATGGCCAGAAATAACGTTAATAAAAATTATATCACATTGGAATTAGTTGAATGTACTAGAAACTATATATGCTGAAGAATGCAATTGAGGGTTGACTATAAATCCCCTCTCAAAGTATGATGGGATTTGTAGCTCAAAGTTCTCTCTGAGACACCAAGGACAATTCTATGTGTCTCAGTACAAAAATCAAAGAGGGAAGTAAGATGAAAAAAGGAAGTATCTATTCAACTGCACTTGTGCTGTTGGTACTGTTGTGCGCTTCAGCATTTGTCATGCCAGCAAGTGCATCCGATTGGATCGATTTAGGGACTGACTCAAAACAGTCAGGAGAGGCATCAGGGGGTTATTCGATATTAGTTAATGTTACAACTCACTACTGGTATAACCCAACTACAGAAGAATGGTTTGTACACATAAAGGCCATTGGTGGTGCACAACATTTTGCTCCCAGTACTACACCCACCTGGGAAGACACCACTGCAACATATGGGGTTTATGCGACCCAATCAGGGTATATAAATTCTATGAAGCGTTTTGGTGATGAAACGGTTTGGTATGTCGAAGAAATCGAGTATAAACAGATGCATGGATTCGGTACAATTTATGAAGGGACGGGAATATTTAAATGCGGCGATGCTTATGCTGGAGGGCAACCAGTTCCAAAAGTGATGTCTATAACTGTTGCAGGTGTATCTGGTACCAGTACTGGTGCACAATGTTATACCTCCTACGCTGAAGCAGATGTGTAATATTTAAAATCAAACCTGTTTTTTAACATTGAGCATATCCCAAAACTCTTGACTGGAAGGGAGTTGCCACCCTCCATATTCCCCATGAGGGTGAATGAGGGTTGATCCCCCTCCTCATGGAGTTGATATCGATGGAGGACAGCACGAACATCTAAACGTTTGTCTCTATGCCTTCCTGACCCAATCTTCATCCTGGGGGTTTCAGAGGCAGCGCCCCGGCGTTTATGGTGTGGGAAGGCGTGAGAGCAAAAGGCCACTTCCCCAGAATGATTCTACACCGGCGTCTCGCGCGGGGGGCGTTACCCCCTGACCCCCCACGGGGCAGAGGATAGGTGGGGGTGGTGATGAGTGGTGTGCTCATCCGGTGCTCTGGTGTGAAGGGAGGAGGCGGAACTCGGCACGGCCTTCCCGCCCCAATCACGGAGCAGTATGCCCGGCCCGCCACAACCACCAGAACCTATATCATCTCTCTCCTGCCTACCACCTCCCCCATGGCAAGGCTTGTGCTCATCGACTTCTACTCGGAGTGGTGCGGGCCGTGCAGGGAACAGACGGCGGCGGTGGACGAGGTGACAGGACGGCTGGGAGATCGGGTCGAGGTGCAAAAGGTCGATGTCGCAGAACGACGGGACCTGGTCTCGGCCTACCGGCTCACGACCGTGCCGACCATCGTCATCGAGATGGACGGAAAAGTCGTCAAACGGCTTGAACGACCCGTCGACGCGGAGACGCTCGAAAGTCTTTTAAATTCCCTGGCCGATGATCATGAAACGTGAGGGAGAAATTATGAGCAGACCAGTGCTGACTGACTTTTTTGCGACATGGTGCGGGCCCTGCAAGATGCAGACGCCCATCCTCGAAGAACTCAAGGAAAAACTCGGCGAGCAGGTCGAGATCAGGAAGGTTGATGTCGACCAGGACATGGAAGCCGCGGTGAAGTACGGTATCAGGGTTGTCCCGACGCTGATCATCGAGAAAAATGATCAGGTCATCCAGAAACTGGAAGGGGTAACCAGGGCCGACGCCCTGGAAGATTACCTCAAACCTCTGATCGAGGAAGAATAAGGCCGGAAGCGGCCCCTGCAGGTGCAGGCAATTATTTTTTTCTTTTCCATGGAGATAGACGCGAGAATTCAGGCCCTTTTGCAGGAGCTCGAAGGCCGTTACGGTGCGATCTCATGGTGGGAGGCGCCTCCCGAAGAGGTGGTCATCGGGGCCGTCCTCACCCAGCAGACGCGCTGGGAGAATGTGACGCGGGCCATCGCCAACCTGAAGGAGGCCGGGTGCTGCTCGGTCGCGGGGGTCGTCGGGACGGAGCGCGAGACGATCGAGGCGGCGGTGCGGCCGACCGGGTTTTTCCGGGTGAAGACCGAACGCCTGAAGGCGCTCTGCGGGCGGGTGGAGGAACTCGGCGGGGTAGGGGCCCTGGGGGCCATGCCGACGGTGCGACTGCGCGAGGAACTCCTGGCGGTTCGCGGCGTCGGCGAGGAGACCGCGGACAGTATCCTCTGCTATGCCTTCGGTCGGTCGGCCTTTGTGATCGATGCCTACACCAGACAGGTCTGCCGGTGTATGGGGATCACCGCGGCCGATCCCGAACTGCGCCGGCTCTTCGAGCGGGCGCTTCCCGAGGACGCAGAGGCGTACGCACGGGCGCATGCCTGGATCGTCGAGTATGCAAAGGAGTATTGCAGGACAGAGAGGTGTGAAGAGTGCCGGATAAGGAATTTGTCAGAATAGGAAAGAGGCTCTTCTCTGAGGGGCTTGTCGGAGGAAATTTCGGGAACATCAGCCTGCGGGCCGAGGACGGATTCTTCATCACGCGGACCGGGGCATACCTCGACGTGCCGGGCGCACCGGTCCTGGTCCCGCTCGAAGGACCGGCGCCCGTCGGGGCGTCCAGCGAGTACCTGGTCCACCAGGCGATCTACCGGAGGACCGGATACCGGGCGGTCGTCCATGCCCATCCGGCCCACGCGGTCGCGGCCTCGGTCGTCCTCTCCAAAATTGTGCCGGTGGACAGCGAGGGCGAGATGCTCTGCCCTGAGATCCCGGTCGTCGGCGGGGCGCCGGGGACCGAGGAACTTGCCGAAAATGTGGCGGCGGCCCTGGAAAAGGGGCCGCTTGTCATCGCCAGGGGCCACGGCACCTTCGCGGCCGCCGACGACCTCGACCGGGCCTATCTTCTCACCTCGCTTGCCGAGCACTCGTGCCGGGTGCTCGCCTACTCAGGTTTCTTCGGCGGTTGCAACCGCTGAATCTCCCTCATCACCTCGCGGTGGAAGGAGAGGAGCATGTCGCTGATCACGCCGAACATGAAGATCTCGAAACCGACCACGATGAGGAGGACGGTGAGGACGGTCAGCGGCAGGTGCTCGACATGGTTGAGCCACTCATAGAGGACGTACAGGGCGAGCACCCCGCCAACCGCCGAGATCCCGATCCCGATCAGCCCGAAGTAGAAGAGCGGGTTGTTCACTCGTGCAAGCCGGTAGATGGCCGAGGTGATCCTGAACCCGTCCTGAAGGGGGTTGAGTTTGGTGGGCGTGCCCGGCCTCGGGAGGTACCTGGTCGGGACGACCGCGACCCGCTGGTCGCACTTGACCGACTGGACGGCCATCTCGGTCTCGATCTCAAAGCCCGCCTCCTGGAGGTGCATCTCCCGCAGCGAGGAGAGGGTGAAGGCCCGGTAACCTGAGAGGATGTCGTGGAGGTCGTGGCCGTGGGCGACCTTGAAGAAGAAGTTGATGACCTTGTTGCCAAAGAGGTTCAGGCCGGTGAAGGCGCCTGACTCGGGGTAGGCAAGACGGTCCCCGATCACATGGTCGTAGCCCTTGAAGAGGGGTTCCAGCATTTTTTCCGCGTCTTCAGGCAGATAGGTCCCGTCGCCGTCGAGCATCAGGGCATAGGGGAGATCGATGAGTTCGGCGGCCTCGATGACGGCGTTGCCCTTCCCCTTCCCGGTCTGGACGCGGACATCGGCACCGGCCTCTCTGGCCAGATCCCGGGTGCCGTCGGTGCTGTTGCCGTCCATGACCATGATGTGGCGGTAGCCCATGGTATGGAAGGCACTGATCAGTCCTGCAATGGTGGGGGCTTCGTTCAGTGTCGGAATCAGGATGCACACCTGGTCTCTCTCGATCTCCATTGAAATACTATTTAAAAGCCATAATCATAAGTGCTTCCATGCATCTGGCGAAGAAGGGGTTGCGGGCCCTGGGGATCGCCGAGAGTTTCAGGGGGCGGGAACGCTCCACCCTGGCCGGGGTGGTGATGCGCAGGGACGGGATCATCGACGGTTTCGGGTTTGGAGAGGTGGCTGTCGGGGGCACGGATGCCACCGATGCGGTCATTGCGCTCTTTGCAGACCTTGAAAGGGAAGACGTCAATCTGATCATGCTGAGCGGGTGCGTCATCGCCTGGTACAATATCATCGATCCCGAACAGGTCTGGCGAGAAACCGGCGTGCCGGTCGTCGTCGTCACCTACGAGGACTCAGAAGGGCTTGAGGAAGAGATCCGCGCGCATTTTCCCGGCGACGAGGAGCGTCTGGAGGCGTACCGCCGCCTGGGAGCGCGCACGGCGCGCACCCTCCGCACCGGCCACACCATCTATCTGCGGGCGGCGGGAATTGATGTGCATGAGGCCGGGGCGCTGGTCGACGTCTTCACCCTGGAGGGGAAGGTGCCCGAACCACTCAGGACCGCCAGGCTCGCCGCACGCGCGGCTATGCGATATACGTGTCGGCAGAGATGAGGCGTTCCTCCGACTTCGAGTAGATCTCTACTCTCACGGTGTCGCCCGGCCTGAAGGTGCGGTCTTTGAAGTTAATGGTGATCTTGCCGTTTTGACACCAACTTTTTCGGCCGTTTGTCGTCTGGACGCCGTAATGGTGTGTCTTGATGAAATTCGGAGTGTACAGAGTTGGGATCTTGACGTCGATCAGTTCACCGTTCCGATAAAAGCGTGCCCAGAGATCGTCTGTGTCATAGACTTTCTCGCGGTCGGGCTCCACTCTCTCCCATCCGAATAACTTTTTCAGGCGCGATTCCACGTCGTCCACCGGCTGGGTCGGGGTTTTGTTGTACCAGAGGGTGACCCTGCTGGCAAACTTTTCGTCATTATGGGTGACCTTCTCGATCTCGAAGATGCAGGGCTCGTCCTGCGGGAAGAGATCGAAAGAGAGCTGAAAACTCAACACAATGGCCAGGACGACAAGGAAGAGAATCATAGTCACCACTGTGAGGAGAAGTGCGCCGATCTGAGGGGAGACGCCCTGGTCATCTCCGTACAACCGGGCCATCGGGCAGGAGTTGTCCGGGTGGGATATATAGGTTCTCCCTCCGGCGACGGATGGGCACCCAATAGAATCGGATGACAGGATCGCAGACCTCCCCGGCATGAGCGCAACAATTATATATTTTTCACGATATGAGTGCCTGACAGTCATGGCACCGATGGTGCCGGGTCATCCGGGGGGACGAAATGATAGAAAGAGTTCTTTTTGTACTGCTCCTGCTCTCGATCTGCGGGGGAGCGGCTGCTCAGGAAGTGCGAGGTGAGAGAGCATGGGAGGAGGTGTTCGGGAGCGAAGTCCTGACAGCGTCCATCTCACCGGACGGCTCGTACGCGGCCTTCGGGACAAGGGATAAGGGGGCGATCTATTTCTTTGACAGGAACGGCACGCTTCTCTGGGACCATCCGACCGGGTGTCCGGTCTTTGGTTCGGCGATATCGGAGAACGGAGAATATGTGGTCCAGGCTTCGGAGAAGGTGCGGGTCTTCACCAGGGAGGGAGATCTCGACTGGCAGTGGGATCCGGGATTTTTTGCCTATTCGGTCGCGATCAGTCCTGACGGCACCTACATCGTCGTCGGGAGCGACAACAAGAAGGTCTACCTGCTTGAAAGAGGCAAGGGAGAGATCTGGCAGAACGAGACAGTCGACGATGTGCTCTCGGTCTCGATATCAGGAGACGGCGAGTACATTGCCGCAGGCGCGGGGAACAATGTCTATCTCTTCACCAGAAACGGCACCCTCCTCCGGGAACAACCGACTGCGAAAGGGATCGCGGCGGTCGCGCTCTCGCCTGACGGCAGACTGCTGGCCTCAGGGTCGCAGGACTACCGGGTCCATCTCTACGACCGGGCCAGCGGCGATCTCAGATGGGAGTATGCCGCACAGAACCGGGTACATAGTGTCTCGGTCGCGGCCGACGGGACGGTCGCGGCCGGGTCGCAGGACCGGCGGGTCTACCTTTTCTCTGAGAACGGCACGGTGCTCTGGGAAGAGACGATGCAGGCGACCGTCAGCGGGGTCGCCCTCGCAGGGGACAGCACGATGCTCGCCCTCTCGACCGGCAGCGGCGACCACTGCGGTTTCCTGTATACTCTTGGGGCACCGTCTGTTGAGGAGCCCATACCGACCGCGTTCATCGAGACCATCAGCACGACCGTGAAACCTGAGAAAACAACAACAGAAGAACCGGGACGAGAGCAGGTGCCGGCTGCGGAACTTGAAGAAATAAAAGAGGGCATTCCCCTCCCGGCGCTTGTGGCCGGAGGCGGTGTCCTGGTCGGGGTCGGCGCGGCTCTGATCCTGCTTGGGAGGAGGAGGGAGTAATCCCCCTCTTCACTCGCTACTCATCTCAGAGATTGCGAGTTCGTACATCCAGTCCATGAGAAGTGGGCACTGCTCGACATTACAGTCGAGCTCGCAGGCGATGCAGGGGATCAGTTCTTCCCCGGCCATGAGCAGGGAGGGGTCGGCCGCCTGCTTGCGTGCCTTCAGACGGTAGGTCTTGATCCCCTCTTCCCTGAACTCGATCCGGTCGATAAGACCGGCGTCGGCGATCCTGCGCACGACCCTCGAGCATTTCCGGCTGTCGATGTTGAGGAGCTTCCAGAGTTCACTCTGGAGCACCCCATCGGGCCTGGACTGGATGACCTTCAGCGCTTCATCTTCGATAGACGGCATGGCCCATCAGACGAGGGGTGAGATCGTCAGAATGTTGTTCCCTCTGATGACGACGGTGCCGAGGGTGCGCCCCCGCTGGTCGCCGTTGTACTCGATCGTCTCATCCATGTGCAGGTTCATGTGTTCGTCGACGGCGACGAGCCTGCCCTGAAGTTTCTTCCCTTCGTCCTTGATCTCAACGACGATTTTAGAATCGACAAGCGAAAAAACTTTCTTGACCGGCAGAACGATACTGTTGACCATCTGAGGTTATGTGGAGGTGGAAAGTATTTAATCTTTCCATCGTCCCTGAATCTCTTTTTTAGCCGGGTTCCGGGGGAAAATAGGGGGACTCACGGCCAGGCCGGCGGCCGGGTGTGTGTCCGTGCCCGCTCGTAGGTCGGGTCGTCGTAGAGATCGGCCGGGCCGACGAGCATCAGATCGCGGACCGAGAACCCGAGGCAGGCGGTCTTCGGGCGGGTCGGGCCGAGGTCGCAGAGGCCGACCGGCATGAGCCCTGACCCGGGTGACGCAGCGACGCCGAGGGCCGTCACGACATCAGGAAGGCCGGGGCCTGCCCTGAGGATGAGAGCGGGGTCGGCGCCGGCACCCGCGGCGGCGGCAGAGAGTCCGTCCTTTCGCCTGACCTTCCGCACCCTCCCGCCGGCTTTCAGATGGCCGAGGAGGTCGTAGGTCTCTTCCGGCGTGCCGAAGGCCGCGCCGTCGTCGCAGACAAACTCGAAGCCCGGGTGCATCAGGGGGTCGCCGACCAGACCCGGAGAGGTGAAGGGGTCGGCATAGAGTCCGGCAAGGGGTCGGTCCCATGCCCCGGCTTTTGCTCCGGCAGTGAGGAAGACGAGTAACTCGGCCCCTTCCTCGTCAACGGGCAGGGTGACCGTCTCCGCATCGCCGGGGCCGATGAGTCCGGTCTCTCCGGCGGTCTTTGCACACGCGGAGAGCACGCGGTCACAGAGGACCTCGACCGCCGCGCCGTCCTGGTGGGTGACCGCGCAGGCAAGTCTCCCGCCGGCCCGCGTCACGAACGAGTCGGCGATCACCCCGCCGTGCTCGGCCCTGAACATCTTCGCCGCCGTCTCGACGACGAGAGGGTGGGCCCGCATCCCGGCCGGGTAGCCGCCGAGGTCGGCGGTGAGGACGGTGACCGCGTTCATCGCCTGGTCCCGAAGGCCGCCTCCACCTTCCGGATCATCCCCGGACTCCCGACATAGATGGGAGTGCGCTGGTGCGGTTTTTCGGGAACGATGTCGAGAAGACTCTGGCGACCGTCCGAGGTCTTCCCTCCCGCCTGTTCGGCGATGAACCCGATGGGGATGGCCTCATAGAGGAGGCGGAGTTTGCCGGTCGGTTTCTCGTTGAGGGCCGGATAACAGTAGACCCCGCCGTAGGTGAGGATCTGGTGGAAGTCGGCCACGAAGGATCCGGTGTACCGGATCTTCGCCCCTTCCTCCTCGATCGCTTCGATGAAGGCGCGGTGGGGTGCGACCCAGGTCGGGCGCGTCCCGCCGGTGCCGTAGTTCTTCCCCTCCGGGATGGTCATGTCCCGGTGGAGGAGGCGGTACTCCCCGTCTTTGTCCATCGCAAAGACCTGCACGCCCTGCCCGACCGAGAGGGTGAGCGTGGTCATCGGGCCGTAGAGCAGATAGAGGGCGGCCTTCAGGTTTCGTCCCGACTGCATCACGCTGCCGTTCCCGAAGATCCCGATGATCGTCCCGACCGAGAGGTTGGTCTGGATGAGCGACGACCCGTCCATCGGGTCCATCACGATCGCATACTCATGGGCCGAGTCAGGGAAGACCGCCACCTCTTCCTGCTCTTCGGAGGCGAGTTCCCGGATCAGTCCCGACTCGCCGAGGACGCGGGTGATCCAGGCGTCGGCCCAGGTGTCCATCGCGGCCTGCTGTTCACCGAAGACATTCTCGGAATCGACATAGGCCTGGTGGGTGATGAAGGCCTCCCTGATCGGGGTCGCCTGTCTGCCGATGAGCAGGATGAGATCCCGCAGCCCGGCCTCGCAGCCTGCGGACTCCAGATATTCGCGCAGTGTCGTCATAATCCACAACTCCGAGATTCTCTATATCAGATCCCCTATAAGAAGACCGCCCCCCTCAGGAGGGCCGAAAAGAGGAGAGGGTTTCAGTTGCCCTTCAGGAGCGCGAGGGCGTCCTCGACGGAGGCGTCGTCGAGGGTGATGGCCGAGATGGCGTTGCACATCCTGACCGCCTCGCCCAGGGACTTCTGGTGGAGGTTGCGACCGGTGGCGTTGCCGTGTGCGCCGCCGGTGTGGATCTGGTCGTAGAGTTGTCTGAGGAAGGTCTCCTCGTCGACGCTCGACCCGCCGGCGCAGACGACCGAGGTCCGGCCTGCGGCAAGGGTCGCTTCCTTGAGGAGGTCGGCCGCGGAGGCGCCGTCTTTCTTGGGGGCGTTCACCTTGACGAAGTCAGAGCCCAGACACGCGGCCACACCGGTCGCCCCGGCGATGAGGTGGGGGTCTTTCTCGTCCTTGACCGCCGCACCCCGCGGATAGATCCAGAGCACGGTGATCAGGCCGTGCTGGTGGGCCTCGTTGACGACCTCGGCCGCCTCTTTGAGCATCCGGTCCTCGAACTCGGAGCCGAGGTAGATGGTGTAGCCGACGCCTGCGATCTTCAGGCCGCTCTGATCGCGGAAGCGGACGACCTGCTCGACGGTGGTGAGGAGCGGGCTGACCGGGTCTTTCTGGGCGGTCTTGACCAGGTGGGTCTTGGAGTTGAGTTTGACGAGATAGGGAACTTCAGGGTAATCTGATCCATACCTGGCGACGAGCCCGATCTGCGTTGCAAAGACGCCGATGCGTCCCTGCTTCGCAACCCTGAAGAGGTGCTCGGGGTCGGCGTCGTCGGCCGGGATGTTCTCACCATAAAAGTCGTCGTTGAGGTGTTCGATCTTCTGGTCTCCGGCAAAGAGCATCAGGCGGCCGGTGCCATGGGTGATGGTGGTAAGGTTCTGGATATAGGTCTCCCGCGCCGTCTCGGGGACGTCGGCGGGGACGGAAATGGAAACCTGTGAAGACATACAGACTCAATCATTTCACCGCGTACTTATGTTTTACTGGGGGGGAAGAGGCCGGGCGCCTCTCCGGATAAAAGGGAGGTGGATCAGGACGCCGGAATGCCGTCCTATTTACCGAGGTTATCCAGGATCTCCTCGCAGGTCTTTACGGTGATCTCTGAACGCGCCACCAGTCTGGCGGCGAGGAAGGGGGCGGTCTTGGGGTCGAGGGCGATGGCCTGGTTGTAGCACTCCATCGCTTCCATGTAGGGGTCGATGTTGGGGAAAGATGCGGCGGCTCCGGCTCCGGGGGTGCCGAGGGTGCGGTAGGTCTCTTTGAGTTGTTCTTCCTGCCTGAGGGAGATGTACATGAAGGCGTCCCCGCGCCTGATCCAGGCCGCCGCGTCCCCTGGCCGCGCCTCGATGACGGTGTCATAGCAGTCGGCGGCCTCGAGATATCTGCCCAGGCGCAGGTTGAGGTAGCCGGCCTTGTCCAGGGCGGCCATCGCCTCAGGTTCGCTGGCGAGCGCCTGCTCGCAGGCTTCGAGGGCTTCCTCCAACTCGCCGGACATCGAGAGGGCGTTCGCCTTCCCGACGAGCATCGCGGGGTCGTCGGGATCGTTCAGAAGGGCGGTGTCATAGCAGACGACCGCCTCCTCATACCGGCCTGCGGCAGAGAGGGCGTCGCCTTTCACCCAGAGGAGGTCGGGGTTGTCGGGGTCGGCCGCGGCAAAGAATTCGACGCAGTCGAGGGCCGGCCCTGCATGACCGGCAGAGAGAAAGACCCCGGCGACGGCGGCCCCGGTGCCGGCGACGTGCTCGTTGAGGAATTCAGGTTCCTCTGCAATCCTGTCGGAGAGAAAAAAAGCGGTTCCGACGAGGAGGAGAGCGAGGATGACGGCCCACTTCACCTTCATAGTCAGTAATCGCCAACCATGATATTTATAGATTAGGCATTTCAAGGGCGCATTTTTCATCCACTTTATTGGATATTGGGGATAAATTGTCCGAAGTTTGAGGGAATGGGAAGTTCAGGCGGCCACGGAGGCCATATATGGAAGTTTCGCCCTGTCATCCTCACAAGGAGAAACAGACACTCTGAACGATCAGCCCTCCGCCTTCCCGTCCCTATCGCCATCCCCGGAGTTCGGGAACAGCGCCCCCGGCGCGAGGAGGGGGGAAGGTGTGATGATCCAACGTGCCGCCCCGACCACAGAATCTTCACCGCCGTCTCTCGCCGGGGGGCGTTGCCCCCCGGACCCCCCACGGCGAAGATAGCCGAGGGGCGGCGATTGAGAAGGATCAAAGATCCTTCCACACCCTGGAACTCGCTCTGAACAATTTTCATGCAGTATGCCTGAGGCGTGCTCCCGGTTCACGCCCGATTCAACAGAGCCATCAGGAAGGATTTCCATCCCCTGAAAAAAAGGTGGGCGGATCTTGAGCGCGTTCAGGCTCCGCTCATCGGGGGCGTGATGCCCGCAAAGGTCGGTTTTTTCCTGAACGCTTCGAGTTTTGTCTCCAGGTCTTCGGTGAGTTGCCTGATCCCGGCAAAGTCTTTCTTCCTGGCAAAGGTTGCGGCCTCCAGGGCCCCGACCAGATCCTTGATCTTTTCGTCCTTCCCGGCCTCTTTGACCAGGCCGGCACGCTTGACGAGGGAAGAGGCCTTCTCGAGGGCGGCCCGCTGTTCGCCCGAGTACAGGATCTCCCAGGAGAGCCTCTCGAACTCTTCGAGCCGCTCCCTGGGGAGGGAGGGTTTCACCCTCTCGAAGGCCGCATCGAAGTGTCTCTTCGTGACCCGCACGTTCGCAACGGCGTCGTCGCGCTCCTGCGGCGACTTGTCCCGCATCGCGTCGATGAACTCGCGCATCGCCGCCAGTTTCGCCTCTCTCACCACCGCCTCGATGTCGGCGCCGGCAAAGCCCTCGGTCCGGTCCACCATGGCGTCGACGTCGACGTCGGCGGCGAGGAGTCCCTCGGTGCCGCGGAGGTAGACCTCGAAGATCTTCTCTCTGCTCTCTTTGTCCGGCGGCGGGACATAGACGACGCGGTCGAGCCTGCCGGGGCGCATCAGGGCCTCGTCGAGCATGTCGGGCCGGTTCGTCGCACCCAGGACCACGACATCCTTGAGTTCTTCCAGGCCGTCGAGTTCGGTGAGGAGCTGGGAGACGACGCTCTCGGTGACATGCGTCGAGTCCGAGTACGAGCCGCGCCGCGGCACCAGGGAATCGATCTCGTCGAAGAAGATGATCGACGGCGCCGCCTGCCGTGCCTTCCTGAAGATCTCTCGCACGCCTTTCTCAGACTCGCCGACCCACTTCGAGAGGAGTTCGGGCCCCTTCACCGAGATGAAGTTGCACTCGCTTTCGTTTGCGGTCGCCTTGGCAAGCAACGTCTTGCCGGTGCCGGGCGGGCCGAAGAGGAGGATGCCCTTGGGCGGTTTGGTCTGCAACCTGGCAAAGACCTCCGGGTACTTCAGCGGCCACTCCACCGCCTCGGTGAGATCGGCCTTCACCTCTTCGAGCCCGCCGACGTCGGTCCACTTCACGTCGGGCACCTCGACGAGCACCTCGCGCATCGCCGAGGGTTCGACGTGCTTGAGGGCCTCGTCGAAGTTCTCTCCGGTCACCTTCAGTTCCTCGATCAGTTCGGCGGGGATCTCCTCCTCTGCCTTGATCTTCGGGATCACCTTGCGGAGGGCGTGCATCGCCGCCTCCTTCACCAGAAGGGAGACGTCGGCCCCGACGAAACCGTGGGTGATCTCTGCCAGGTGGTCGAGGTCGACGTTCTCGGCGAGGGGCACGCCCCTGGTGTGGACCTGGAGGATCTCGTGCCGCCCCTTCTTGTCGGGGATCCCGATCTCGATCTCGCGGTCGAACCGTCCGCCCCGGCGCAGCGCCGGGTCGAGGACGTCGGGGATGTTGGTGGCGGCGATGACCACGACCTGTCCTCTGGTCTCGAGCCCGTCCATCAGGGCGAGGAGTTGGGCGACGACGCGGCGCTCCACCTCACCCTTCGTCTCCTCCCTCTTCGGAGCGATGGAGTCGAGTTCGTCGATGAAGATGATCGTCGGGGCGTTCTCCTGGGCCTCCTCGAAGACCTCGCGCAGCCGTTCCTCAGACTCGCCGTAGTACTTGCTCATGATCTCGGGGCCCGAGATCGAGATGAAGTGGGCGTCCACCTCGTTGGCGACGGCCTTGGCGATGAGCGTCTTGCCGGTGCCGGGCGGGCCGTAGAGAAGCACGCCCTTCGGGGGCTCGATCCCGAGGCGCTCGAAGATCTCGGGGTGGCGCAGGGGGAGTTCGATCATCTCCCTGACCATGTCGAGTTCCCGACCCAGTCCGCCGATGTCCTCGTAGTGGACGTCGGAGACCGGTTTGCGTTTTCCTTCTTCAGGTTTGTACGGTGTCTCCTTCAGTTCGATCTCGGTCGTGTCGGTGATGATCGCGATTCCCCGCGGGGTCACCTTTGAGATGACAAAGGTGAGGGGGTTGCCGAGGACGTTGATCCTGAAGGACTGTCCCTCGAAGACCGGCCGCCCGGCCATCAGCCGGCGGAGATACTGTTCGCCGCCGACGAGCCGGATCGGCTGGGTGGGCTGGATGACCACCTTCTGGCCGTAGCCTGCCTCCACTTTTCTGACTCTGACGGTATCGTCGATCCCGACCCGTGCGTCGCTCCTGATGTTGCCGTCGATCCTGACAATTCCCCGGCCGGTATCCTCGGGATAGCCGGGCCAGACGATGGCCGCGGCTTTCTCGCGGCCCTGGATCTCGATCACATCACCGGAGACGAGGTTGAGGGCCTTCATCACGTCGATCCCGACGCGCGCAATCCCCCGGCCTGCGTCCTCGTGATATGCTTCTTTGACGATGACTTCAACCTGGTCTTTTGGCATCGTTGCACCTCGTTGAGAGTGACTTACTACAAGTTAGTGCAACCAGTATTTAAAAATTGTGCGTGCCCTTTTCAGGGAGGACAGGCGATGCACTCACCTTCGGTAATGATCCGGTCCATCCGCCGGTCGAAGGGTTCGCTCGGGATGGACGGGAGTTCCTGGCATGAAAAGGCGACCCCGATGACGGTCAGGCCGGGGTTGGCCTCAAGGAAGCGGTCGTAGTATCCGGCGCCGTAGCCGAGGCGGTTACAGACACGGTCGAACCCGACCATGGGCACGACCACGGCGTCGAGGTCGGCCGGGTCGACCGGGACTTCGTGGCCGATGGGTTCGGGGACATGGAAGGTGCTCTCGACCAGCACGCTCCGGTCGGGGATGGAAGAGAGGCGGAGGGTATGGGTCTCCTTCTCGATGATCGGGAGGACGACCCTCCTGCCCTCTGCGATGAGGGCGTCGATGAGCCCTGCGGTCTCGACTTCGGGGGGCTTGGAGGCATAGAGCATCACCGTCCCGGCCCCGTCCAGGAGGGGGAGGAGGCGCTCCGAGATGGCCCCGCTCTTTTCTCTGATCTCGTCGGTGGAGAGGGCGGCCCTGCGTGCCTTGACCTGCTCTCTCAACGCCTTCTTCTCTACGGCCTGTCTCTCCGGTTCCGGCACAGCGCTCATCCCTGAGGCGTTGGACAAGATCCGGGATAAATCCGTTGTTCGGGCCGTGTAGTATTGGGCATGATCCCCGGGCTCAAGCACATGGGATGAAAATGGTCGTGGGTCTCGGGGGCAGCGCCCCCGGTGTGAAGATAGGGGAAGGCATGGTGATCAGACGTGCCGCCCCGATTGTAGAATCTTCACCGCCGTCTCGCGCCGAGGGGCGGCGATTGAGAGGGATCAAGGATCCTTCCACACCCCGGAGATCCGTTCAGAACAATATTCATGCGGTATGCCTGAGGCGTGCGCTCGCCTCATGAGCGATTCTTCAGAGCCGCCGTTCAGAACGATTCCTGGAATGACCGGAGGGCGTCGGCGAGGACGCGGGTCTTGCCGATGACCCCGGCGATGAGGATGGTGTCCAGGATCTCGTCGCGGGTGGCGCCTTCCTTGAGGGCCGCCCCGATGTGGACCCTCACGCACTTGTCGGCGCCGGCACCTGCGGCCGCGGCGATGGCCACGAGTTCCGCGGTCCGGGCATCGAGGCTCGCAGGGCGGGCGGTCTTGTAGTCGCCGAGCGCCGAGAAGACGAAGGCCTCGGGCCGTTCGCGCATCAGTTTGAAGATGAAGGGGACGGTGCCGAGCCATTCTTCGGTGCCGGCAAGGACGTCGTCGGCCATCTCGTCGGCGTGGGAGAGGAAGTCGTCGATGGTTCTCTGTGTCGTCGGTTTCATGGGAGGAGATTGGGAGGCGGGGGTTATCTTTCTGTCTTTTTGGCTTTGTCAAAAATCCCATGCTCGGAGCGAATATAAATCAAACTTCATCCCTCTCGCTTTCGTCGGAAGTTCTTCGAAGACAGCCGGTCTTCTCAAGCATATTTTTAGGATCTTTTCTCAATATAGTTCATGAAATCTCCGATACTTAATGGGCTTATCAAAAGCTGCCATTTAATAAATTAAAAAGTCAGATATATAAGAATGAATTATTCTAACTCGCGGATACCAGGGATTGGTATCCCACCGGCATCCGGGCAGGCTTCCAGACCAGAACCGAACGCCGGTGTTGCCCGAGGGCATGACCCAGTATAGAACTCTCTCTATTTAACTCCGTTTCATGCCTTTCGGACATACGCCTATCAAGGAGAGTGAAACGCATGAAACAAGAAACAGCACTCTGGAACAGCGGGGTAGTGTTGATACTCCTGCTATCAACAGCAATGCTGATCCCTGCCGCAGGGGCGGCAGCGGTTTCGACCGCTGTCGATACTCTCGCCGCAGAGAATTTGACTCCTCCCCATCCCCCGGGATGAGGACCGTCGGAATCCCCGACAGCACGGGACGGAGGCGCGTTGTATCCGGCAACCGCCTTTGATCCAACATCGAATTCCCTGATACTTTATGAGGGATGGAATGTCGTCTCGACACCACTCCAACTTGCCGACGGGTATGACACGATGCAAATCTTCGAAGACGTTGATTCGGGCGGTCATTCCATCTTCCACTATGATGGGGCAAATGACCGATGGGAAGCGATGGGCTCGCAAGACGAATTCAGGCCGCTTGAGGGGGTATGGATCTACTCAACAGGACCATATCGGATTCGGCTGCATTTCAAACCTGAGCAGGAACAAAGGGCACCGGTAAAACACCTTTATTCAGGCTGGAATGCCATCGGCTTCTGGGATGTGCACCAGGCCTGCGCGCGGGACATGCTCCTCCCCCTCGGGAGTGCCTGGTCAAAAGCACATGGGTATGATACAGGAACACAGGCAGACGAAGTCAGCATGGAAAGGGACGGCACCGGCAGCCACAGCGACCAGCGCCTGATGTTTCCAGGAAAGGGGTACTGGGTGTACATGGCGGAGGAGGGAGACCTGACCTACCCGCGCTACAGGACCTATTCCTGCTGCGCCGAATGGGTGGGGGACTACCATGGCGCAATGGACCCCCTTCCAAGCGCCGATGACGAAGCCGAGGGTTTTTACGACACTCTCACCTCTTCAAGTTTATGGAACGGGAAGTTCATCAACGGCAATGACGCCGCTATGGAACGGCACTGGAAAGATCCTGCCTTCGGTGGGGCAGACTCTGACTACAGCGACAGCGCGCACATGGCCTTCTTTGTAGGGCATGGGGGGTCGGATGGGTTCGCCTTCGGGACGGCTTCCGACGATTACAGCCTGAACTACGACGAGGTGCGCTGGGGCAACACGAAGACCGACTGGATCGTCCTCGGGTCATGCAGCACCCTCAATGCAACGACAAGAGAACACTGGGAAGACGCCTTCGAGGGGCTCCACTCCATCTGCGGCTTCGACACTATCGGAGGCGCTCACCCTGATATGGGTTGGTATTTTGCACAGCAATTGATGGACGGAGAAACCATCTGGGAGGCGTGGTCCGCGGCGACGGATCAGTACGTGTTCCCGAATGACGGCAGTCTTCGGTCGGCGATTCTTGCCGCCGACATCGACGGCGATCTGAGTACGCCGGATTGTCTTGACGACCACATTTACGGGTACGGGTCGTCGATCAACCCGCCCGGCGATCCGCCGAATTTCCAGTACGAAGTAAATTTATGCATGAAGGAATGATTTCGATGATAAAGAAACAGATCGCAATCGGATTGGTCGCCCTCCTGCTGATCATCGCCGGGACGGCACTGATACCGGTGGAACGTCCGCAGGCAGATGAAGACGTACACAGGGGGATTGAAGTTACCGGACCGTACAGCGCCCAAGAGATCTCCGAGGTCACCTGCGACATCGTCCTCCCCAAATATCCTGAAAAGGTCATGGTCTACAGAACAGTCGATACCAACGCGTCAAAAGACGATGCACTGAAGATGGCCGAGAAGTTCGGGATGTCCGGACCACTTGAAGAGGGGGTACTGTCATACTCCATCAAAGGTGATCCCTATACATTTAAGGTTGAAAAGGAAGGGGGTTGCTTATCTTATACCTGGTATGGTAGGTGGAACAATGTAGATCCCAGGGATCGCCCCGAAAATCTCCCGACCGACGAGGAGGCGCGCAAGATTGCCGAGACGTTCCTCACCTCTCACGATCTCATGCCCGAAGGGGCGATCTACAAGAGCGTACGGCATAGTCAGGGACACTTTTTAGATGCAGAAAAAAATACATCCATCGTCTCTTCAGAAGATATGCAGGTCTCATTCACCGGCACGCTGAACAACCTCCCGGTCTTCGGAAACTGGATGTATGTCACCGTCGGTGGAGAGGGAGATATCATTAGAATCTTCAAGCGCTGGCGCGAGGCCGAACCGTACAGGGAGTTCGAGATCCTCTCCCCCGAGGACGCGATCGAAGAACTCAAACAGATCGGCATCGTCACCGCGGTGAGTTCACCACAAAAAGCGACCATAAACGAGATCAAAATTGGGTATTATGCAAGCCCTCCACGGGACGAGCAGCCGTACCTCAAACCGGCGTACTTCTTCGGTGGAACTGCTGAGGGAGAGAAAGGAACCGGGACGTTCTTCCAGTACATCCCCGCGGTCCCTGAACTCGGGAAGGGGTTGTACTGATCTCCTCTTCTCCTGTTTTTGTGAAACGCGGATGAAAAAATGAAACAGATCGCAATCGGACTGATCGTCCTCCTGCTGATCATCGGTGGAACGACGCTGCTGCCGGTGGAACATCCGCAGGCAGATGGAGACGTACACGGAGGGATTGAAGTTGCCGGACCGTACGGCGTACAGGAGATCTCCGAGGTCACCTGCGGCATCGCCCTTCCCGAATACCCCGAAAAAGTCATGGTCTACAAGAGTTCAGACGCCACCGCATCGAAGGACGATGCCCTGAAGATGGCGGAGAAGTTCGGGATGTCCGGCCCAGTTGAAGAGAGTAGAAGCGGGATATGGTATGTCATCAAAGATGATCCCTACACACTCGAGATCGAGAAAGAAGCCGGGTATATGACCTATACGTGGACCGGCCGCTATTCCGGGGTGGACCCCAGAGATCGCCCCGAAAACCTCCCGACCGACGAAGAAGCACGAAAGATCGCCGAGACGTTCCTCACCTCTCATGATCTCATGCCAGAGGGTGCTGTTTATTCAAGTGTATCGCACGGGGAGGGGTTCTTTTCGAATCATACTGACGGTACATCCATTCAGACCTATAAAGACAGTAAAGTCCTCTTCACCGACACTCTGAGCAACCTTTCGGTGGCCGGAAGCGGGATCTCTGTCACCATCGGCGGGGGCGGTGACATTCTCAAAGTCTGCAAGCGCTGGCGGGAGGCCGAACCCTATAAAGAGTTCGAGATCCTCTCTCCCGGAGAGGCGATAGAGGAACTCAAAAAGACCGGGATCGTCACGACCGTGAGTTCTCCCAGGAAAGCAACTATCAACACAATCAAACTCTGTTACTATGCAAGCCCGCCTGGAGACGAGCAGCCGTACTTAAAACCGACCTACTCCATCCGTGGATCGGTAGAGGGAGAGAAAGGGACCGGGACGTTCTTCCAGTACGTCCCCGCGGTCCCTGAACTCGGGAAGGGATTGTACTGATCTCCTCTTCTCCTGTATTTGTGAAACGCGGATGAAAAAATGAAACAGATCGCAATCGGACTTGCTGTCCTCCTGCTGATCATCGGCGGGACGACGCTGCTGCCGGTGGAACATCCGCAGTCAGATGAAGACGTACACAGGGGGATTGAAGTTGTCGGACCGTACGGCGTACAGGAGATCTCCGAGGTCACCTGCGACATCGCCCTCCCCGAATACCCCGAAAAAGTCATGGTCTACAGGACAGTCGATACCATCGTATCAAAGGACGATGCACAGAAGATAGCAGAGAAGTTCGGAATGTCCGGACCGGTTGAAGAGAGTAGGAGCGGGATTTGGTATGTCATCAAAGATGATCCCTACACGTTCGAGATCGAGAAAGAAACCGGTTATATGACATACACATGGGAGGGGAGATGGAAAGGATATAACACAAGAGATCGACCCCAATATCTCCCGACTGATGAGGAAGCACGTAAGATTGCCGAAACATTCCTGACATCCCATGATCTCATGCCTGAGGGAGCGATCTATTCGAGTGTATCACATGGTCAGAGAATCTTTTCAAACCATAAGGGAGAAGCACCTATTGTCACGTATAAAGACAGTAAAGTTCTCTTCACCGGCACGCTGAGCAACCTTTCGGTGGCCGGAAATGGGATATATGTCACTGTTGGTGGAGATGGTGATATCCTTAAGGTCGCTAAACGGTGGCGCGAGGCCGAACCGTACAGGGAGTTCAAGATCATATCCCCTGAGAACGCGATCAAAGAACTCAAACAGACCGGGGTCGTCACGACCGTGAGTTCTCCCAGGGAAGCAACCATCGACACAATCAAACTCTGTTACTATGCGAGCCCGCCTGGAGACGAACAGCCGTACTTAAAACCGACCTATTCCATCCGTGGATCGGTGGAGGGAGAGAAAGGAACCGGGACGTTCTTCCAGTACGTCCCCGCGGTCCCTGAACTCGGGAAGGGGCTGTACTGATCTCCTCTTCTCCTATTTTTGTGAAACTCAGATGAAAAAATGAAACAGATCATAATCGGACTGATCGTCCTCCTGCTGATCATTGGCGGGACGGCACTTTTGCCAGCAGAGTGTCCATACGAGGAGGATAAAGACCTGCACCACGATCCCACCGGGCTCTATCCTACGCAGAAGATCCCGGAGATCACTTTTGATATTCCCCTTCCCAGATCTCTAGAAGAGGTCATGGTCTACAAGACGGTTGATACCGCCGTGTCAAAAGACGACGCGCTGAAGATGGCGGAGAAGTTCGGGATGTCCGGACCACTTGAAGAGAGGGTACTGTCATACTCCATCAAAGGCGATCCCTATACATTTGAGTTTGAAAAGGAGGGAGGTTGTTTGTCCTATACCTGGTATAGTCGGTGGAACAAAGGTGAAGGATACCGAGATTTCCCAGAACATCTCCCAGACGATGAGGAGGCACAGAAGATCGCCGAGAAGTTCCTCACCTCTCACGATCTTATGCCTGAAGGAGCAGTGTATTCGAGTGTTGCGCATGGTGAGGGATTTTTCTCAAATCATACCGACGGTACGTCCATTCAAACTTATAAAGACACTCAGGTCTCATTCACTGGCACGCTGAACAACCTCCCGGTCTTCGGAAACTGGATGTATGTCACCGTTGGTGGAGAGGGAGATATCCTCAGAGTCTTCAAGCGCTGGCGCGAGGCCGAACCGTACAGGGAGTTCGAGATCATCTCTCCTGAGATAGCAATCGAAGAACTCAAACAGACCGGCATCGTCACCGCGGTGAGTTCACCACAAAAAGCGACCATAAACGAGATCAAAATTGGGTATTATGCAAGTCCTCCACGGGACGAGCAACCCTATCTCAAACCGGCGTACTTCTTCGGTGGAACTGTGGAAGGAGAGAAAGGAACCGGGACGTTCTTCCAGTACATCCCTGCGGTCCCTGAACTCGGGAAGGGGTTGTACTGATCTCCTCTTCTCCTGTTTTTGTGAAACGCGGATGAGAAAACGATCCCTGTAGAATCGGGCATGAACCTTCGTTTCAAGCATACGCGATGAAAATTTCTCGTCGCTCGATCGCTCTTTTTCAAGACAGGATAACTGGTGGAGACGTCGCTTCATCGCCGCCCCCGCCTATCCTCGTCGTGGGGGGTCTGGCGAGGGGCAAGGCCCCCCGGCGTGAGATTGTGGGGGAAAAGTTCTGCGATGAGGGCGGCACGCCTGATCATCGTGCCTTCCCACACCATACGCGCCGAGGGTCTCCGATCCTGGATCACCCGGATACCAACGGACTTCCCGTATCACCACCCATACAAAACAAACAAAAACACATGCCGATCCTGATACCCCCATGCACTCCGGATCCTCTCCTCTCCAGAAATCCAGAAAATCCCTCGAACATCTTCTCCACACCGAGGGAGTAGACCTCTACGCCACCCTGGCCGCGGCCGAATGCTCTGCACCGGAGGGGTATCATCCCCGGAACCTATTGCCCTCCGCAAAAACCGTCATAATCTTCGGACTGGAAATCCCGACGGAGACATTCTCGCTCGCGAGCAGAGAGAAGACCGGGCGGCTGCACCGCGTCATCGGACGCCTTGACGAGATCGCTTTTTTGCTTGTGAAAGCACTCGAGGACGAGGGATACCGTTCCATCGCAGTTCCGTCTTTCTTCCCGGTGCGGGTGCGGGACAGGAGGATCATGGGGTATCTCTCCCTGAAGCATCTGGCCGCAGAAGCGGGTATGGGGAGCATCGGGCGGAACACGCTCCTCATCACCTCGCGGTCCGGAAATCGCGTGGCGCTCGGTGCGGTGGTGACGGAGAAGGAGTTGCACGTGGAGAGACCGGCGGTGTCGCCGCCCCGATGCCGCCGGTGCAACCGGTGCATCAAGGCCTGCCCTACGGGGGCGTTGAATGAAGAGGGAGTGGACGTTCTCCGCTGCAGGAACGTGACCCATGCGATCCCGGCGCCGGTGCGACCCCTCTTCGGCGTCCTCTTCGAGAGCCGCGCCGGAGCGCCCCTGACTGAGTGGCTGGTCAACCGCATGGCCCGGGACGCAGAGATGGTCTGCAGCCGGTGCCTGACGGCGTGTCCATATTTTCGAGAGGGCGGTGGCGGTTGAGGAGGGCATCCCGGACCCACCCAAATTTTCATAGCGTATGCTTGAACCGCAGGTTCATGAGCAATTACTATGAAAATGATCTCGAAGATCGGCACTATCGGTTTTGATAGGGAAGGCGCGTCGATCCGATCGGCCGCCCCCAATCGTCGAAATTTCCCTGCCATCTCGCGCCGGGGGGTTCACCCCCCGGACCCCCCACGGACCGAAGATACGTGGGGGCGGCATGATACTCGAATTCGATTCACTCCTCGAACGCAAGGATGAGGGTCAAGAATCGATCCAGATCTGATCTGATATTTTCATCGCGTATGCTTGAGGCGGGCGCTCGCCTCATGCAAAATTCTACAGAACTGAAAAAAAAGATTCTAAAAAAAATTTAGAAGTTGAAATTCTTGTTGACGATCTTGAGGGCGCAGTAATCGCCGCACATCGTGCAGCCGTCGGTGTCGGCGGGCATCCGCTCGTCCCTGATCTTCTTCGCACGCTCAGGGTTCATGGCGACCGCGAACTGCCGGTCCCAGTCGAGGTCGCGGCGGGCATGGCCCATTTCGAGGTCGTCGCCGCGCTTCTTGAGTTTGATCATGTCGCCGACATGGGCGGCGATCCTCGAACTCATCACGCCTTCGTAGACCTCCTCGGGGGTGGGGAGGGCGAGGTGCTCTGCCGGAGTGACGTAGCAGATGAAGTCGGCGCCGTAGGCCGAGGAGAGGGAAGCGCCGATCGCGGCGACCCGGTCGTCGTAGCCGGGGGCGATGTCGGTGACCAGGGGGCCGAGCATGTAGAAGGGCTTCCTGTTGGTGACCCGCTTCTGGACGACGACGTTCGCCTGGATCTCGTCGAGCGGGATGTGGCCCGGCCCTTCGATGATCGTCTGCACGCCGAAGTCGTTGGCCTTGTCGGCGAGTTCGGCGTTGATGATCAGTTCCTGGAGTTGCGCCCGGTCGGTGGCGTCGTGGACGGCGCCGGCCCGCATGCCATTGCCGAAGGAGAGGGTGACCTCGTGCTCCTTGAGGATCTCCAGGAGGTAGTCGAACTCGGCATAGAGCGGGTTCTCCTGCTCGTTGTGGAGCATCCATGCGGTCATGAACGCACCGCCGCGGGAGACCAGGCCGCCGTGCCGACCCTGGTTCTGGAGTCTCTTCATCGTCTCCAGGTTGATCCCGGTGTGGATGGCCATGAAGTTCGTGCCGAGTTTCGCCTGTTCGGCGGTGATCCTGAAGAGGTCGTCGGGGTCCATGAAGACGACGCCGCCCTTCTTCTGTGCGGCCTCAATGAAGGCCTGGTACAGGGGCACGCTCCCCACGGAGAGAGTCGTCGCCTCGATGACCCGGCGCCTGATCTCCAGGAAGTCGCCGCCGGTGGAGAGTTCCATGAGGGTATCGGCGCCGGCGAGTTCGGCCTGCCGCGCCTTCTCGATCTCCATGTCGATGTCCACGAAATCTGTTGAGGTTCCGATGGAGGCGTTCACCTTGGTGCGGAGCCCCTCGCCGATACCGCAGATCTTAATTTCCCGGTACGGAGAGACCGGGATGGTGATGTGGCCCTCGGCCACGCCGCGCCTGACAAAGTCCTCGGTGACGCCTTCCTTCTCTGCGACGATCTTCATCTCTTCGGTGACGATGCCGCGTTTTGCGTCCTCAATCAATCCCATGCCTCTTAGATTGGGGAAACTCCGTGATAAACTCTCTGTTTTCCCAATCCCCGCTAAATTTTGCTTGTTCTCCGATCAAGTAAATTTGTTTACGTTTTAACAAGTGGAATTACCCGGAATGGAACTACCACCTTCACGCCGATCCTCGTCAGAAGAGAGCAGGGAAATTTTTCCCGGGCGGGAAAGATATGTTTAAAATTCCGGCTCTGTTGAATTGCTCATGAAGCGAAAGCACGCCTCAGGCATACCTCATGAAAAGTTTTTCATGGTAATTCCTCTTCCGGAGTGACCATGAGGGGCTGATCACACCCTTGCCCCTGTGTGACGGATCGGCAGAGGAGGGGGACACCCTCTGAAAAATCACCGCCCTCTCTCCCCCTGTCATGAGGAACTTCATCAAGGGAGTCTACAGATCCGACGGTTGAGTGATGACCTGCCATGTGAGAACCCTTCGGTCCGGATGAATGTTCAACCCTCCAACACTCCGGGATATGCTCCGGATGTGCCGCCGCCCGGGCGACCATGGCAGGCAAATATGGCCAAATGTACTTAACATGGACATATGACCCCATAAGAACTCCATTTTTCCATTATTATCTTATTTCAACAAATTAAATACTTAGAAAGTTTTATGATATTGTCTGAGAAATGCTCCCCTTGAGTGAACCTGTCTCTACCCCCAATCAATTTCCACCGTACGCCCGCCGGACGCGATGCGCTGGTCCTTCTCATAGTCGGAGCCATGCTCTTTTTGATCGCCTCATCTATGGACGCCTTCGAACTCCTGGTGGGGTTCACCAGAACATACGAACAATGGGAACTCGACGAGTTCCTCACCGCGGCCCTCCTCCTCTCGGTCGGACTCACCATCTTCTCCTTGAGGCGGTGGAAAGAACTCAAGATCGAGATACAGGCACGGAAAAAGATACAGGAACGATTGAAATTCGCCATCGAAGGCGGATCCCTCGGTGTCTGGGACTGGAACGTCGCAACAGGCGAGTTGTTAATAATTCATGACTGGATAAATGACCGGTCCTTCCCGTCCCCGGAGGAGGAGACACACGTATCGACCCTTGAACAACGCATCCATCCTGAAGATTACCTTCTGCTGGTGAAGAGTATGGAAGAGGTCAAGGATGACGCCATGCTCTACTATGAGGCCGAGTGCCGGGAACGATGCCAACTCGGAACATGGCGGTGGGTGAATGTCATTGGAAAGGTGACGGCCCGCGACGAGGAGGGCCGTCCCATCAGGGCGACCGGCATTGCCAGGGATGTTACCGAGATGCACCGGACCAGGAAGGCCCTCGATGAGGCGAACAAAAAACTCGACCTCCTGTACAGCATCACCAGGCACGATCTCCTCAACCAGATCAGCATCATTGCCGCCTATATGGGACTGATCGAGGATGAGATGGGGGGAAACGAGACATTCAGGGGATATGTCAGACATGTGGCCACCGCGACCTCGACGATCAGGGACCAGGTCGTCTTCATGCAGGACTACGAAAGCATGGGCGTGAAAGCACCGGCATGGCAGTGCGTGGGGAAAATCGCCAGGTTTGCAGGAGAGCAGGCGTCCCATGGGGATCTGGAGATCGATATACTCACCGGTCGAGTTGAGGTCTTCGCAGACCCCCTCTTCGAGAAGGTCATCTTCAATCTCGTGGACAATACCGTCCGCCACGGGGAGGGGACCACGGCGTTCAGGGTCTCATTCCATGAAGAGAACGACAAGGGCATCATCGTCTTCGAGGACGACGGCAAGGGCATCCCCGCAGGCCTCAAGGAGCAGATCTTCTCCAGAGGTTTCGGCCGGCAGGACTCCGGGCTCGGTCTCTTCCTCGTCAGGGAGATCCTCGGCATCACCGGCATGTCCATCAGGGAGAAGGGAGAAGAAGGGAAGGGCGCGAGGTTCGAGATCGTCGTGCCCGCCGGAGGGTTCAGGAAAGACCATCCGTAGGGGCCGCCCGCCCCTTCTATGGGACGTTCGATAGTTTCTATTAAACTGCTCGCCCATAATACTCAAAGGTGGTTTTTTTGAAGGTGAACTTCGGGGGCTTTGTCCCGCTCAGCACTGTGGACTGGAGGGGCAAGGCCGTCTGTACGGTCTTCCTGCGCGGTTGCCCGGTGCGGTGCCATTATTGCCAGAACACCGCGATCCTGGAAGGAAAAGACGAGCGGGAGGTCGACGAGGTACTCGCGATGATCCGGGAGTCCACCCTCCTGGCCACCGGCGTCGTCTTCTCGGGCGGCGAGGCGACGATGCAGAAAGAGGCCCTCCTCGCCCTGGCCGCGGGCGCGAAGAAGATGGGACTCGGCGTCGGTCTTCAGACCAACGGCGTCTATCCGGGCACCATCAGGGCCCTCCTCGAAGAAAACCTCGTCGACCACATCGCCCTCGATGTCAAGACCACATGGCGCCGGTACAACAACCTCCTCAAACAGGACTTCAAGGAGCGCGTGCAGGAGTCGCTCGACCTCTGCACGGAAGCCTCTCGCCGGGGCGCCCTCCCCGAGTTCGAGGCCGTGGTCACGACCTTCAGGGGATGCGAGGACGAGATCCGGTATATCGCACAGGACGCAAAAGGCGTCGACTTCGTCCTCCAGCAGGGCGTCATCGCCGGCGTCGCCCCCCTCACCTTCGACGAACTTGCGGCCATCGCCGACGGCCTGGGGCGGACCGTGAAGATCAGGACGCGAGAGGACGGCGAGGTCGTCTACGAGGGCAGACGGATCGTCAGGGCGGAGAGCATTGATGTCAGCAGGATCGAGCAGGAGCACGTAAGATGAAGGTCATCGGGATCGTCGGAATGCCGGCGAGCGGAAAAGGAGAGTTCTCAAAGATCGCAGAGGCCAGGGGCATCCCGGTCGTGGTGATGGGCGACGTGATCAGGGCCGCCGTCGTCGAGGCCGGGCTTGAGATGAGCGACGCCAACATGGGGAAGGTCTCCTCGGACCTCCGTGCGGAACACGGCATGGGGGCGATCGCTCTCAAGAGCATACCCTTCGTCGAGAAACAGGACGCACCCATCGTGGTCATCGACGGGATCCGGGGGAGCGCGGAGGTCGAGATCTTCAGGGAGCACTTCCCCGCGTTCCTCCTCGTCGCGGTCACGGCCTCGTTCGAGACGAGGTTCGGGCGCTTGAAGGAGCGGGGCCGCGTCGACGACGTCGACTCTGCCGGGGCCCTTCGCATACGCGACGAGCGCGAACTCGGGTGGGGCCTGGGCGAGGCGATGGCCATGGCCGATGTCGAGATCGCAAACGAAAGCGGCATGGAAGAATACACGGCAAAGGTCGCCCGTCTCATCGGGGCAATGGAGGGGTGTCCGTGAGCGTCGTTCCCTATTTCTCCTCATCTTCAAAGGTCTGGGAATCGGTCGAGTGGGTCTTCGGGATCGAGGAAGTCGGGTATGCTGGGTGGGAGATCTCAGCCGACGGCAACTACCGCCTCGATAAACCGGAGAACAAACAGGCCATCCTCGATGTCGTCGAGAGCACGCACCTCGACGTGACCGTGCACGCACCCTACGCCGATCTCAACCTCGCCTCGATCAACGACCCCATCTGGCAGGAGTCGGTGCGCCAGATCTGCGCGTGCGTCGAGCACGCCGCCGACCTCACCGACCGGGTCACCATCCACCCCGGTTATCTCTCGCCTGCGGGAAAACTCCTGCCCGGCAAGATCTGGGGCCTGCAAAAGGAAGCCCTCCGCCTGATCGGGAAGTGCGGCGAGGAACACGGGGTGAAAGCCTGTCTCGAAAATATGATCAACATCCCTGAGTTCCTCTGCCATGACCCCGACGAACTCCTCGGGATCACCGACGGGATCGAGGGGGTCGGCGTCACCTTCGACCTGGGCCATGCCAACACGGTCAGGGCGGTCGACGGGTTCCTCAAACAGATCGATACCGCCGACCACATCCATATCCACGACAACCACGGCAGTTCGGACGAGCACCTTGCCCTCGGTGACGGGACGATCGACTGGGAGAAGGTCGGGCGCGCCGTCGCAGCAGGGTACCGGGGAAAGGTCGCCGTCGTCGAGGGACGCAACCTTGAAGAGGCGACACGAAGCCTTGCAACCTTCAGGAGGTGGTTCGTATAGCCGGCGAGACTCTGCAGGTCTACTTCCTCGGCACCGCCGGGGCGCTTCCCACGCCGAACCGCAACCCGCCCTGCATCATGGTGAGGCGAGGCTCGGACACCCTCCTCTTCGACTGCGGGGAAGGGGCCCAGCAGCAGATGATGCGGGCGCGGACCGGGTTCCTGGTGGACGCCGTCTTCATCACTCACTGGCATGCCGACCACTTCCTGGGCGTGCTCGGTCTTGTCCAGACGATGTCGTTCAATGGCAGGACCGAGCCGCTCATCATCTACGGGCCGGAGGGCGTCTACGAATTTGTCGAGCATATGCAGCAACTCGGCAGGACCAAACTCAGTTTCGACCTCCAGCCGGTCAGGCTCGGTCCGGGCTCGACGGTGCGCTTCGACGGCTACCAGGTGGATGCCTTTGCCACCTGTCACGGGATGCCGAGCCTCGGCTATGTCCTCAGGGAGGACGGGAGGCCGGGCAGGTTCAACCGGGAGAAGGCGATCGAACTCGGCGTCCCGCCGGGTCCGCTCTTCGGCAGGCTCCAGCGGGGCGAGGCGGTGACGGTGGAACATGAGGGAGAGAAGGTGACGGTCACGCCCGAAGAGATCCTGGGCCGGGCGCGCTCAGGACGGACGATCATCTATACCGGAGACACGAGGCCCCTCCACCACGGGCCGCGCGACGGTCTGGAAGATGCGGATCTCCTCATCCACGATGCCACCTTCGACGATACCGAGCGGCAACGGGCGAGCGAGGTCTATCATTCCACGTCAGGGGAGGCCGGCGAAGCGGCGGCGGCACTGGAAGCGCACGCTCTGGCCCTCGTTCATATCAGCTCGCGCTACACGTCAACGGCAAACCATATACAGGATGCACGAAAGAGGTTTGAAGGCGAAGTGATCGCACCACCGGACCTGACGATGGTCGAGATTCCTTTCAGAGAGTGATGAAGATGGCGGAGAGCGAAGATGAGACTGGGAAACGGACTGGGGCGCGAAGAGCGCCTCTTCCTGACGGGCTTTCTGGCACTGTTGGTCAGCACAGCCATCGCCGTCGTCGCCGGGTCATATCTCTCCTCTATACGTGAGACTCTCGCTCTCCTCCCGGGCCTGCTCGTCCTCGTCCCCCCGACGATCAATATGCGCGGCAGCATCTCCGGGGTGCTCGCCTCACGTCTCTCTTCCTCGATGCACCTGGGCGAGTTCGCCCCTGACTGCCGGGGCGGCGTCCTTGCCGAGAACCTGCACGCCTCATTTATTCTCACGGTCGCCACCGCCATCGCCCTCGGGTTCATTGCAAAGCTTGCAGCCTGGGCGTTCGGGATCGAGGTGATCCCTGCCGGCGACCTTGTCCTCATCTCGGTGATCGCCGGGATCCTCTCCGGACTCATCGTGATGGGCTTCACGGTCCTGGTCTCGGTCCTCTCGTACCGGCGCGGGGTGGACATGGACATGATCGCCGCCCCGGCGGTGACGACCCTCGGCGACCTGGTCACGATCCCGGTGCTGGCCGTCACGGCGGTGACGGTCACCGCGCTCCCCATGGGGTGGAGGATGGCCCTCCTCGCCCTTGTCCTCGTTGTCGCCGCGGTTGCAACGGTGTACTCGTGGATGCACGGGGCGCGGGCAAGAGAGATCGTCTCCGAGATCCTGCCCCTCCTGGTCGGGCTCTCGGTCCTCGGGACGATCGCAGGGGTTACTTATACCATGGACCTCGACCGTCTCGTCTCTGTCGGAGCGCTTCTCATCCTCATCCCACCCTTCGCCGGGATCTGCGGATCGATCGGGGGGATCCTCTGCTCGCGCCTTGGAACCTGGATGCACCTCGGACTGATCGGCCCGTCCATCCGTCCCTCCCGCGCCGTGGGGATGCAGTTTGTCCAGAGTTATCTCTTCACCCTCATCCTCCTCCCGCTGATGGCCGCCCTCGCCCACGGCGCCGCCCTCCTCCTCGGGGCAACCTCGCCGGGTCTGCTCACGATGGTCGGGATCGCCGTCGGCGCGGGGGTCGTGGTGATGAGCATCGTCAACGGGATCGCCTATCTCACGGCCAGCATCTCGTTCAGGTACGGCTTTGACCCTGACAACTTCGGGATCCCGGTGATCACCTCGGTGATCGACCTGCTGGGGGCAGTGGTTCTCATCTCGGTGATCAACCTGCTCCTGTGAAGCGGGTGGGGAGGGCCTCTCCTCGTGATGAGAGCAGGAGGGTTTGTCTTCGGGGGCAGCGCCCCCGGCGCGATTCATGAGGGAAGGCATGGGATCAGAAGGGCGAGAATACTCACCTGATCTCTCGCGCCGGGTGACGACAACTTCAAAGCACGCCGTGCCTCCCAAACCCCCTTCGTCCGCGCCTCCGGGCGGATGGTTTTGAAGTGACCTCTCTGAGATGCACCACCGATGCGGTTCAGGACAATCCGAGATCGAAGAAACGGATCGATCCCCGCGCTCCAGAAGATCATGCCGTTCCTTCACCCGGTTGCCTGAGAGCCTCGTGGGAGGAAGGAGGTGGAGGGGTCGACAGCCTTCCATACCGTCCCCGGACCGATGTGCGCAACTAGGAGTTAATATACCCTCGGGACAATATCGAAATGGAAGACGGTACTGACCATGATGGAAGTCGAATATCAGCCGACCAGCCTCAAGGATGTCCTCATCGAGATGAAGGATATCTCTGAACTGATGGTTGACCTCGCCTATTCTGCCATTCTTTTTGAAAGCCGGGACATCGCCGGCGAGGTGGGGAACCTTGAAGAGATCATGAACCGGCATGTCTACCAGGCCCGCATCTCGGCGATGCTCGGGGCGCGGCGGGTGGAGGAGGCCGAGTCGATGAGCGGGCTGTTGCAGATCGCAGAGTCGGCCGAGCGGATCTCGAACTCGGCCTCCGAGGTCGCAAAACTCATTCTGAAAGGAGCCAAGTTCCCGCAGAAACTCAGGGACGCCCTGCCCGCGGCCGAGGAGGTCACGGTGCGGGTCGAGGTCCAGCAGGAGTCGGCCCTTGCCGGCCAGACGCTGGGCGAGGTGAAACTGCAGAGCAGATCGGGGATGCGCGTCATCGCCATCAGGCGGGGGAACGGATGGATCTACGATCCCGACAAGTACTCGCAGGTCGCCGCCGGCGACATCCTCCTTGCAAAAGGGCTTGAGGCAGGCATCCCCCCCTTCCACATCATGGCCGGAGTGGTCCAGGAAGCGAAGAGAGAAGCGGCAAAGGCCGGATATGTCGACGACCTCGACCGCGCCGTCGCCCTGATGATCGAGATGAAGAACCTCTCCGAACTCGCGGTCGGACTTGCATACACCTCTCTCCTCTTCACCAACGAGGACGTGGCCCAGGAGGTCGTCGCCCTCGACGAAAGGATGGAGGATATGCGTTATCAGTTCGACCTGTGGGTTCTTGAGGCTTCAAAGAGGATCGAGAACGTGGAATATCTCCGCGGCCTCCTCTATCTCTCCTCCTTTGCCGAGACCATCTCGGATGCGGCCTCCGCGATCGCCGAAGTGCTCCTCAGGGACATCGAGATCCCCCCGGTCTTCAGGCTGATCGTGCGCGAGTCGGACGAGATCATCACCCACCTCAAGGTGAAGAATGGTTCCGCCCTTGCCGGCCGGAGCCTCAAGGAGGCGTCGCTTGCGACCGTCACCGGCATGGTCGTGCTGGCGGTCAAACGCGGCGGAGAACGCTGGAAGTATCGTCCCGGCCGCGACGAACGGCTCCATGCCGGCGATAGTATTATCGCAAAAGGGAGAAGAGACGGCGAAGAACGTCTTGCATCTCTTTGTTCAGGTGAGAATACATAAACATTGTTACAGTCAAGTGAGTTAAGGAAATGGTAAACCAGGAAGATATGATTGTATACTCTCTCGGCCCGGGTTGCGGGTTGGGGGAGGTCGAAGAGGGCAAGGTCTATGCCGGGATCGTGCAGGGCTTTGCGAACTTCGGCACTTTTGTCCAGTTGAATGCCAGGCTCAAAGGTCTGGTCCACAAGAGCAACATCATCGGCACCCACGAGGAGAAGGAACAGATCTTCGTGCAGGTCATCAACATCAGGAACAACGGGAACATCGATCTCGCCGAGGTCGCTCCCACGGTCTACCGCGTTGAGACGGTGACCAGACGGGTGTCGGTGACCGGGCTTGGCGACCTGGCCTCGCAGGTCGGGCGCGATGTCACCCTCGAGGCGACGGTCGCCCAGATCAAGCAGACGAGCGGGCCGACGATCTTCACCCTGGTCGACGCGACCGGGAGCGGGAACGCCGCGGCCTTTGTCGAGGCCGGCGTGCGCGCCTACCCTGAGGTCGAACTCGGCGACTCGGTCTTTGTCGTCGGCGAAGTGATGCGCCGGCAGAACCAGCTCCAGATCGAGGTCAGCGCCATGGAGGCCCTCACCGGCGAGGACGCACAAAGGGTTCACGACCGGATCGAGGCGGCGCTCGACGCGCGTTCCGAGCCCGAGGAGATCCCGCTCCTTATCGAGAGCGAGGCGATGGAGCAACTGCGCCCTGAGATGAGAAAGGTCGCCAAGCGGATCAGGCGCGCCGTCTTCGAGGCCCAGCCGATCATCCTCCGCCACCATGCCGATGCCGACGGGATCAGCGCGGCGGTCGCAGTCGAGCAGGCGGTGGTCTCTCTCATCAAAGATGAGGGCAACGACCTGGATACGGCATATTATCTCTTCAAGCGTTCGCCGTCGAAGGCGCCCTTCTATGAGATCGAGGACATCACGAGAGATCTCGACTTCGCCCTGAAGGACAACGTGCGGTTCGGGCAGAAGTTGCCGTTGATCGTCCTGATGGACAACGGGTCCACCGAAGAGGATATCCCGGCGATGAAGGTGGCCAGAGTCTATGACCTCCCGATCATCGTCGTCGACCACCACCACCCCGACGCGATCGTCGACGATTACGTCGTCGCTCATGTCAACCCCTATCATGTGGGTGCCGACTTCGGGATCACGGCCGGGATGCTCGGGACCGAGGTGGCACGGCTCATCTTCCCGGGTGTGAGTGACCGGATCAGACACTTCCCGGCGGTCGCCGGTGTGGGTGACCGGAGCGAGGCGCCGGAGAGGCAGCGCTACCTTGACCTCATCGCCGACGAGTACACCGAGGATGTCTGCAAGGACATCGCCCTGGCCCTGGACTACGAGCAGTTCTGGCTGCGGTTCAACGACGGCAGGGAGATCGTCAAGGACATCCTGAACGTGGACGGCGAACGGGATCTGCAGGACAAGATCGTCAATCTCCTGGTCGAGGAGGCGAACGCCGCCATCGAGAACCAGATGGATGCGTCCATGCCCAATGTCACCGAGGAGATGCTCCCGAACGGTGCGTATCTCTTCAGGATCGATGTGGAACTCTTTGCCCACAGGTTCACGTTCCCGCCGCCGGGCAAGACGTCAGGCGAGATCCACGACCGCCTCTGTCGGCAGCACCCCGGCGCACCGGTGGTCACGCTCGGCTTCGGCCCCGACTTTGCGGTGCTCCGTTCCCGCGGCGTGATGATGAACATCCCGCAGATGGTCAGGGAACTCCACGACGAGATCCGGGGCGGCGGGATCAGCGGCGGCGGTCACCTGGTGGTCGGGTCGATCAAGTTCGTCGAAGGGATGCGCGAGGCGGCGCTCGCCGGACTGGTCGAGAAGATCGGCCGCGTGCCGGTGGAAACGTCCCTGCCCGAGCAGTCCGAGGACTGAATAAGGCTCAGGACCTCTTCTTCTCCTTCACGGAAAAGAGAGGTCGGGGTCATACAGTACCCTTCTGGTACTCTTTTCTTTCCCTGTCGTGCCATGTTCAACTGGCCCCGTCCTGCGGCGAAAGGGATATATGCGGCGGCCCTGAGGTAGTACTTCATCGGAGGAATTGCTATGGTACGAAGCATATATACCGGGATTTCGGGGGTCGGCATCGTCTGCTGTCTTCTCTTGCTGGTGTCGGCGGCAATCGCGCCGGTCTCGGCACGGGGAGATACGATCTCCGATATCGAACCCGGAGATACGGTATTTGTCTATGAAGAAGGACTGAACCTCTCGGCCCTGAGGAACCAGACGACCGATAACCCGGTGACGGCGCTGGTCAAGTATTATGACGACGATACCGGGAAGGGCGAGCAGAACAGGATCTCGATCCCCGACGAGACCGCTTTCGATCTCGACGATGCCCTGGTCGAGGAGGATACCGGGCTGTATTATGCCTACAGCAGGGAAGATAACGCCCGGACCGGGAAGAGAATCATGGTCAGGTATCCTGACCTCAGGATCGAACCTGTCCTCGCCGCCCCGAACCATGCCGACCGGATCGAGGGGATCTCCATCCCGACCGGGACGGCGATCGCCTTCAAGGTGATCAGTTTATATGTGGGCACCCAGTACGTCGCCGGTGACGAGCATGCCTCGGTGGATATCGTGGTCACGACCCCGGACGGAGCCGAACTGACGACGTTCAAGGGGCAGGATCTCTCAGATCTCCCGATCACCGCCACGCATATCTATACCGACGATCCGGGCATGGCGGGGCCGATCGTCCTCGACAGACTGCAGGAGGGGGAGTATCAGGTCCGGGCGGAGTGGCGCTCTCCGCAGGGTTTTGCCGACTCCGCGGAGGACTCGAATGTCGTCACGTTCTATTCGGGCGACAGGATCGGGGTCAACACTACGGTGCCGACGGTGACGACCACGACCATCACCGGGACGCCGACGACGGCCCCGACAACGCTCGCACCAACGGAGACAGCAACCGAAACGACGGCGCCGGAGACCTCGGTTCCTGAGACGACCGGGACGGTGCCGGCCACGACGCCTACTCAGGCCCCGTTGACATTGATCTCCGTTCTTGCCGCACTTTCTCTTGGCATCCTTGTGATGACGAGAAAATAGATTCATCTTTTTTAATGACCATATAACAGACGCAGGTGCCCTAAATGTCCATTTACCGGGAGAGGGGCGGGGAAAAGCACAAGATATATATAAAGAAATGCTGATAGGACTAACAAGTTGAGGTATCGATATGGGTAACAATAAGAGTATCCGGGAAAACTATAACAATACACAGGACCGGATTGTCCAATATCTCATGGGAGGTCTAAGAAAAGGCAAGCATTACTTCAAGTCGAAGTACATTGCCCACGACCTCGGACTCTCGGCAAAGGAGGTCGGCACAAACCTCGCCATCCTCTCAGAGATCTGTGAGGAACTTGAGATCCAGAGGTGGAGTTATTCAAACTCGACGACATGGATGGTCTGCCCCAGGGCGGCATGATTAATATATACGCCCGCGATTTTTAGGTATGGAATCGATTGTCTCTTTCGAGTCTGAGATCGAGTTTGTTGCCAGGATCAACGAGTTCAAAGACTGCATTATGCAGCAGGGTCCGAAAAGTGAAGGGGAACAGAACCCTGAGCAACTCTGGTTCAACATCGATATCCCGAAGGGTCATGGACTCAAGGCAGGCGACCGCGTACGGATCACGGTCGAGAAGATCTGAACCCATAAGGAGAGGTATCCTGTATTGCCATCCCGGAAGGGGATGTCGAAGATTTTTTGAGGCAAATAACGCCAATTTTTTCATAAACTTACCATATTGAAGAGAACCTAATACCGAAACAGAAATATAGACCTACATCATATGCAATGGTGATGGCACGTGAGAAACTCAAACTCTGCGTATTCGGATCCTTCAATGCAGGGAAGTCTTCTCTAATTACTGCGCTCGATCCCTCATCCCGGCATGTCGAGGCAGACTGCGATGGCGAGTCGACGACCGTTGCCCTCGACTTCGGACGGGTACAGGTGGGGGAGCAGCAGGTCTATCTCTTCGGGACGCCGGGACAGGACAGGTTTGAGTTTGCGAGGAAGATTCTCTCCAGAGGAATGGACGGGGCGATCATTGTGGTCGACTCGACGACCGCACCCGACGATATGATGCGGGAACTGTATGCGTGGCTGAAGGGGACCGGGTTGCCGGTTGTCTTTATGCTCAACAAGTGCGATCTCCCGGGGTCCAGGCCTTCTCTCTATGCCGATGCAATCGGCGACGCTTCAGTCCATCTCATCTCCGCCCGGACCGGCGAGAATGTGCATGAAGCGCTTGCCTCCTTTGTCAAGGGCATTGTCAGGTGTTGAGAGAGAGTGAACCGTCCCGGCTCAAAGGCCGGGTTTCTCCCCATCCGCACCCCTCCTTCCTCTGACTCTCCAGGGAGCGGAAGCAAATACTATATCTTCTCTCAGCGGTCACATCTGGTAATGGCAGCAATTCCCCGGACCGCACCTTTTATCGGGCTCTCCTGCCTCTGCATCCTTGCTCTGACCGCAGGATGTACCGGCATCGGATTCGGAGAGGTGACCTATGCGGACGGCGCCCTCCAGGTCGAGGTGGACAACCCGTCAGAGCCCATGGAGGCCACGCTCCAGGTGACGGTTTTCGAGACCGGCAGTTTTGGACAGAGAGAGGTCGAGACCTTTGTCAAAGCCGAGAAATTTCAGGAAGGCACCAATAGATTCTCCTTCCCGGTGGCCCTCGAGCCCGGCACCTATAAACTCTATCTCTATCTCCTGAAAGGAGACGAACGGACGGTCGCGGTGATCAGGGACATCCGGGTGTGACCATGGACGAATGCATGAATGCTGCACGCGGGAGCGTGCCCGCCGACCGTCTCTTCACCGGCCTCTCCCTGTACAACCCCTTCACCTGCACCTGGGAGGAGACTTCCTTTGCGGTGAAGGACGGGAGGGTCGTCGGGATGGGCGAGGGTTACGAGGCGCGGGAGACCGTCGACCTTGGGGGCGCGAGGGTCGTCCCCGGTCTCATCGACGCCCATGTCCACATCGAGAGTTCTCTGCTCACGCCGCGGGAGTACGCGCGGGCGGTGCTCCCGCGAGGGACGACGACGGTCGTCGCCGACCCGCACGAGATCGCCAATGTCTCGGGGAAGGAGGGGATCGAGTTCGTCCTCTCCGAGGGGTCGCGCTCGGCCCTCTCGGTGCTGGTCACGCTCCCGTCCTGTGTCCCGGCCACCCCCCTGGACGAGGGCGGGGCCGTGCTCACGGCGGACGACCTCGCGGAGTTTGTCGGGAGAGAGGGGGTCGCGGGCCTGGGCGAGATGATGAACGTCCCCGGCGTCCTGAACGGCGACCCCGAGGTCTGGAAAAAACTCGGGCTCTTCCGGGTCAGGGAGGGGCACGCCCCCATGCTCTCGGGAAAAGATCTCAACGCCTATATCTTCGCCGGGATACAGAGCGACCACGAGTCCACAACGCTTGAGGAGGCCGAGGAGAAACTCCGTCTCGGGATGTACATCATGATGAGGGAGGGCTCGACCGAGCGAAATATCAGGGCCCTCGCCCCCCTGCTCACGCCCTGCACTTCGTCGCGCTGCTGCCTGGCGACCGACGACCGGCACGCCGACATGCTCGTCTCGGAGGGGCATATCGACGACTGCATCAGGAAACTGGTGAAGGAGGGAGTGCCCCTGGAAGTCGCGCTCAGGGCGGCGACCCTCTCCTCAGCCCAAAGGTTTGGGTTGGAGGACCGCGGCGCCGTCGCACCCGGACGGCGGGCGGACTTCTGCGTGCTCAAAAGTTCGCCTGAGTTCGAGGTGGCGGCGACCTATGTGCAGGGCGTACGCTACGAAGACCCCGGTTACCAGGCCCCGGCATGCCCGCCGCCGGTCTTCAGGTGCCGCCCGCCCGATCCCGCAGATCTTGCGGTCGGGGGCCGGGGCATGGCGAGGGTCATCGGCCTCAACAGGGGGCAGATCGTCACCGACGACCTGCGGTGCAGGGTGGAGACCGTCCCCGATCTCGAACACGATATTCTCAAGGTCGTGGTCTGCGACCGCTACCGGCACGGGGGGTGCGGGGTCGGTCTGGTCCGGGGTTTCGGGATGAAGGAGGGTGCGATCGCCGCAAGTGTCTCCCACGACACCCACAATATCGTCGCCGTCGGGGTCTCTGACGAGGAGATCTGCCGGGCGGTGCGCGAGGTGACCGATCGCAAGGGCGCGATGGTCGCGGTGAGGGGCGAGCGGGTGACCGTCCTTCCCCTGCCGTGCGGGGGGTTGATGGCGACCGAGCCCTACCCCGAGGTCTGCCGGAGGCTTGAGGCCCTCAAGGGGGAGACCGCGGCGATGGGTGCGGTCGATGACCCGTTCATGTACCTCTCGTTCCTTGCGCTGACCGTGATCCCGCATCTCCGGGTGACCGACCGCGGGGTCTTTGATGCGGCGGCCTTCGCCGATGTCCCGCTCTTCTGCGAGGAGGAAAAGTGATGGACGAACATATCATCGAGGCCGCCGGGAAGGCGCGGGTTGTTATCAGGGACGGCAAAGTCGTCGAGGTGGGCGAACCGGTGATCAGGTCGTGCCCGCTCGCCGAACGGTTCTCCCATCCGGTCAGGGAGATGACGGGAGAGGAGATCAAGAGGAACATCGAGGAGCGGATCCGCACCTTCGGGATGTGCACGCCAGAGCGCGAGGTGCTTGCCGACCCGGACTTCGTTCTCTTCGGGGCTTCGGAACTGCTGAGCGCGGCGGTGCGGCGGGGTGACCTCGACGCCGCAGTCGTCGCCTGCGACGGGGCAGGGACGGTCGTCGCCATAAACCCGCGGCTGGTCCAGGGGATCGGCGGGCGGATGTCGGGGCTCGTGAAGACCTCGCCCATCCCCGCGGTGATCCGGCGGATCGAGGAGAACGGGGGGGCGGTGCTCGACCCGGTGACGGCGCGGATCGATCCGATCGCCGGGGTCGAGGCGGCGATGCAGGCCGGGTACCGGGCGGTGGCGGTGACGGTCGCCTCGCCTGCGGTCGCCACCGAGGTGAGGATGCGGTACCCCGACGCCATCATCGTGGGGGTGCACCTGACCGGGCTCTCGGCCGGGGAAGCCGAAGAGATCGCGGCGGTGGCGGACATCGTGGCGGTCTGCGCCTCGCGGCACCTCCGCGAGGCGGCCGGGCGGCGGGCCCTCCTCCAGGCCGGGACCGCGGTGCCGGTCTTTGCCCTGACGCAACGGGGCAAGGAGATCATCCTGGCAAAGATCAGGGAGACCGACCGGCAGGTGGTGGTCACCGGCGGGCATCTCCCGGTCGCGGGGACGCGGGGGCCCGAGCCGCTGGTGTGATCGAATCGAGGGGTTCGGCCAATCGAACCCGCACAATTTTTCAATTTTTGTCTTTGTAGAACTGCTCCGGACGGCTATCTCTGCGGGGGGATGGCCGCCCCCGATCCCCCAGCATCAGGACAGGGCCCGGGAAGGCAGGTCGATCAGACGTGCCGCCCCACGAGAAGAATTCAAACCTGCCGTCTCGCACCGGGGGGCCGTGCCCCCCGGACCCCCCACGGATGAAGAGGGCCGAGGGGCGGCGATTGAGTGGTGCCCTCAACACCTCAGAGATCGCTCAGAACAATTTTCATGCAGTATGCCTGAGGCGTGCTCTCAGCTCATGAGTATTCTACAAGGCCCGATGTTTTCTGTTCCGGTTGATGCATCCGCCGGGCCCCCCTCTCATGAGGTGAAGGTTTCATACCGTCGGGGCGCATCAGAGGATGAGGTGGATGATGGAGGAAGAAGCAGGGACTCACACACTTCTGGTCGAGCGCGACGAGGACTTCCTCGCCGAACTCTCCGAATATCTCGACGTGCTCGGGAGCGGGACGCGCCTGAAGATCCTGAAGGTGATCGAGCGGCGGCCCAAGGATATCAGGGAGATCTCGCGCGAGATCGAGACGAGTTATGAGAACACCAAGAAGCACATCGACAAACTGCTCAGGATCGGGGTGATCAGGAAGGAGGCCGGGATGAGCAGGCCGACGGCGAAGGGGGTGCACCCGGTCTGGAAGTATTCGGTGGTTCCGGGGGGGATGGAGGGGATTGTCAGGAGTCTCAGTCTCTTCGGCAATGTCGGGCTCATGCCTTCCGATGCCGTGCTTTCCGAACGTCTTGCCGCGGTGCAGGAGCAGGTCTCGGAAGAACTGGCGACGGCCGTGCCGGTGCTGATGCTCCTCGGCGGTCCTGACGACGGGAAGGTCTTCCCCCTTCATGGGGAGCGGGTCGCCGTCGGCCGGGAGGATCCGGGCGGGACGGGGGGATACGATCGGATGGCCGATATCGTTCTTGCCGAGCATTACGCCGCGGTGACCAGGGTCACCCACCCGCATGCCCTGCTGACGCTGGAGGAGGGGGCCTGGTATCTTGAGGACTGCGGGAGTACCGGCGGGACGGTGCTCAACAGCGTCCTCCTTGAAGGGAAACAGAAGGTCGCCCTCCATGACGGCGACCTCATCGCCCTGGGAAAGGGCATGAAGGGTGCCCGTCTTGTCGTCACCCTGCCCGGCGCCTGAGGCGGCGGGGTCGCATTCCGTCGATTTCATACCCCTGTCCCCCCCATAGTTTTTCAGGTCAAAATATCCCCGCTCTCCGGGGTACCCCGACGGTGACATGCATGCGATCCCCCGAGCCCTTCATCCAGTGTCTTCTCCTTTTTTTCCTCGTCGGAGCGCTCGCCCCGGTCATGGGAGCGGCGGCGGTCATGGTCCCCGCCGAAGGGCCGCATATGGATGTCCAGGAGATGCAGCATCCATGGAGGGGAGGCAATGTCACCGGGGACGAGGCCGGTTTTCTGCCGGTGAGGGACGGGACGCATCAGGCGGCCGTGGCAACGACGGTGATGGCCTACCTCACCGCTTTCTTCAGCGTCGGCCTCTCCATCCTGGTCGTCGCCGTGCTTTTCACCCTTGGCAGGGATGCGTCGCGGGGCTACCGGTACGCCCTCACTTCGCGGGCCGCCGGGCTCCTCGCGGCGGCGTACGGTATCCTCGGATCTTTTTCCGCCATCTTTGCCGTCGGCGCCCTCTCGACATTCAGCGCGGTGACGATGGGGCCGGTCGGGGGCGGGGGACGGGAGCCCGATCCGGCCTTCGCCGTCATAGGCATCTGCCTCGTCTACCTTGCATTCTCCTCCTTCGCCCTGGCGTATGCATCGTTCAGGCGTCTCCCGGCGATCTACCTTCTCAGGGCCCACCCGTTCCCGGCGCTGGCTCTTCTCCTGGTCGGTCTGGTGGGTTTCGTGCCGCTCTTCCGCGGGCCGGGCGGCGATCTCCTCGCGGTCCCGGTGCTTCTTGCGTCCGCACTCCTTCCGGTTCTTCAGATGCGGAGTCTCACGGTCGCGAAGCGGGGGGCGACGACCGTCATCGGCGGTGATGATGGCCCTCTGACGGTCGTCGGGGACGACGAGGCGGCGACCCCCGCTGCACAGTCGTCGGGTTTTCCCGCGGGGCTCTCAGCGCGGTACGCCGATGTGACATATATCGGCAGAGGCGGGAACGCCAGAGTGTTCCGGGCGGTTCGCCGTGCCGACGGCGAGACGGTCGCGGTCAAGATCCCCCTCGGGACCGACGAACTGACCGGGCGCTACTTTCTCAAGGAGATGCGGATCTGGGAGGGGCTCGACCACCCGAACATCGTGAGGCTGTACGCCCTCAACATCCTGCCCGTCCCCTTCGTCGAGATGGAATATGTGGAGCGGTCGCTCCAGGAGATCGAGAAGCCGGTGAGCGAGGCGGTGGCCCTGAAGATCGCGAGGGGAGTCGCCGCAGGTCTCGGCTACGCCCACGAGAGGGGGGTGATCCACCGCGATATCAAACCGGCAAACCTCCTCGTCGCACCAGGATGGGTTCCGAAGATCACCGACTGGGGGCTGGGCAAGGAGGTCGCGGATACCGGGACGACGAGTGTGACCGCCTTCTCCCTGGACTACGCAGCCCCCGAACAGGTCTCGCCCTCGCAGTTCGGGCCTCCCGGCAGGGAGACCGACATCTTCCAGTTCGGGGTGGTGCTGTACGAACTCCTCACCGGCGGGCGCCCGTTCCCCGGCGAGGGGATCGGCGAGGTGAGCATGGCGATCCTCACCGCCGACCCTCCCCTCCCCTCAACGCTGGACCCGGCCCTTGCCGGATGGGACAGGGTCGTCGGGCGGTGTCTGGCAAAAGATCCTGAGCGGCGGTATCACTCGGTCGCCGACCTCCTCGACGCCCTGGACGGGGTCGGTGAGAAGGGTGAACCGCTGGACGCCGTGGATCGATCATGAAGTGAAAGCACTCTTCATGTCCGAATGGGAAGGCGTGATGATCAGAGGCGCCGCCCTCAATCGCAGAATCTTCCCCGCCGTCTCGCACCGGGGGGCCGCGCCCCCCGGACCCCCCCACGGACGAAGATAGGTGGGGGCGGCGATGGAACAAGGTCTCCACCGATTCTCCTGTCTTGAAAAAAAGCGAGCAAGCGACGAAAAATGTTCATCCCGTATGCTTGAGCATGGGGTTCATACAAAATTCTACAAATCATATCGTTGAACCGATCGGTTCAACGGTTGCACTCCGGGTATTTCGGGAATATTTATCCGCACCTGTCAAGTGTTGATCAGGGTGCCTCTCCGGCACCGATATCTGGAGGAAGAAGATGAGAAAGATCGGTATCATCGGCATCATATGCCTCTGCTGTGTCTGTGCGTTCCTCGCCATGCCGGCGAGCGCATTCTTCGGCGGAGGTTCCGGCCACTATGCCCGGGGCGGTGCGCCGGGTGTTGCATGCGAGGAGAACAGGATCGGCGGGCACGGGTTCGGTGCAGGCAACCACGGCGCATACCCCGCGGCCCCGGCCCTCGCCGCCCTCGATGAGAGCGGGTACGACACCTCCGAACTGAAGGCCCTCATCGATGTCGCACAGCAGGCCCGCGAGAACGGAGACTGCGAGACGGCATTCGAGACGATGCAGGAGTTCAGGACCGCACTGCAGACCGCCCTCGACGAGAGCGGGATTGCGGCGGGCTTTGAAAGGTGCGGATCTCAACGCGGCCCCTGCTTCGGGTCCGTCTGAGCGGGGAGAGCCCTCCCCCTTTTTTTCCAAGAGTGCGTCCCGGAAGTATTCCTGGTTTGCTCATTCACCCGGACGGGAGTACATTTTTTCGGCTCTGTTGAATCGCTCATGAAGCGAAAGCACGCCTCAGACATACCTCATCAAAAGTTTTTCACGGTAAACCCTCTGGATGGCTATCTCTGCGGGGGGACGGTAAGTCCCTCATCATGTTTGTTGATTTTGCCTTCCCATCCCTATCTTCATCCCCGAGGTTCCGGGGGCAGCGCCTCCGGCGCGAGCGTGGAAGGCACGTCGATCAGACCGCCGCCGTCACGCCACAAGCCCGAGGCCCATCAGCAGCCCCAGTATCACGGGTTGGTGGACGAGATAGATGAAGAGCGAGTGCCTGCCACAAAGAGCGAGGAGTTCGGCGGCCCACCGGCCGTTCATCTCCGGGATCCTGAAACGCCTCTCTCCTTCAGGGTAGAGCCAGAACCCGATCGCCATCCCGATGAGGGCCACGCCGAGCCAGGGGATGACCGGGACATAGTCGACGCTGTAGAAGGCGGTCGGGTGGATGCCAAGCCAGAGGAGCCAGTACGGGCCGTTGACTCCGCTGAGCGGGACGGCGGCGAGGATGAACGCCGCGCCGACGGGGAGGTTCCAGAGGCCGAGCCTGAGGAAGAAGGGGGCGACGATGATGGCGAAGCCGATGAGGTGGAGGATCCCGAAGACCACGAAGCCGTCGCCGAGGTAGAGCCAGGTGGCGAGGGTGACGAGGAGGCCGTACAGGAAAATTTTCCCGCCGCGGCGTGCGTAGTCGGCCCAGAGCGCACGCCCGGTGAGCCGGTCTTTTCTGCGGGCATAACTGATCGGAAGCGAGAGTCCGGCGAGGGCGATGAAGAGCGAGGCGGTCACCATGGCGAAGAGTTTCCAGAACCCGGTGTGCACCTCCACGTCTGCGATCCCGAAGTAGGAGAGGTCGAAGAGGAGGTGGTAGAGGACCATCATCAGGATCGCCGCGCCGCGCAGGAGATCGATCTCCAGGAAGCGCCGACCTGAGGTATGGGTGGAGAAGACTCCTGTCACAAAGTTGCGGATCCCGGCATGGAGCGGCATAGTTCGAGAGGAGGTATGTACCCTGAAGAATGATGACTCTTTTCCCGGAGTCTTGAAGGGACAGATAATCTCTTCTATCCTTTTCTTTGTCAGGAGATCATCTCCCGACCATCATATAGAATAAATAATATATATCGCAGGTTGAATGGTCGATCTGAATCAGGGGGAGATGGTGATGAGATATGATTCAACTGCTGCTGGTGGACGACGAGCCCGCAATTTTACAGGTGGGCAGGGTATTCCTTGAGGATCAGGGAGAGATATGTGTCGATGTGGCCGGGTCGGCCGGGGAGGCGATGGACCTTCTCAGGTCCTTCAGGTACGATGTCGTCGTCTCCGACTACGAGATGCCGCAGACCAACGGGATCGCCTTTCTCAAGGCGGTCAGAGAGTTCTGTCCTGGGATGCCGTTCATTCTCTTTACCGGAAAGGGGCGGGAGGAGGTGGTGATCGAGGCGCTGAACAGCGGCGCGGATTTTTATCTCCAGAAGGGCGGGGACGCGGTGGCCCAGTTCACCGAACTGACTCACAAGGTCAGGCAGGCGGTGAACAGGAGGAGGACCGAGCGGGCGTTCAGGGAGTCTGAGAAAAATTACCGCGACCTGGTGGAGAATCTCCCGAATATTCTCTTCAAGGCAGACCGGGAGGGAAAGATCATCTATCTCAACAGGTGCGGCCTCGATGCGCTGGGGGTGACCGACGCGGAGGTGGTCGGTCAGAACTGGAACCTCTACCTCCACCCTGACGACCGGAAGGCGGCATGGGATTGGGGGGTCGAGATGGTCAGGACCGGCAAACCGGTGATCAACCGTGAGGTGAGGGTACTGAGGAGGGGAGAGATGGGGGCGGCGTTCCCGGCCCTTCTCACCTTCACGCCGCTCTGGGACGGAGACGATCAGTTCTTCGCTCTCCAGGGGATTGCGGTCGATATCTCCGAGAGAAAAAAGGCACAGGAGGCTCTCAGGGAGGCGGAGTTCAGGTACCAGATCATCGCCGAGGGGATCTACGACGGCGTCACGGTGGGCGGAACGGACGGGACGATCATCTTCGCATCCCCGTCGATGGAAAGGCTCTCCGGTCACCGTCCTGAGGAGATGCTCGGACGGTCATATACCGAATTTGTGAGGGGCCCGGATATCGAGAGGATCCAGGAACATTTCAGGAGGACGGTCAAAGGAGAGTGTTTCGAGGGGCTTCTGGTCCAGGTGATGCAAAAGGACGGGGGTTGTATCGATATCGAGATGAACGGCGGCCCGGTTTATGACAAAGACGGGGAGATCTACGGCATCCAGAGCATCATGCGCGATGTCACCAGACAGAAGCAGGCCGATTTGGCGCTCAGGGAGAGCGAGGAGCGTCTGAATGTCACGCTCCGTTCGATCGGCGACGGGGTGGTCGTGACCGATGCGGAGGGGCGGGTGGTGATGCTCAACACGGTGGCCGAGGAACTGACCGGGTGGTTGGAAGAGGAGGCCTTCGGGCGGCCCCTGGACGAGGTCTTTATCATCATCAATGAGAGGAGTCGCCGACCGACGGAGAACCCGGTCAGACGGGTGATCGAGACCGGGCGGGTGGTGGGTCTGGCAAACCACACCGCACTCATCGCGAGGGACGGGAGCGAACGGTTGATCGCGGATAGTGCCGCACCGATCCGGGACCGGGACGGCGGGATCATCGGGGTGGTGCTCGTCTTCCGCGACGTGACCGCGGAAAAAGAGGCCGAGGCCGATCGTTTCAGGCTCGCGGCCATCGTCGAGTCGTCGGAGGACGCGATCTTCGGGACCGATCTGGAGGGTGTCGTCACGAGCTGGAACTCTGCGGCAACGACGATCTTTGGCTATACTCCGGAAGAAGCAATCGGTCGCCATGTATCAATTTTCGCTCATGGGAAGAGGAAGGGCGAGTTCAAGGAGATTGTCGGACGGATCGAGAAAGGGGAGACGACCGGTCATTATGAGAGTGTGCGGGTGAGAAAGGACGGGACGGAGATCGAGGCCTCCATTACGGTCTCACCGATCAGAGATGAAGACGGATCCATTATGGGGTTCTCCGCGATATCCCGGGATGTCAGCCAGCGCAACGAGGCGGTGCGGGCGCTGAAGGAGAAGGAGGAGATGATGAACCTGGTCATCAAGGGGGCCGACCTGGGTATGTGGGACTGGAACCCTTCCACCGGCGAACTGCTCTTCAACCGGATCTATGAGGAGATGCTCGGATATGATCCTGACGAACTGGAGAGGAGCGACCTCCTGTGGTCGCGTCTCATCCACCCTGAGGATTATCCGCGGGTACATGAGGCCATGCAGACGCATCTCGAAGGGGATAGTCCGTATTATCATGTAGAGTTCAGGATGAGACGAAAAGACGAGCACTGGGCATGGATCCGGAGTCAGGGGAAGGTGGTGCAGAGGAGCGACGGGGGTATGCCGCTCAGGATAACCGGGGTTCACCAGGACATCACCGAGGTCCGCAGGTATGAGGAGGAACTGAAGAAGGCGAATAAGAAACTGAATATCCTCAACGGGATCACCAGGCACGATATCGTCAACCAGATCGTGGCGCTCCAGGGGTATCTGTATCTCATCAGAAAGTCGGCCCTGGCCGACCGGGCGCTCGTCGGCCGCGTCGAGTCGTGTATGGAACAGACCGAGAAGATCAAACGGCAGATCTCGTTTACGAGGGATTACGAGCATATGGGGGTGAAGGCTCCGGAGTGGCAGGATCTGGAAACGGTGGTGCGGGGGGCGGCGGACGACCTGGCCCTGAATGGGGTCGCGCTCACGGTCGCCGTCGGGCCGCTGGAGGTCTATGCCGATCCGATGTTCCAGAAGGCGATCTTTAATCTGCTCGAAAACTCGGTGCGGCACGGGAACAGGGTTTCGGAGGTCAGGGTCTCGTTCAGGGAGAACGGCGAGGGGGGGGTGCTGATCATCGAGGACGACGGGATAGGGGTGCCGGTCGAGCACAAGCCTCATATTTTCGAGGCGGGTTTCGGGAAAAATACGGGGTACGGGCTCTTTCTGGTGAGGGAGATCCTGGATATCACGGGTATGACGATCGTCGAGACCGGGCGCGAGGCGGAGGGGGCGCGGTTCGAGATCGGGGTGCCCGAGAGGGAGTTCAGGATCAGGGCAGGAGAGTGAGGACGGTCCCGACGACGGGGGGGATGACGAGGTTGTCGTCGACCGGCGAGAGGAGTTCGGCGAGCATGGCGGCGGCCGCGGCGACGAGGGCGGGGAGCGGCGGGAGGATGAAGAGGAGGACGGCGGCGAGTGTCAGGAAGCCTCCGGCCGAGCCTTCGAGGGTTCGGCCGTTGATGAGGGTGTGGCGGCCGCAGGTGATCCCGACGACGGTGGCGGCGGAGTCGAGGACGGCGAGGGAGAGGACGGCGACGAAGGCGGTGTCGGGGGTGAAGAAGATGGAGGAGAAGAGGGCGCCGGCCACGAAGTACGCCGCGCCTTTGCCGGGGAAGGTCTCTTTGCGTTCGAAGGCTCCGACGATCTCGGTGAAGGGGGGGACGTATTGTCCGCGGAGGAGCGCTTCGCTGATGATGAGTCCGGCGATGAGGAGGGCGGCGTAGATTTTCGGCGCAAGTCCGGGCACGGGGATGAGGAGGATTGAGGCGATGCCGATGCCGAAGAGGAGGTGGACGGTCTGGCGTCCGAGTTCGCGCATGCGAGAGGATGGGAGGCGATCTGATATAGTCTTGCGGGATGTCCTCTTTTCGAAGGGTTAATGCCTCATCTGAGGTAAATGAAGGGTATGGAGATTGAATTCGAGGAGGTTGTCTGCAACCATTGCGAGGGTGCGGGCTGTATGTACTGCGAGAAGACGGGGAAGGTGCTTGTCAAGAAGCCTGCACGGCTTTGCGAGCGGTGCGATGGGACGGGGTGCATTTACTGCGGCTATACGGGGTGGGCCGGGGTGAAGGGGAAGTACGATTGATCAGGTGGGCCGCCTGACGAGGAGGGCGAGGGCGGCCGCGGCGATGGTGGCCGAGGTGGCCGCGCGGGTGGCGGGGCTCTCTTGTTCTTCGGTCTCGGGTGTCTCTTCTTCTCCGGTCTCCACGATGAGTGCGGGGCGTCGGAGGGTGACGGCGAGGGTGGAGTAGACGGCATCGTCTGTCCGGAGGTCGTCTCGTGCGGTCGGTCGGTCGGAGGCGTAGATGGTGTAGGTGCCGGGGTCGATCCCGAGGCCGGTGGTCTTCCAGCGGTACCGCCATCCGCCGTCGTCGCCGACGGTGACGGTGGTGAAGGTGTCGGGGTCGCCGGTCTCGACGGCGGCGGCGTCGACCAGGTCGACTCCTCCGGCAGGGAGGTTTGGGCCGGTGAAGAAGAGGTAGATGGTTTCTCCTGCCGGGGCGGTGCCGGTGAGTTCGATCTCTTCCCCGAGGACGGCCCCGGCGGCGAGGGCGACGAGCGGGATGAGGAGGAGGCCGAGAGATGCGCGGCGCATTGTCTCACCGGTTCTCAGAGGATGTTGGCGTACACGATGCGGTCGGTGATCTCCACGAATCTGGTGGTCTCGTCGTCGTTGAGCGGTATGTCTCTGATCTCTTCGATCCTGAGGTCGACGGCGCCGTCGGCGTATTCGGCGACGATGGCGAGGTGGCCGGTGACGGGGTCGCCGAAGATGGCCCTGAGTTCTTCGTCGTTTTCCAGGTCTCTGATGATGGCTGCGAGGCTCTCCAGCCTGATGCCTACACGTTTCACGAAATTCCCCCCTGTGCGTATGTGCAGATCTTGTATTATTCACTGAATATATAAGCAGGACGGATCTGCGAAGAAAGGTTGATGTCGGTTCTGTTCAGATATCAGATGGATCTGAGGCGGTATGATAGACGGGTGGATGAGGGAACGAACTGAAGGGGTTCTTTCGCGGGTGGCTGCGGTCGTCGGGAGGAGCGGGGTCACTCCGAATGTTCTGACGGTCGCGGGGTTTCTCGTCATCGCGGTCGCCGCGGTGCTCATCGTCTCGGGGCGTCTGGTGGCCGCGGGGGTGGTGCTGGGTTTCGGTGGTCTCTTCGACGCTCTCGATGGTGCGGTGGCGAGGGTAAACGGGCAGGCGAGTCGTTTCGGGGCGTTCTTCGATTCGGTGCTGGACCGATATGCCGAGGCGTTCCTCTTCGGCGGGCTTTTTCTTTATTTTGCCGGCGACCGGACGGCCCAGGCGCTCACCTTCGCGGCCCTGGTGGGTTCCCTGATGGTGAGTTACACTCGTGCGCGGGCCGAGGGGTTGGGCGCGGAGTGCAGGGTCGGGCTTTTCACCAGGCTGGAACGGGTGCTCGTCCTTATCGCCGGTCTTCTCACCGGGTTCCTGGTCCCGGCGCTCTGGGTTCTCGCGGTTCTCACCAACTTCACGGCGGTGCAGCGGATGTGGCATGTCTGGCAGGTGACGAGGGAGGGGTGAGGCGCCCGGAAAAAATCGCGCTGATTTCCATCAGTTTTCCCCGGACGAGAACCGGTGTCCCGCGGGGCGGGGGGTTTTTCTATGTCTCCCGCTCATGCGGCCCTGAAATGGGCCGGGTTGCTTCATGATATGGTCTGCGTTCGACGGGCCGCTTCATTTCTCGCCGTTTCCGGGATCTCGCCATTCCGTCCCCGGATCAGGGGCCTCGATCGCAAAACCCGGCCCATTATGGCCGCATTTCACCTGGTGCCGACCCGCCCCCGGGGGGGAGGGGGTCACCTCGTCATCATACCTCGGGTGGCGATGAGGGAGCGGTGAACGGCCGGGAATCGCGCCGATTTCCTGCGTTTCTCCCCGGTCCAGAATCGACGTCCTGCGACGGGGGGAACCCATCGTATGCCCCGCAATCATACGGGCCGGCAAAGGGCCGCATTCTTTCATGATATGCCGTGCGTTCGACGGTCCGCTCCATTTCTCGTCGTTTCCCGGATCTCAGCATTCCAGCCCCGGATAAGAGGCTCTGATCGCAAAACCGGACCCGATATGGCCGTATTTCGCCCGCCACCGACCCGCCCCCGGAGGGGAACGGCGCCACCCCTTCATCGGTCCTCCGGGCGGGGGGAGCAGATATATATGCCGCCCGGACGGCGCCCTCACTTCGCCGCGTCAAAATCTAAAAAGAAAAAAGGAGGTGAGAAATGAACATCGCTGCCCCCCAGGGCCCGGCGGTGAGTTGATCCCACCCAGGGTGAAGGTTGAACCGATGAAACTATTTGTGAGGGGCAGACAACAGTAAATTATCCATCGTCAACATATAAATCTGCCGATATACCTTTGAGAATATGAAAATCCCCGGCCCCGCGTTCAGACCGGCGAGCAAGTTGCGATGACCCAGAAGTTGTTGACGAGCGGCAGGACGTAGAAGGCACACGCCGCACCGATGCAGTACACCCCTGCGCCCGGCACATACCGGTCGGCCACTCCCCCCAGTCCGACCACGACCCCGGCGTATGCGAGTTTGAGCAGCAGATGCAACGGAGGGCACCCGGTCACGCCCGTCATCACCGGGTTGCCCTCGTACCCGATCCCCATCCCCACCGCGTAGGTGGTCGTCGCCACGTCGCAGACGAGGAGGCCGATCAGGCAGAAAAGAAGAATTTTCTCGGTCAGGGTGAACGGGCGCGGAAAAAGTCCCGCGAGCAGGGAGAGCCCTCCCTCCCGGTGCCGTGCAACGATGCGGCGGGTGTTCTCCCGGCCTCCGACGCTGCGGACGCCCCCGTCGGATCGTGCACACGGGTCAGCGGGTGGCATGGGCTCTCTTCTCCTCCGGAGTCAGGGAGTTCAGGCGTAGGTCTTGTCGATGAACACCTGCTCGGTGCCATCGGCGAAGATGCCAATGACCTTAAGGTTTCCGCTCTCTTTTTTCAGCGTGAAGCAATCACCTGTTGTGAAGCCACCACTCTTAGTATAAAGACCATCAATGGTTGTAGTGCCGTCAGTATCCCAGACAGCATTGACACCATTCACTTGGAAATCGGCAGCATCAGTTATCGTCGCACCGTTACTGCCCCACATAAACTTCAACGACTTCAGTTCAGCAACGCTGGCACCCCCGTTCAGGTTCACCACCACGGTGTCGTCCTGGGCCGATGCCTTGAGGGCCACCACTTTCTGCTCTTTAATACTGTCAGTCGAGTTGAAGGCGAACATCGCGATCGTCGCCGCGAGGATCACCGTGATCGCAACCATCAGGATTACGCCGATGACCGGCGACACGGCCTCTTCATTCAATTTTTTTACGGAGTTCATCGAGTATCACTGCCCTGTTTGGGGCAGAAGATCAGATCTTTTAAAAATATTTAAACATTCCCATATCCTCTGGAGAACTTTTTGGGCAATGACGCGATAAAAAAAGTCAAAAGAGGATAATACCGCACCATATTGATCTGAACAACGAATCCGATCATCAAACGCGTTTCGGAGATTTTTTAACCCTAATCCGCATTCATTCCTATGCAGGCAGGACTTCGGCGATCCGCTCCCTCATAGACCCGTGAAACTGCCGGGCAGGCACGTTCATCCAGTATGTTCACCGGCATGCCTGCCCGGCCGCTCCGGTCTACCATCCCTGGCATCAAGAGACCGGCGGTTACCAGCCGCCGGAGAACCTGTCGCATGCTGTAACCGCGGTACGACGGCGGAGCAATCCGGGAGAACCTGTCGTACCCGGTATTTTTCCGGGGGGAGTGTCGGATTTTTTTCTGGCGTGGTTTTTTTGTTCGGTTTTTTGTTCGGTTTTTTTTCTGGTGTGGTTTTTTTTTGTTCGGTTTTTTTTCAGGTGTGGTTTTTTTGTTCGATTTTTTTGTTCGATTCGGATCGAGGCCGGACGATTGAAGGGGCGATGAGAGGGAGGAGCGATCGCCTCCCGTGCCCATGCACGTTCGGCCGCTCGCCTTCGACGGGCTTCAGGGGGCCTTCGGCCCCTGAACCCCTCAGCATGAAGATGGGGAGGGGAACGGCAGAGAGAGTGATCCAGAATGTTGTACCGAAGTCTCGCGCCTTCTACGGGCTTCAAGGGGCCTTCGGCCCCTGAACCCCTCAGCATGAAGATGGGGAGGGGGACGGGAAACGGTCGGGAGAAAATAGTATGACCTCGCTCACCAGGTCTGCCGCTCCGTCGTCCCCCGCCTATCGCAATCGGCGGGGGGGCGGGTGCGCAAAGCCCCCAGCGAGGGAGGGTGAACAAGAATGTTGTATCGAAGTCTCGCGCCTTCGACGGGCTTCAGGGGGCCTTCGGCCCCTGAACCCCTCGTCATGAAGATAGGGAGGGGGACGGGAAACGGCCGAGAGAATGGTAGGATCGTACTCTCCCCGGTCTGCCGCTCTGCCGTCCCCCGTCCATCGCCATCGCGGGGGGGCGGGTGCGCAAAGCCCCCGGCGAGAGAGAGTGATCCAGAATGTTGTACCGAAGTCTCGCGCCTTCTACGGGCTTCAAGGGGCCTTCGGCCCCTGAACCCCTCAGCATGAAGATTGGGAGCGGGACGGCAAACGGTCGGGAGAATGTATGATCGTACTCTCCCCGGTCTGCCGTCCCCCGCCGTCCCCCGCCCCATCGCCATCGCGGGGGTCCGATTCAACAGAGCCAGGTTTCGGTTTTATTCCGGGGCACGACTTCACATTCGCCCCGCGTCGCTCGATCTTATAACCCCGGAGGGGCATCCTTCCATGGGTGCAGTGCGATGATCCCGGTCCTGGAGTCGATGACGTGTTCAGCATTTCAGCAGATTTTCAGCAGATCTTCAGCAGTTGCTGAACAGATCAAAGAGCCAGGAAAGGCGTTGGATTTCACGGTACGAATACAGAGAGAGAGATAGATCTCTCTCTCCAGAGTAAAGTACAGCAGATCGCCCACCCGCACGGCATCACCGGTTCCCCGGTGTCCGGGTGGGGGCGTGTGCGCGAAACCCGAAATGTTGATAACGATCCCGTGATCCGGCGGACGATGGAAAAAATCCTGATCAGGGTGCATCCCGCCGCCCGTTGAATGACAGCACCTGCTGATATGTGCTGAAAAGTGCTGAAAAACCGGGGGGTCTGCTGAAAGAAAAACCTCCGCGGCGTCATGGCCCGGCGCTCTCTTCACGCAGGTGAAGCCCGACGCCGGGCGGCAAACGGTCGGCCGAACCGCGGGAATAGGAAAAATCGCGCGCTCACCGGACCCGCCGTCCCGTTCACCGCCACCGCCCCCGTGCGGCGGCGGGCCGGGAGTTGCACCCCCCCATCCCCCCCCGTCCCGCGCGAATTATCACGAAAGATCGTCAATAATCCCACAGATCGAATTCAGAACATCTATATCCCCCTCGGCCAAACGCGAAGACAGCACCATGAAGACCAAGATGATGATGTACCGGGAATCCCTCAACGAATGGTACGACGGTGAGTTCCGGGAGTGCATGCGCAACGTCAACCTCTACCACGCCGTCATGCTGAAGGTGGACGGCGTCAGCGCCGAGGAGATCGAGGTCAGAGAACTTTTCTGAGAAATCTTTTGAACTCTTCTTTCGAAATGTGAATCCGGGGCCGACCCCCACCCCATCGCAATCCCTGAGACCCGGAGGCGGCGACCCCGGCGCGTATGGTGTGGGAAGGCGCGATGATCCGACGGGCCGCCCTCATTGCAGACCCCTCACCGCAATCTCGCGCCGGGGGGCAGCGCCCCACGGACAGAGGATAGGCGGGGGCGGCACGATGCTCGATTTCCGTTCGCTCCACGGTCACAAGGAGAAAGATCGAGGATCGATCCTTCCACACCCGGAGGACTGCGACATGAGATTCTCATGCGGCATGCTTGAGATGTGCTCTCGCTTCATGCCCGGCCCAACACAGCCGGATTCTCCAAAAAATTCCCCCTCACCTCGCCAACATCTTGAGAAGGAGACCCGCGGCCGAGGCCACGCCCACCCTGATGCCGAGGCGGGAGGTGTCGACCTCGGCGAGCCACGCGGGCGAGGGGCGGCGGCCGTCCTTCATCCGTTCCAGGACGGTGCGCTCCTGCTGCATCGCGGGGAAGGCGTCGAGGACCGCCTGCGTGTAGCCCGCGGGATCGTCGAAATGATCGAGGAGGAGACGGGCCGAGACCAGGGCGGGGACGATCCCGTCGCCGACGAGGGGATAGACGCACCCGATCGCCTCGCCCACCCCCCATACGTTTCCTGAGACGAACGGCAGCGCCCCGTACGGCGAGGTGACCCGCAACCTGCCCCTGCACCCGCAGAGCCGCTCGCCGTCCAGGAACCCCGTCTTCCCGACGAGCCCGACCGGGTCGGCGAGGTGACTGAGGCACCCGACATGCCGCTCGCCGCCGCCGAGCGGGAACGACCAGGCATACCCCCCGCGGACATAGCGCACCGCGGGGAGAGCCTCCCCGCTCCCGTCCCGCACCCTGAACTGCACGCACCGGCAGAGATCGTCTGCGGCGATCGGCGGCAGGCAGGCCCGCGCCGTCCCCGTGGCATCGATGACCCGGTCGTATCCTGCCGGGTCAAGCGGACCGGTCCGCACCTCCGCCCCGCCCCGCAGGTCGGCGACGAGGGCCGGTTTGTCGATGGTCATCAGGTCGGCCCCCACCCGCTGCCCCTGGAGGAGGAAGACATCGAAACGTGCGGTCACGTATTTCTCAGGCTCGAACCCCTCGGCCTCCAGCACGGCGGAGAAGTCCCGCGTCGCCATCCAGGCGCACGGCGCCGTCCCGCATGCCGTCTGTGCCGGGAGATCATAGAGATCCACCGCATACCCCGCATCCAGAAGCCGGAATGCAAGATAACTCCCGGCCACACCCGCGCCTGCCACGGCCACTCGCATAGTCCCTCATACGTCGCAGGCCGCATCAACCTTGCGCTCGTTCAGTTGTGGGCGTGCCGGTGATGGAGGTCTGGCGAGTGCGGGTGGTCGTGGACCATCTCCGGGTGATCATGGCAGTGAGAGTGGTAACCCTTCGCATCGAGCGGCGGGGTGCCGGGCGGGTGATCGTGACCATCGTGATGGAGATCGTCGTGCCGGTGCCGGTGCTCGTGGGCCATCGGCTCGTGCCGGTGCGCGTGGGCATGCCTCTCCGAGATGAGGAGCCACGCACCGAGGGCCATCACCAGCAGGGAGACGAAGAAAGCCGGCCTCGGCTCCTCGGTGAAGAGGAGGAACGAGACGAAGACCCCGAAGAACGGCGAGGTCGAGACCAGCGCACTCGTCCGCGCCGACCCGATCCCGCGCAGCGCCATCATGAAAAAGACGCTCATCATCCCGCCGTAGCCCAGGAACCCGATCGCCATCGCCGCAAGACAGGTGGCCGGGTCTGGCATCGCCTCGCCGAAGAGACGGGCGATGACGAAGGTGACCGCACCGGCCCCGAACCCCTTGATCATCACGATCGGAATCGGATCCTTCGCCGAGATCTGCTTGCTGAAGTTGTTGTCCATCCCCCAGAACGTGCAGGTCAGGATGATCCCGAGCGCCCCCACCGAGAGACCGAACGGCTGGTCGGGCACGTACGAGAGGATGACACACGAGAACGTGATCAGAGTGAGCGCGCCCCACATCCGTCCCCCCACCGGCTCCCGATACCAGAGCACCGCGATCACCGTCGTGGCCACCGCCTCGAAGTTGAGGAGGAGGGACGCCGTGGCCGCCGACGTCTGGGCCAGACTGATCATCAGAGTAACCGGGGCGAGCACCCCGCCGAAGAGGACGACCCCCGCGAGCCACGGGAGATCGGCCGGCGCGAGAGATGCCTCGACCCCGTCACGCCCGTGCCCGAGGAACGATCCCCCGAGAAGATAAAGAAACAGACCCGTCCCGCTTCCCAGAAAGAGCAGCGACGCCATCGTGATCGGCCCCACCCCCTCGAGCAGCAATTTCGAGAACGGCGCCGTGACACCAAAGAGCAGCGCCGACGTCAGCCCATACAGGATAGGAAGGAGATTTTCGCGGGTCATGATGTTCAGAGATGAATATACTGGTTGTTCCTGCACGCAGTTATACCTGCGGGGCCGGGATAGAGAGGAAAAGAACGCTCGGGCTCATACCGGAGACATTGTAAAAAGTGAGTGCGAGGGGAGCGATTCGAACGCTCGAACACCTGCGTGACAAGGCCCTCAACCTTGCGCCTTTGACCTGGCTCGGCAACCCTCGCCTGTTACCCTATAAAGAAGGATCTCAAAGTAATTGAATCTATCGCTCAATCATGGCCCATCCAGCCCCCCCTTTCTCCGGGACGATCCGAAAAACCGGAGAACTGCCCTGGATCCGGTGGCAAGCGCAGACCGCCCCGGACCCCAAGGATAATAAAGTGCATGCGTGTAATCTCTGGTGAATATGTGGGAAACACTCATGCAGGAATTTGCCGATTCGCCTGCACAGGCCAGAGTCGTGAAATTTTTACTTGAAAACGGCTTTGGCGTCTCGGAAAAAGGGCGCATCACCTGTAATGACATCGAGATCCCGGCCACCCATATCGCACGCACCATCGGGACCGACCGGCGGGTCGTCGACGCCACGGCGCGCCGCATCCAGAGCATGGACTGGACCAGCAAAGTCTTCTCCTCCATGCGGGCGACCCCCGACCTCTCAAAGGTCGCCGAGGCCCTCGGCCTCACCGTCATCACCATCCTCCCGACCGACGCCCACGAGAAAGGGATCGTCGGCGCCGCGGTCAGAATACTATCCGAACACGACCTTGCGATCAGACAGATCTTCGTGACCGACCCCTACTTCGCCGAGTCGCCCAGACTGGTCATCATCCTCGACGAACCCCTCCCTCTCGGCGTTATCGAAGAACTGCGGGCCCTCCCGCAGGTGCAAAAACTGATGATCTAGTACCCGGTCATCGCTCACATCCCGGATCCGGAGGCGCCCTTGATCTCGCGACTGAACAGGATCGCCGCTCCATCCCCGCACACCGGCACAGAGGATGTATCCACGGCCAAAAAAATTGCTATCATTCAACTCCATTCTATTGGCGACCCTGTGTTCTTGACTCACCAATAATTTTCCACGGCCAGAGAGTTCTATCGTCCGGGTACGTTCTCGCGGCGACCTTCCGGCATTGACATGCCACCGGGCAGATGCCTCAGAGGTTCGAGATCGAGACCCAGCCTGAAGACCCGGACCGCCGCCTTCCGTCCGAGAACGACCGAACGGTCCATCCGCTCCTCCAGAGTGATATGCCTGGTCCCCTTCGTGAGGTTGTCGGCATGGGCGACCACCCGCTCTTCGAGCCTCTGCGGCACCGCGTCCGCAGGCAGAAGACCGAGGAGCGCGCACTCCTCCGGAGTCAACCCGGCACCGATATGCCGCCTGATGATCCTGACCACCTCGTCGGGGAGACCGAGCGCGCGCGCCAGATCGGCACCCGCCTCTGCGTGTCCGAGGGCATGAGTCTTCGACCGCCCCAGGTCATGGAGCATCCCCCCGGCAAGGAGAAGATCGCGGTCGACCGCAGACGACCCCGCGTATTCCCGCGCGGCAGCGGTCACCGCCCTGCAATGGGCGACGACCCCCTCGTCGCAGCCCGCCTTTCTCAGAATCTCCTCATGCATTCCCGATCGTCGATCGGATCTCCTCGATCCGGTGCTTCAGGGCGACAAGCAACATCTCGTTGTCAAAGTGCTTCACCGCACCCCCGCAGGCCGGACAGGTGAAATTGGTGTCTGAGACATCGTTGAACGTGAAGATCCCGCACTCGTCGCAGATGTAAAAATCGTTCTCTTCCTCGTATCTTTCGCGCTTCTGCAAAATATCGAGGATCCGTTCGAGATCCTGGCCTATGACGGGATAGAACCTGTCGGACCGGAGCGTCCAGAGATAGGTGAGCCATCCGGTCTCCGGGTTCTTGATCCGCCGGTATTCGGCAAGCCGCCTCTCGTAAAGCGTATAGAGCGTGTGCCTGACCGTGTTGAGGTTGATCCCGGTCTTCTCCGCGAGTTCCTCGTCCGAGTACTCGCCCTCAGGCGGGAACTTCTCCAGGAGTTCGAGCCCCTCCGCCTCGATCAGGCGGAGAAGATAGGCCCGGACCGCCGGATCCCCCAGCATATCGCCAATGCCAACCATCAGGACATATATTGACGGACGCGTGTTATATTTCTATCCAGCGATGCAAGGGCGGCGGCCCGGTCAGGCCCGGAGCCGTAGACGCTGACCACCGCACTCCCTTCCTCCACCTCAGTGCCCGGCCACGGGATATCGGCGATGCAGGAGGAGAGGGGAGAGAGATCTCTTTTCACCACGAGGTCGCGGTCGGCGAAGAGGATCCCCCTCGCCGCCACCTGGCAGGGCGCGGGCCTGGCCGCGGGAAGACGGCCGGTGCAGGCGTCGAGGTGGTGCCGGAAGACACTCTCCCCGATCGAGGCCTCGACCGTGTCGAGGGTGCCCTGGAAACGGGGGTTGATCTCGATCGCCCGGAGGTCGTCGGCCCCGACGACAAAGTCCACACCGACCGACCCGACGCACCCGCTCCTGGCCACCGCCTCCTCGGCGATCCCCATCATCCGGCCTGCGAGCGGGTGGACGAAGGGGGTGACTGAGCCCGAGAACCCGTATGCCCGGTCGCCGTCCCCGCCCCTGAGCAGTTGCTCGTTGACTGCCAGCGCCACGGCCCGCTTCCCGTCGCAGACACAGGAGACGCTGGCCGGGACACCCCCGACCACCTCCTGGGTGATCGCCGGGACATCGGGCCACTCCTCCTCCCAGGCCCGCAGTTCTTCCGCAGACCTGACCACCCGGTTTCGCCACCCCCCGGCACCGTGCCGGGGCTTGACCATCGCCGGGAACCGTCCGTCAACGAGAGCAGGAGTCGGTATCCCGTTCTTTTCGAAGAAATGCTGGATCTCGAGTTTGTCCAGAAACCTCGCCGAGCACTCGGCCGAAGGACCGGCATGCGGGATCGGGACCGAGAGTTCCTCGGCCCCCGAAGTGGTCACCAGCCAGTCGACCGTGTGCCCATTGCAGATCTCGGAGACCAAGTCGGGGATCTCGTCGAGTTCCTCGAACTTCAGGTGCCGCTCCGCATCCTGACAGAGATCCTGGTCGCAGAAATGGTCGACGGCATAGACCTCGTACCCGGCCCGCCGCGCCGACCCGACCACATGCCTGGTGGCGAAGCCGACCACGAGCACCCGCTTCACAGCTCGATCACCCGCTTGCCGACCTCGCAGGGCTCGACGCGGATCTTTGCTCCTTCGAACTTCTTCCCCATCTCCTGACCCATGAAGAGGCGGTCCAAGAGGATGGCAAGGCTCGATATCTCGGAATGAGGCTGGTTGGTTACCGAGACATTGTAGTCGACCATCCCGTAGACATCGCCCGGCACCTTCTCGGCCCCGACGATGATGAGCAGGTCTTCGGTCCGCTCCCGCATCTCGGCGACGACCTCGCCGAGTTCAAGGCCGTACATCGTGAGGTGGGCGACGATCCCGCCCCGTTCCTTCCACTGCCTGATGCAATGCTTCCACTTCACCTTGTCCTCGATGAAGAACTCTCCACCCCAGCGTTCGACGACATCTCTGACCGACCCGACGATCACCGGGTCTTCGCCCACAAGGTACATCCCATCGGCGCCGAGGGCGCGCGCGGTGAGTCCGACATGGGTGGTGACCCGGTGGTCACGTTCAGGCCGGTGACCGAGCCTGAGGATGCATACTTTTCTCATTGTTTGTCACCGCTCCGTGCAAAATCCGGTATCTTAATCACGCCGTTCTCGATCTCAAGCGGGATGCCGGCGGTATTTTTCAACTGACATTTCAGAATCGATTCTTCAACCGAAAGCGCCCGCACCGTCTCGCCGTCCCGTTCGATGAGCAAATAGGAGACGAGTCGGCCGACCGACTCCTCGACGGCCGCCCTGTCCCCGCCGACGTGCTCGACGAGGGCGGGGATGGTCGCGGCCTGGCCCCAGGCGATTATGTGGTAGACCATCCAGTCGAATTCTTCGGTTTTCACACCGTATTTTGTGCGTGGTGCCACAATATACTTTATCCTGAAGAGACGAGGAGAGAAGGTATGACCGATTACCAGGAACTTGCAGAGATCGCCGACCGACTCCTCGAAAAGGCCGACGAAGACGACGAACGACTTGTCCGTCTCCTCGACGACCTCTCCGAAGACCTGAGATTCGAAATCCTCACCTCAGACCTCCTCAACGCCTACCAGACATACCTCTATTTTTTCAGGGAAGAACCGGGCGGCGAACTCCAGGCCGAGCGGCTGATGCTCACCCCGGCCTCGGAAACTCTCAAAGGCGTCTTCTTCGACGAGGCCGATGTCTTCGAACTGATCTTTCTGGTCGGCAAAGACGGAGCGGCGGTGGAGGTCACCGACGGGGAGAAGACCTACGAACGCTTCACCGGGAAGGGAGCGCGGGAGCGGGCGGTCGATTACGTCTACGAGCACCTCGCGTGATGAGGGGGGCACGGCCCCCCGGCGCGAGATGGCCGGGGAGATTCTGCAATTGAGGGCGGCACGTCGGATCATCACGCCTTCCCCCGCCTACGCACCGAGGGGCGCTTCCCCCGAGACCCCCGAGATCACATTTATCTTGCGGGGTAAAGGGGCAGAGCGTGAAGACCCCGGCCTTCAGGCCGGGGATGAGAGCGGCGCCCCTTTTGACCTTCTTCCCTCTCGCGCAACCAACATCCTCATGTTTACATAATTCTATTATTATCTATGCTTGCACAGACCAACCACCTCCGGTGCTCCAAGCGGCAGTACCAGATGCTTCGGTACCTGTGTAGGTGCTCGAAGAACCTGTACAACGTCGGGTTGTACACTACCCGCCAATGGTTCTTCGAAAACGGTACATTTCTCAAGTATCCGCAGAACTATCACCTTTGCAAAACGAACGAGAATTACAAGATCCTGCAAGCTGCAACCGCTCAACAAACTCTCAAGTTCGTTGAGCGCAACATGCGTTCCTTCTTCGGATTGCTCTCTCTCTACAAGAACGGCAGAGTAGATAAACCATCTATTCCTCGGTATCTTGATAAAGACGGCTACTTCCTCGTCGCCTTCCCCCGAAACGCGTTTTCGATCATAGACGGGATCGTCCAACTTGGCGTATCTCAGGAACTTAAGAAACAGAACCCTGACGCTCATGAAATGCTCAGGTTCACTCTTCCAAAGAACCTGCTCCCATTCGCAGATAAAGTCCAGGAGATTCACATTCTCCCCCTGTACGACGGACGAGCGTTCAGGATCAAGTACGTGTACACCGAAACAAAACCTGAGCCAGACCCAACCCCCGATCCATCTCGATTCCTTGCCATCGACCTGGGGCTTGACAATTTTGCAACCTGCGTTGATACTGTTACCGGGACTCCGCAGATCATCTGTGGTAGGTACGTGAAATCTCTGAACCGGCAGTACAACAAGACCAACGCCCAGATCCAGTCGATCAAGGATCACCAGAAGATCACATCCCTCACAAACCGTCAGATGCGCCTTCTCGTTTCCAGAGGTACCCGGATCAACGAGTTCATGAACCGTGCGGTTCACCACATCGTTCAGTATTGTTTGGACAACCGTATTGGAAACATCTGCATCGGGGAACTTGCCGGGATCAAGCAGAGCATCAACCACGGGAAAAAGAACAACCAGAACTTCGTCCAGATCCCGTACGGGAAGTTCAAGCAGAAACTTGCCTCGAAATGCGAGTTTTACGGGATCCAGTATCATCTGGTGGACGAGGCGTACACCTCACGGACGGACGCTCTGGCCGGGGATGAGATCCGGGACCAGGAGTATGGGAAATCCAGGAGGGTGAAGAGGGGTTTGTACCAGAGTTCGACCGGAATGTTGCTGAACGCAGACGTGAACGGTGCGATCAACATCATGAGAAAGGTAGCCGGTGATTCTGTTCTTGAACAGATAATCGGTAGGGGCCGCGTCAACCGGCCTGTACGAATAAGGCTCGCATACGAGCAATCTTCGTGCGAATGAAATTAGGAGAGGACTCCTCCCCCAAGCCCCGTCCTTCAGGGCGGGGTAGTTGACCGGCGATCTTCAGGTCTCGCCTCCCCCCTGGTGATGAGGGAAGGGTCGACCGTCGCCCCGACGATCTCGGGCACCTCCCCCCAGACGCCGATCTCTTCTCCGATGATCAGCAGCACCCCCTCCGCCGCCGCGCCTTCGAGCGCGGCGAAGGCCGCCTCGTCGCCGGGGGCGAGGGTGTTGCAGAGCGAGGTGGCCCAGGCGTCGGCCCGCGAGACATCGCGGGAGAAGACCGAGACGGCGTCCGCAACCCCGAAGGAGATGGAAGGCCCGACCGTCGCCGACGAGGTGCAGATGCCGAGGATCTCCTCCTGCGGCGGGACGACGAAGGCAAGTCTGTCGGAGAAGGGCGAGGCCCCGGCATGGACCCCGACCCGCACCTCGCGGTTTGAGAAGAGGGCGATGTCGCCGCCGTTGTCGACGACCCCGAACCTCGCCCCGGCCGCCTGCATCGCCTCGGCCCCGGCCCAGGCGATCGTTCCCGCCACCGCCGCCATCGGCCCGACGCCCGCTTCCAGGGAGGCGGCGCCCATCCGCCGCACCGTCAGGCTTTCCGCATCGGGAGCATAGGGCTCGAAGGTCACCCCGAAGAAAGGGTCGGCGGCGATGAAGCCCTCCAGTTCCTCGCGCGCCCGGAGCATCCCCTCCTTCGCCGCGGCGACGTGCGCCTCCTCGTCGGCAAGCACCGTCGTGATCGTCTGTTTGTACTCGAAGTGCTCTCTGATCATCAAAAAATCCTCTCGATCAGCGGGTTGGGTCTTCTCCTTCAAAAAATTCTGGGGACGCAAGGTGGAGGGCCGCGGCCTCGTTGATATTTTTCATAAGTTCGTCGAGTGTTTTGCCCTGGGTGAAGATGTCCGCCCCCACGCCGCGGGCACACCACCACTCGCCGTCATGATAGATCTCGAATGGTGTCGGCATGTCCGGTGCCTTCTGTTGATCGTTCGTGTTCGGCGTGTTCAATCATAAATCTGATCGAAGCGCGGGGAACGGCGTGCAATCGATCCGTGCAAGGATCGGACAATGCAGGACCGGATGTGCCGCCCCCACCGGAGGATTTTGTTCAGCCCTCTCGCTTCGGGGGGCGAGGGCGGCGATGAGTGGTGACCGTGTCCTCGGCCCTGTCGTGAAGGGAGGGATCGGAAGGCATGTCGATCCGAGGTGCCACCCCCAATTGTCGAATCTTCCCCACCGTCTCGCGCCGGGGGGTTTCACCCCCCGGACCCCCCACGGACCGAAGATAGCCGAGGGGCGGCATGATGCTCGACTTCGATTCGCACCTCCATCGCAAGGATGAGGGTCAGGAATCGATCCAGATCTGATCAAATATTTTCATCCCGTATGCTTGAGGCGTGCTTTCGCTTCATGAGCAATTCTACACCACCCTCTCGCACCGGAGGTCTCGACAAAAAAAGTATAAAGATTACTTCTCCACCGTCAACGCCCCATGCGGGCAGGCCTGCACGCACCGCCCGCAGAGGACACACCTGCTCTGGTCGAGGGTGAGTTTCCACTCCTCGTCGAAGGAGAAGACCTCCTGCGGACAGACGCTGACGCACGCCCCGCAGTCCACGCACTCATCGTCGTCGTGCATGACGGCGTGCTCCAGCACCTCGACCGCGGCCCCGAGTGCGCGCATCTTCTCGGAGATCAACCTTGCACTCTCGTCAGGGACATCGATCAGCACCTTCCCCTCGCTCGGCTCGATCCGCGCCCGCTCGACATTGATGAGCACCCCGGTATCCCTGACCACCCTTGCGATGATCGGTTCGCTGACCTTCTTGCGGGAGAACGAGACCAGCAGTTTCATGCCTGCCACCTCCCGCCAAGGAGCTTTCCTAGATCGATCGCAGAGAGCATCCCGATCACCCGGTTGGCTTGGTCGACCACCGGCAGAGCGCTGATATTGTGCCGTTCGAGTTTCTGGGCCGCAATATCCACCGCCTCCTCGGGCGACGTCCGCACCACCCGGCGGGTCATGATGTCCCGCACCACCGTGAGGTCGCGGGTGCTCCCCACCGCCTTGGTGACATCGTAAGTGGTCACGATCCCGACCAGTTGCCCGTCTCCGTTGAGGACCGGGAGATGGTTGGTCTCGCCCTTGAGCAGTTTCGCCGCGGCCGCACTGATCAGTTCGTCCTCGGCGACGGCCACCACCTGCGTGTCCATGATCTCGCGCACCCTGGGCACCACCTTCGTCTCGCGCATCGGACCGGTCCGCTTGGCCGCGTTGAACCGGCGGGTCGGGAGGGTGAGTTCCATCGAACCTCCCTCCACCCAGGTGCGGAGACACTCGGCGACCTCCCGCGCCTTCCGGTAACTGGAGAGCGAGGACGTTCTGACCTCTTCGCCGCCGATCTCCACCTTCCCGCTCTTGAGTTCGGCATAACTGACGCGGGCGATGGTCGGGCGGTTGTTGCTCGGCGTACCATAGTCGACGATATCGGTCATGATCTCCTCGTCTCTCACCGCCGTGCTCCGCACCACATCCAGGTCCACGACCGGGATCGGCACACCGACGCCGACGTACATCGTCACGCCGTAGCCCATGAAGGTCGCGGCGCGGAGAAAGTCCGCGTTCATCTCCTTGAGATTTCCCGTGGTCATCAGGTTTGCAAACCCGGTCGCCGGCGAGGACTGGGTGCCCTGACCCACGATCATCCCCTGGGCGCCGCCCAGGAAGATCGGGACGCCGCTCCCGATCACATGGTACGCGGGGTCGTTTGCAAGCGGGGAAAGTGCGCCTGCACCCGAGAACGAGACATTGCCGCTGTGGGGAAGGAGCATCCCCATATAGGTATGAAGAACACGCTCGGTCATGTTCGTAGCGGCGTCATAACACTGGAAAGAATTCCTCGGATTGACCATGACGGCATCGTTGAGATCTTCGAGGAGCAGGGTTGTCGTCACCGTCCGGCGCGGATAACAGTCGGTGCCCTTGGAGATGGCGCGCAGTTCGATCGCCTTGCCCGAGACGAAGTCCTCGATGACGTGAGCGCCGCCGTAGGCGTTCCCCTGCGTCGTCGACTCGCTCGTCGCCCCGAGGTAGGCGTCCACCGCCGCCAGTCCGCTGTAGGCCTCGACATCATTGAGCCAGACCCGCTCCATCCGGATCGGGGGGTCGGCATGACCGAAGTTGAGGAAGGCGCCTGATGAGCACATCGCCCCAAAGGTACCGGTGGTGACCACATCCACCTCCCTGAGGGCTCCTTCCTCGCCGAGTTCCGCGACGATCTCCGGCATCTCCTCTGCCGTGACGACGCGGGCGTTGCCATCGCGTATTCTTATATTAATCTCTTCGATGGACTTCTCCATATCCTGATATGGATTGAGCATATTAATAGGTCTTTCCAATTACCTCAGGTAATACATCGTTTCATTATCGGGGACGGCGACTCCTGAGTATGCATATCGCAGACCTTGTTGCGCGTCTCGAAGAGATTGCACCGCCTGACCTTGCAGAAGAATTCGACGAGGGACGGATCGGTCTCATCGTCGAAGGACGGGAGGAGGTCGGGACGGTCTGCTGCGCCCTCGACGCCACGCCCGCCGTGGCAAAAACCGCCGCGGCCATGGGCGCCGACCTCCTCGTCGTCCACCACACCCCCCTCTGGACGCCGGTGACCGCGGTGCGGGGACAGGACGCAGCGGTCCTCGCCCCCCTCCTCAGCCACGGCATCAACCTCTATGGCATGCACACCAACTTCGACCGCGCCGTCGGCGGGGTGAACGACATCCTTGCAGAGCGCCTCGGCCTCGAAGATACCGAGAGGATGTCGCTCGGCGTCGTCGGCCGCTGCACCCTCCCGCTTGCGGAGATGGTCGAGCGGATCGGCGGCAACGTCAGGGTCTGGGGCGAGGCAAAAGATCCCGAACGCCTCGGCGTCGTCGGCGGGAGCGGTTTCGACCCCGACCTCATCGAGGAAGCGGTCGCCCTCGGCGCCGACGCCTTCCTCTCTGCGGAGTTGAAGCACCACGTCGCCCGGACCTCTCCCATCCCCTGCATCGAGTCGACTCACTACGCCCTCGAAGCCCCGGCGATGGAAGCGCTCGCCCTGCGCGAAGGCTGGGAATATATCGCGGACGCACCCCGCCTCACCACCTTCCCATGATCGACTTCTGGGCGGAAGTTAAGGAGGCCGGCCTCACCCCCGAGATCCGCGATGGCCTTCGCAAGCGGTATCGGATGCGCGGGCAGAAGGCCGTCGAAGCGGTCGAAAGCGGCAGAGTCGAGAAATACAACGATTTTTTCGTGGTCAAAGGACGAGATGAAGATTATATCGTTGAAGACGATTTCTGCACCTGCAAAGACTTCACCTACCGGGGCCGATGTTGCCGGCACATCCTGGCCGTCCGGATCGCCACTCTTACCAACCAATACACTCAAAAAGACGCCTGGTATCTCGACTTCCTGGGAGAGAATCGGCAGGCACGATGAACACTATTATGAATCATTGACAAGTAATACAATACCAAGACGTGGTTTTGAATGCTCGAAGAAGAGTATCAACTTGATTATTTTAAATCCCAGGGATTCGTGCGCAAGATCTGCACCAAGTGCGGTGCAGCCTACTGGACGCGCGATCCCGAACGGGAGACCTGCGGCGACGCCCCCTGCGAGCCGTACTCATTCATCGGCAACCCGGTCTTTGAACCGCACACCCTTGACGAGATGAGAGAGGCGTTTCTTTCGTTTTTCGAGCGCCACGGCCATACGAGGATCGAACGGTATCCTGTCGTCGCACGCTGGAGAGACGACATCTATCTGACCATCGCATCCATCGCCGACTTCCAGCCCTATGTGACGAGCGGACTCGTGCCCCCGCCGGCCAACCCGCTCACCATCTCCCAGCCCTGCATCAGGCTCAACGACCTCGACTCGGTCGGACGGTCGGGCAGGCACCTCACGCTCTTTGAGATGATGGCCCACCATGCCTTCAACTCACCCGTCGAGGACATCTACTGGAAAGACCGGACGGTCGAGTTCTGCGACCAGTTCCTCGCCTCCATCGGTGCCGACCTGGAAAAGGTCACCTACAAGGAACACCCCTGGATCGGCGGCGGCAACGCAGGCGCCTCGGTCGAGGTGCTCATCGCCGGGCTCGAAGTGGCGACCCTCGTCTTCATGTGTTTCACCAGGGAGCCCAACGATCAGGAACCGATCGATCTCGAAGGCGAACCCTACTACCCGATGAAGATGCGGATCGTGGACACCGGCTACGGGCTGGAGCGGATCACCTGGGCCTCCCGCGGCTCGCCGACCGTCTACGACGCCGTCTTCCCCACGATGGTCAGCCACCTGATGCAGTCCGCCGGGCTCGAACACCTCCTTGACAACAAGGAGTTCACCAAGATCCTCGGGCTCAACGCCAAGTTTGCCGGGCTCATGGACATCAGCGGCGCCAACCTCTACCAGCTCCGCCGGAAGGTCGCGGACGCCATCGACGTCCCCCTCGACAAACTCGACCGGATGATCACTCCCATCGAGAAGATCTACGCCATCGCCGACCACACCCGCTGCCTGGCCTACATGCTCGGCGACTGCATCGTCCCGTCCAATGTCAAGGAGGGCTACCTCGCCCGCCTCGTCATCAGGCGGACCCTGCGGATGATGAGCGACCTCGACCTCAAGGACACTCTCGCCGACCTGGTCGAGATGCAGATACGGACCATCGGCACCGACTCCTTTGAGCAGAGCGTGAGCGTGGTCAGGGACATCATCGAGCGCGAGACCGAGAAGTACGCCGCCACCCTCGCGCGCGGCGCCAGAACAGTCCAGCGTCTCGCCAAGTCGTACAAGAAGAAGAGCGAGCGGATCCCTCTCCAGGAGGTCGTCACCCTGTACGACTCCCACGGCATCCCGCCCGAGATGGTCAGGGAGATCGCCGCCCAGGAAGGGGCGGTCGTCGATATCCCGGACGATTTCTACTCGCAGATCGCCGACATCCACTCCGAGAACCGGCCTGAGAAGGCCGAAGACCCGCTGGCGAAGTTCCACGACCGGGCCGGCGGACTGCCGGAGACGAGGGCGCTCTACTACGAGCAGCCTGCCTCCTTCGAGTTCGAGGCGATGGTCATCGACGTCTTCGAGGGGTACGTGGTCCTCGACCAGACCCTCTTCTATCCTGAAGGCGGCGGTCAGCCCTCGGACACCGGCACCCTCGTCACCGCCGAGACGGTCGCGAGAGTGGAGAGCGTTGTCAAACTCGGCAACGTGATCCTCCACAAGGTGCAGGGCGCGCCCCTCAAGCGCGGCGAGCGGGTGAAGGGTATCCTGGACGAGGAGCGGAGATGGTCGCTGATGCGTCACCACACCGCCACCCACATCCTCCTCCACGCCGCACAGGAGGTGCTCGGCGCTCACATTCACCAGGCCGGCGCCCAGAAGGGAAGCGAGACCTCGCGCCTGGACCTCAGGCACTTCAAGCATATCACACCTGAAGAACTCACCAGGATCGAACTTCGCGCCAACGAGATCGTGATGGAGAACCTCCCGGTCTACATCAGCCAGGAGAACCGGACCAGGGCCGAGCAGAAGTACGGCTTCGGTCTCTACCAGGGCGGTGTCCCGCCGGGCAAGGTGATCCGGGTCGTCCAGATGGCAGGCGACGTCCAGGCCTGCGCAGGCACCCACTGCCGGTCCACCGGCGAGGTCGGACCGATCGCCATCCTCAGAGTCGAGCACATCCAGGACGGGTTCGAGCGTCTGGAGTTCTCGGCCGGGATCGCGGCGATCTATGCGATGCAGCACCTCAAAGATCTCATCGATGCATCGGCCGAGACCCTCAGCGTCCAGCAGGAGAACCTCCCCTCCAGCGTGACCAGGTTCTTCACCGAGTGGAAGGAGCAGAGAAAGGAGATCGAGAGACTGCAGGAGAAGGTCGTCGAACTCGAAGTGAACCAGCTCAAGGGCGAGGAGATCGGCGGACTCGAGGCCGTGATCAAGGAGGTCGACCTCCCGCCCAAGGAACTGGTCGCCCTTGCCTCACGGGTCGCGGAGAGCGGGAAGATCGCCGTGCTCGCCGGCGGGACCGACCGGGTCCACGCTGTCGTGGCCTCGCCGACCGACGATCTGAATGCCACCGAGATCATCCGCGAGGTCTGCGCGGCCCTCGGCGGGAAAGGCGGCGGAAAACCAACCCTTGCCCAGGGGAGCGGCCAGGACGCCTCGATGATCAACGAGGCTCTTGCCCGCGGCCGGGCACTCATCGCAGCCAAGCTCAATGTCTGAAGAGATCGTAGTGCTGGAGCCCGGAGACGAGCGGGCGAAGAAGATCGCAAAGGCCATGTCGAGCCAGACGGCCAACGACATCCTGGGATCTCTCAAGGACGGCCCGAGGAGCGCCGCCGAGATCGCCGAGCGTCTCTCCATCCCCATCACCACCCTCAAATATCATATCGAGAACCTCGCCGAGGCTGAACTGATCGAGATCGTGAAGACGAGGTGGAGCACGAAAGGGCGCGAGGTGAAGGTCTACGGCCTCACCGAACGGCTCTTGATCGTCGCTCCGCCGGTGAAGGACATCAAGTCGATCCTTCTCAAATACGCGTCCCTCTTCGGGTTCGTCGTCATTGCGAGTCTGGCCGCCGCGCTCCTCCTGCCGATCATCGCACCGGCCCCGGAGATGCCGCCGGCGATGCCGCGCGTGCTGATGACCCCCGAGCCCACCGCCTATGGCGGTGGGACGGAGGGGCTTGAGCAGGATGTGGGGCCGGATGCAGGGCCGGGGCTGGACGCCCGCGTCGTCGCCTTCTTCCTCGGTGGGGCGGGCGTGATCGCGCTGCTCCTGCTCTACGAGGTTTACCTGTACTTCTCGTATTACCGGAAAAGAGAAGAGCGGGCCTGAAGGAGTTCTCTATTTTTTGTGGACCCCTTGTTCGATGAGTGAACCGCCCCGCGCCTGGTGGGCGGGGCTTCTCCGATCATAAGAGCCGCCCTCACAGAAGGATCGAAACCGCCGTGCCCCCGGTGCGATTCATGGAGGAATGCATGCGATCGATCAGCGCGAGGGATCGGTATGGTGATCGTTCAGACGTGCCGCCATCACGCCGCACCGACAAAAAAACAGAGAAGGGCTCGCCGCCCCTTTCAATCCAGTTCTATAAAATTTTTCAGGATCAAAAGTCCCGTCTCCCCGCTCTTCTCAGGATGGAACTGAACCCCATAGACCATCCCGTTCTTCACCGAGGACGCGAACTCGTGGATATATTCGGTCGTGGTCATGGTATGCTCGGCCGGGGCCGAGGCATAGTACGAGTGGACGAAATAGACGTACGACCCGTCGGGCACTCCATCGAAGAGCGGTTCGTCGGCCGGCACCGAGAGCGTGTTCCAGCCCATGTGCGGCACCTTCATCTCAGGCACCCGCGGGAAACGCCTGACCGTGCCGGGGACCAGGCCCAGGCCCGCCCGCAGGCCGCCTTCCTCGGAACTCTCCATCAGCATCTGCATCCCGAGACAGATCCCGAGCACCGGCACCTCGCCGGCCTGCTCCCGCACCGTCGCCTCGATGGGGCCGAGCATCTCCATCCCGTCCCTGAACGCCCCGACGCCGGGGAGGACGAGGGCGTCGGCCGCGGCGATCGCTTCCGGGTCGGATGAGATCACAGCCGAGGCCCCCGCCTTCTCAAGCCCGCGGCTGACACTCCGGAGGTTCCCCAGACCGTAATCAATTATAACTATCTTCTTCATCCCTGCCAGACCCCTGTTTTCTCCATTCGCTATCCGTCACCCAGGTCTCGGGCAGGCCGTGCTCCTCCTGCCAGGCCCGAAGCCGCTCCTCCCAGTTCTCCCAGAGGTGCGGGTAATCTCTCTTGATCTCTTCGAGCACTGCAAGGTCGCTTGACGGGCACATAAAACACCCGATCCTGTCCAGGCCGCGGTCGTACAGCACATTGTACGGCGCCTTCTCCCTGAAGAGATAAAGCCAGACATGGAGGGCCGTCCAGTGCTGGATCGGAGCGGCCGAGAGCTGGTTTCTGACCTTCCGGTTCCGCCACACCCTGGGGCTCCGCTTCCGGTTCAGAGATTCGTACTTCCGCTGACCGATAAAGGAGAGCGACTCGCCCCACCGCTCGGCGATGACCCGCCCGACAGGTTCGAGTTTGCAGACCCGGCAACACCAGCGGGCATCGACCGCAGGCGGCCCCTCGACCGCGAAGTGTTCCCAGAACGCCTCCCCGGTCTCGGCCCGCACCACATCGACACCGTACCGGGCGGCGACGGTCGCGACATTTGACTCGGTCTCAGGGAACTCCAGGCCGGTGTCCGCGTACAGGAGCGGCACCTTCCCGACCGCCTTGAGGACCAGCAGGAGCGTGACAAGACTGTCCTTGCCGCCGGAGTACGAAGTGTTCCTCGGGAGATCCTCGTGATCGGCGCAGACCTTCTTGATGAAATCGATGGAGGCACCCTCATAGGCATCGAGGATCCGCCGGTTCGCCGTCACCGCCTCGTCCCAGGTCGCCGGGCCGGGGACAACCTCTGCGGGGGCGGTCTTGCGTGTCCGCACCACCTGGCCCCGCGTCATGGTGCGCGCCTCTGCGGCGTCGACCTTGGCCCGGCCCACGCCGATGCACTCGCCCGACTGCGAGAGGAGGAAGACCTCGTCGCCCGCCCTGACCGAGTCCTCGATCTCGGCGAGTCCGGGAGCAAGGAGGCTTGACCCGTCCCTGACGAAGGGCACGGCACCATCGTCGACGACGACGTATCGCTTTGTCGGCGTGCAGTACCTGGCGGCCGCGGGCCGCGGGAGGGGTTCCCAGACTCCTTCTTTGGGGAGATAACGGATGGCGGCGACGATGGTCCCGCCGAGGACCACCTCCTCCATCCGGTCGATCTCAGGCACCTTGTTGAGGACGGCAAGGTGTCCCTCGGGGATGAGGGGGACACCGAAGTGCTCCTGAAAAACCGCATTGACCAGTTCGACGTCGGCGGCCATCGCGGGCCGGGCATCACCCGGCGGAGTGATGGCGACCGATCTTGCCTCGGCCCCGCATGCGCACTGTTCGCCGAGGACCGGTGCATGACAGTGATCGCACCAGTGCAACGCGATCTTTCCCAGATATGACGGACGCATTGCATGTACCTTATGGACACAGAGAATAAAAGCCCAGGGTTTGAGCAGGAAATGTGGATTCGATCATGTAAAATATTAATCATGAAGGTCTTTTGCAGATCGGAGCGCGCATAAATGAAAAAAATGAAAAATAATCCCAAATTTGGCATAAAAAATAAATTGAATATCTAAAACCCGATAGACACAGACTGCGCCAGAAGACGAAGAACAAATGAAAACCATGCGAGAACCCGTAATATCGACAGGTTTTTTACTGATCAAAGTGCGTGATTCGGATGGTTAATAAACCCCTAGAATCCACCGAATGAGTGAGGGATACGGATGAATGAACTAATATTCCTGATACTCTTTCCCTGTATAATTGCATTCATCCTGTTATTGTTGCCTAATAACCGGATCAGAGATGCAATTATTGCATTATCGGGTCTGGTCATCTCCCTTGGCTCCATCTACCTCTTCGCAACCTCCTTCACCGGAGGGTCGGTTTACTTCCCCTTCCCCTTTGAACCGACGGCGCAGGTGATGTTTGTCATCGAGATGGCCATCGCCCTTCTACTGCTGTACCTGGGTATAAAGTTCAAGCAATACCTTGCCGTCCTGCTTGTACTTGTACAGACCGCCATAACGCTCTACTTTGAGATGACCATGGCCGGCGGGCTCGAACCCGTGAAGAACCTCTTCATCGACGAGTTCTCCATCATCATGGCCCTGATCATCGGTATCATCGGGAGCCTTATCGCCGTCTATGCCACCAGTTACATGAACACCTACCACGAGCACCACCCCGAGGTGAGAGACCGGAGGAAGATGTTCTTCTTCGTGGTCTTCGTCTTCCTGGCCGCGATGTTCGGGCTGGTCTTCTCGAACAACCTGCTCTGGGTCTTCTTCTTCTGGGAGATCACGACGCTTTCGTCCTTCCTGCTCATCGGCTACTCCGAGACCGAAGAAGCGACGAACAACGCCTTCCTCGCCCTGAAGTTGAACCTCCTCGGCGGGATCGCCTTTGCGGCGTCTTTCCTGTACCTCGCAAGTGTCGACCCGGCCGGCGGACTCTTCGAACTCGACGCCCTCATCGCCTCCGGCCAGTCTGTTGCGATCATCCCCGCGGTGCTCATCTGCTTCGCAGGCCTCACCAAAGCGGCACAGATGCCCTTCTCCGGATGGCTTGTCGGCGCAATGGTCGCCCCGACCCCGGTCTCCGCCCTGCTCCACTCGAGCACCATGGTCAAGGCCGGCGTCTACATCATCGTCAGGTTCGCTCCCGTGCTCCTCGGCACCCTTGCCGGCGTGGCCTTCGGCATGGTCGGCGCCGTCACCTTCCTGCTCGCCTCGGCCATCGCCATCTCGCAGACCAACGCGAAGAAGGTGCTCGCCTACTCGACCATCGCCAACCTCGGGCTCATCGTTGCATGTGCCAGCGTCGGGACGCCCGAACTGGTCTGGGCCGCGATCATGCTCATCATCTTCCACGCGGTTGCGAAGTCGCTCCTCTTCCTCTGCGTCGGGACGGTCGAACACCGCACCGGCAGCCGGGACATCGAGGACATGGACGGACTGATCGTCAAGTTCCCGAAGATCGCCGTGATGATCGCCATCGGGATCGCCGGCATGTTCCTCGCACCCTTCGGCATGCTCATCTCCAAGTGGGCCGCGATCGAGGGGTTCATCGACGCACCCTTCGGGATCGTCTTTGTCACCATCCTCGCCTTCGGCAGCGCCGTCACGGTCTTCTTCTGGGCCAAGTGGATGGGCAAGATCCTCGCGGTGACACCGTTCGGTGAGAACCTCGAAGGAACAGTCTCCCGCGGCAAGTGGGTGGTTCTCTCCTCGCTCGCCGCACTCACCGTGCTCGCCGCCCTGCTCTTCCCCCTCGTCTCCTCGGTGCTCATCGAGCCCTATGTCCTCGGAGTCTACGGCGAGACGGCGCGGCTTGCACAGGACAACATCATTATCATGCTGCTCATGGTTCTCCTCCTGCTCTTCCTGCCGCTCTCCCTGTACACTTCCAGCAAAGAGAGCCGGAAGTTGCCGGTCTACATGGGCGGTCGGTCTACGACACCTGACCTGAAGTTCGCCGGGTCTCTCGGCATCCAGCGCGAGATGACCACCAGAAACTACTACTTCGAGGAATACTTCGGCGAGAAGAAACTCCTGCGCTGGGGCAACCCGGTCTGTATCCTCCTCATCCTGGTGGCCGCGGCCCTGGTTGCATGGGGCATGAGCCAGGGGGTGATCTTGTGACCTCGATCATCACAGCCATCGTCTTCCTGATCCTCGCCCCCCTCCTCGGCGGACTGATCGCCGGTATCGACCGGAAAGTCACCGCCAGGATGCAGGGCAGGGTCGGCCCGCCGGTCCTCCAGCCCTTCTACGATGTGGCCAAACTCTTCGAGAAGGAGGACGTCACCGTCACTCCCTCGCAGAACCTCTACATCCTGGCCTACCTCGTCTTCATGGCAGTGAGCGGTGCGTACTTCTTCGCCGGAGGCGACTTCCTGCTCGTCATCTTCGCCTTCACTCTGGCCCACATCTTCATCGTGCTGGGTGCGTACGCCGCCTACTCGCCGTACAGTTACATCGGCGCAGAACGCGAACTGATCACCCTGATGGCCTACGAGCCGATGGTGATCCTCACGGCGGTCGGGCTCTATATGGTCACCGGGAGTTTCTATATCAGCGATATCGCCACCTCGACAGTCCCGGCGATCCTGTACCTGCCGGGCGTCTTCCTGGGCTTCCTGACCATCCTGACCATCAAACTGCGCAAGTCGCCCTTCGACATCTCGACCTCGCACCATGCCCACCAGGAACTGGTGAAAGGGCTGACCACCGAGTTCGCCGGCCCGGTCCTGGGCAAGATCGAGATCGCCCACTGGTACGAGACCGTCGTCCTCCTCGGGATGATCTATCTCTTCTTCGGGTTCAACCCGGTGCTGGCCGTCGTGGTCATCGCCCTCGCCTACCTCCTGGAGATCTTCATCGACAACACCTTCTCCAGGATGAAGTGGCAGTGGACCATGAAGAGCGGGTGGGGCGTTGCCGCAATCCTGGGGTTCCTGAACCTCGTCATCGTATATTACTACTATGTGGGGGTCTGAAGCATGGCATATCTGAAAAAGTCACCCTGGCTGCTCCACTACGACGCGTCCAGCTGCAATGGCTGCGACATCGAGGTGCTCGCCTGCCTCACCCCGCTGTACGACGTGGAGCGCTTCGGGATCATCAATACCGGAAACCCGAAACATGCCGATGTCTTTGTGATCACCGGCGGGATCAACGAGATCAACCGTGAGGTTGTCAAGAACACCTACGAACAGATCCCCGACCCCAAGGTCGTGGTGGCCGTCGGGATCTGCGCCTGCTCCGGCGGGGTCTTCAGGGAGTGCTACAATATGGCCGGCGGCGTCGACCAGGTCATCCCGGTCGACGTCTATGTCCCCGGCTGTGCCGCAAGGCCCGAGTCGATCATCGACGGCATCGTCAAGGCCCTGGGCATCCTCGAAGAGAAACGGACAGCGATGAAAGAAACGGAGAGACAGCATGGCAATTGAAGAACAGGTGCTCAGAGAGATCGCCCTCGCAGACCTGCACAAGGAGGTGCAGGTCTATCATAACCGGGGCTTCCGCCTCGTCCAGGTGAGTTGCTCGATGGTCGAGGACTCTTTCGAGCTCAGTTACAGCTTCGACAAAGATTTCCACTTCGAGAGCCTGCGGGTCATGGTGCCGCCAGAGACGACGGTGAAGAGCATCTCAGGGATCTACTGGGCGGCCTTCATCTACGAGAACGAGATCCACGACTTCTTCGGCCTGACGTTCGAGGGCATGAGCCTCGACTACAACGGCACGCTCTTCAAGACGGCGAAGAAGTTTCCCTTTGCAAACGTCACCTTCAGGGGGGAGGAACCATGTCAAAGAAAATAGTCGTGCCTTTCGGCCCGCAGCACCCGGTGCTCCCCGAACCCCTCCACCTCGACCTGGTCGTCGAGGACGAGAAGGTGAAGGAAGCGATTCCGGGGGTCGGCTATGTCCACCGCGGCCTGGAGACGCTGGTCGAAAAGCGGGAATATCCTGAATATGTCTATATCGCCGAGCGGATCTGCGGGATATGCAGTTTCATCCACGGGATGACCTACTGTCAGGGCATCGAGCAGTTGATGAGCGTCGAGGTGCCAGAGCGTGCCGAGTACCTGCGGGTGATCTGGTCGGAGTACTCGAGGATGCACTCCCACCTCCTCTGGCTCGGGCTCTTTGCCGACGGCATGGGTTTCGAGAATCTCTTCATGGACGCCTGGCGTCTGCGCGAGCATGTCCTCGACGACATGGAAGCGACGACCGGCGGCCGGGTGATCCAGGGGGCCGCCAAGGTCGGCGGTGTCCGCCGAGATATCGACAGCGAGAAACTCGACGAGATGGTCAACGGTCTGGAGGGGATCAGGGGCGAGCTCAAGGATATGATGGACGTCTTCCTCCTCGACAGTTCGGTGAAGTCCAGGCTCAAGAACGTCGGGATGCTCTCGCCTGAGGACGCCTACGAACTCGGCGCCGTGGGCCCGACGCTGCGGGGGAGCAAGGTCGCTTCAGATATCAGGATGAACGGGTACGCCGCCTACGACCGTCTTCACTTCAAGCCGGTCGTCGAGGACGGGTGCGACTGCTATGCCAGGTGTGCGGTGCGGGCACGGGAACTCTTCACCTCCATCGACCTGATCAAAGAAGCGGTCCAGAAGATCCCTGACGGTCCCATCGAGGTGAAGGTGACCGGCAAGCCCGAGGGCGAGTACTTCTCGCGGGCCGAACAGCCCCGCGGCGAGGTGATCCACTATGTCAAGGGCAACGGCACCAGAAAACTTGCCCGCCACCGCGTGCGGACGCCGACGATGACGAACATCCCGCCCCTGGTCAAGATGCTGGAGGGCTGCGAACTTGCCGATGTGCCGGTGATCGTGCTGACCATCGACCCGTGCATCGGGTGTCTGGAGAGGTGAGAGAGATGGTATATTTCGAGATGGCAAAGACGGTGATCAAGTCGCTCATCCACGGCCCGTCCACCATCCGCTACCCGGCCGAACCGGCCAAGCAGTATCCGATCTCACGCGGGCATGTGACCATCGACCCCGCAAAGTGCATCTCATGCGGGATGTGCATGCGCAAGTGTCCGGCCGATGCGATCTGCGTCATGCGTGACGAGAAACTCTGGGAGATCGACCTCTTCAAGTGCCATGTCTGCAACTGCTGCGTGGAGGTCTGTCCGGTGCACTGTCTCTCGATGGATGCCGAGTACCGCCCGGCCTTCTCAGAGCACGAGGGCGTGAAGACGGTGAAGATCACCTATGTCAAGCCCGAGAAGAAGGCCGTGAAAAAACCGGCTGAAGAAAAATCCGAAGAGTAGATGGGGTATGGACCCCGCCCTATTTTTTTGGCCGGTGTATTGGTCCGTGTGAGCAGAATAAAAAAAAATATAGGGGGCTTTGTGAACTGGAGTTCACTGCTTGGGTTCCTTCGGCTGCTTCTTGCTACCCTTCTTTGCCATGGTGCCTCACCTCCTGTGAGTGCGTTGATCAGAGATTCGTATTTCCGGGTTTAAACCTTCTGTCAGATCTCATCGAAATCTCGCGATCTCCTCGCAATAGAGAGATTTTCCTCCCCATTTCAGGCATATCTCCAACCCCTCGCACCAGTTCCGTAGGCGGTCCCCGGATGGCCTGGAATCCTGGAGAGATCCTGAGCGCGTTGCGCGAGGTGCGGCACCTCCCACGGCGCAGGCCTCAGGTCATACGAGAATCCGGTTCATTCTCCCAAAGATAGATCAGTATCCCGGAGAAACATCAGATCAAACTCCAAGCCTTGTCGTATCGTGCCGTAATCCAGTCATTTCAGTCAGATCTCCACACCAGCACCAGAGAGTCAGCAGCAATGTACGCTTACATCCCCGGCACCTTTGTCATGGTCGCCTCGCTCGCCATAGCCTCGGTCATCGCCTTCGCGAGCTGGAAACGCCGTGAAGCATCAGGTGCACGGGCATTTTTCGTCTTCGCCCTCGGGGTTCTGGTCTGGTCGCTCGGCGAAGGATCGGCCCTCCTCCCGCTCGGCCGGAACTGGCAGGTTTTCTGGGGGGAGGCGGCGCTCGTCGGGGTCGCCGTCCTGGTTCCGGCATGGATGGCCTTTGTCATGCTGTATACCGGCAAAGAACAGAGGTTCACATTGGCCGCGACCCTCTCCGCCGCCATCGTCCCGGTTACTGCGGTCGTGCTCTGTCTCTCCAACACCATGACGATCACAGAACTCGTGGAGGGCACCCCGTACCTCCTCATCACCGGCGCAGCGTACCTCGTCGTCATCATAAGCATCATCTTCCTGGTGGCGATGCTCCTCACGGCACCGGCGATGTACAGGCGTCAGATCGGGTTTGTTCTGATGGGAGCGCTCATCCCGTGGGCGGCGGTCCTCTCACCCCCTCTCACGGCGTCCGGCCTGACCCCGTCTGCAGGATGGTGTGTCCTCTGTGTCATGGCCGCCGCTCTCGCCGCCTCGGCCGGGGCGCTTAAGGAAGGGCTCTTCGGCACGGTTCCCCTCTCCAAGGACCGGTACTTCAACGCCCTCACCGACGGCATCTTTGTCCTCGACCCACAGTTCAGACTCATCGAGGCGAACAAAAAAGGCGAGGAGATGGTGCGGCACCACTCGGAAGAACTGACCGGACTGCCGGCGGCGGAGTTCATCAACCATTTCCCTGAACTCCAGAAGGGATATGAAGGAAAATACGAGGCCACCCATGTCCAGAGCATGAAAAAGGCGGACGGGAGCAGAGAACACTACGAACTGCGCATCTCTCCCATCACCGACTGGCGCTCCAGGACCACCGGCCACTTCCTCCTGGTCAGGGACATCAGCAGGCTCAAGGAGACCGAGGACGCACTCCGCATCGCCCATAAAAAGGTCTCGATCCTCAGCGAGATCTCCCAGCACGATATCAAGAACCAGCTCGAAGTGATCGCCGGGTACGGAGGGATTCTCGACGAGATCACGCCTGAAGATTCAGAGCAGAAGATGTACGTCAGGCGGATCCTCGAAGCCTCGGAGATGATCGCAGAGCATATCGCCGCCTCAAAGGACTACCGCGATCTTGGCATCAGGACGCCCGAGTGGCAGTCGGTGGCGATCGAGGCGGATCAGGCATCCAGGATCCTCAAGAACCACGGCATCGCCCTCGATGTGGAGGCCGGGGATCTTGAAATCTATGCCGACCCTCTCTTCAGGAAGGTCTTCTACAACCTCTTCGAGAACACCATCAGGCACGGCGGCACCGTCACGACGGTGAAGGTGAGCGCTTCGGAGTTCGAGGGGCGGGGGGTCATCACCGTCGAGGACGACGGCAGGGGCGTGGCCGCAGAGATCAAAGAAAAGATCTTCGAGAGGCAGTACGGTTCGCACTCTGGCCTCGGGCTCTTCCTGACGCGAGAGATCCTCTCGGCCACCGGGATCTCCATCAGGGAGCGGGGGACACCTGGCAGGGGAGCGAGGTTTGAGATCCTGGTCCCGCCTGAAGGGTGCCGCCGGCCCGGCCCCGGGGGAGAACATTCAGGATAGAGATATATCAGAGGGAGGGGGATCAGCAGGGCGGGGGGACGCAAAGATGGACGAGAAGAGTACACCCGCCGGGGAGCAGACCGTCGCCGAGGCGATGATCGCGGAACTGGTGAGGTGGGGGATCGACCTTTTCTTTGGGGTGCCGGGCACTTCGTCGCTCGGGATCATCGACGCCGTCAGGAAGCATCCGGACGCCAGGTTCATTCAGGTGCGGCATGAAGAGAATGCGGCGCTGGCTGCGTCGGCCTACCATAAATTGACCGGGAAGGTGGCGGCCTGCGTGACGATCGCAGGGCCGGGGGCGACGAACCTGGCGACCGGGCTCTACGATGCAAAGGAGGACCGGGCCGCGGTCCTGGCCCTCAACGGACAGGTGGAAGGCCAGTACGTCGGGCCGGGGGGGTTCCAGGAGATCGACCAGGACGCTTTTTTCAGGCCGGTCACGATCTTCAACAACACGGTTCACGAGAAGAGCCGCGCCCTCAAACTCGTCGATATGGCAGTGCGCCGGGCTTTCGTGGGTAGGGGTGTGGCCCAGCTCTCGGTCCCGAACAATATCCAGAAGGAGATTCTCGACCCTACCTGCTGCCCGCGGGAGGGGACGCCGCCGTCGGTCAGGATCGCACCCGACGACGATCTGGTGGCGGGGGCGGCCAGGGTCGTCAACGCCGCATCGAGGCCGGTGATCATCGCGGGGTGGGGGGCGCGCGGGGCGACGGAGTGTCTCCTTGCGATCGCGGAGAGGATCAGGGCCCCGGTCCTCACCACCTACCGGGCCAAGGGACTGATCCCCGAGGACCATCCCTGGCATATCGGGGTGCTCGGGAGCGTGGGCACGCCTGCGGCGCGGAGATGGGCGACCGGGGCCGACCTCCTCCTCACCTGCGGGGTCGGGTTCTCCACGCGGACGCGGGTGCCGGAGGAGACACCGCTCGTCCAGATCGATCTCGACCCGGTCAAACTCGGGAAGAACCGGGAGACGCTCTCTCTCTGGGGGGACTGCGCCGTCGTGCTCCCGCGTCTGCTGGAGCATCTCGATGAACGGGAGGAGAACGGGGCGAAGGAACAGATCGCCGGCCAGAAGGCGGAATGGCTGTCACAGATCGCAGCCGAGGCCGACTCCAGGGCCGTGCCCATCCGTCCGCCCTATATCATGCAGGTGCTCTCCGAGATCCTCCCCGACGATGCCGTCATCTCCGTCGATGTGGGTGAGAACGGGTGGTGGTTTGGCCGAAATTTCAGGATGCGCTCCGGACAGAAGTTCGTGATGTCGGGGTACCTGGCAACGATGGGCTTCGCCCTCCCGGCGGCGCTGGCGGCACGACTGGCCTACCCCGACCGCCCGGCCGTCTGCATCACCGGCGACGGCGGGTTTACGATGGCGATGGCCGAGTTCCTCACCGCGGTCAAGTATAACCTCCCGGTCACGGTCATCCTCCTCAACAACCATGAACTCGGGATGATCCTGGTGGAGCAGCAGGTGGAGCATTACCCGAACTTCGGGACCGACCTGCACAACCCCGACTTCGTCGACTATGCACAGGCCTGCGGGGGGAAGGGCTTCAGGGTGGAGCGGCCCGACGAACTCGCCCCTGCCGTCAGGGAGGCGCTTGCCTCGGGAGTCCCGGCGATCGTCGACGTGGAGACCGACCCGAAGCGCTTCTGAGAGGAGGAGGGAGAGAGAGTAAAAGGCTCTAGTGGCGAGTCAAGAACGAAAGGTCGCCACCATGATGCAATCGAACGAGATCTCTCTATCCTCGCGTGAAGAGAACGCAGGGATCGACACCATCCTCTTCATGATTCTCCCCTCTGCCTTCCCGGCCCAATCGCAATCCCGGAGGTCCGGGGGCGGCGGTTGAGAGGGATCAAAGATCTTTCCACGCCCAGAAGAATTGCGAGAAGAAATTTTCATGCAGTATGCTTGAGGTATCCTCTCGCTTCATGAGCGATTCTACAAAGCCGGCAGAAGGGATTTATAGCGAGGGTTCGGCATAGGATGCCGGAGTGGGGAAGAGCAATGCAGCAGATGTATGCGATCAGGACAGATCCACGGATCGATGCGGTCGCCGTCCCTGAGAACCTGCGGGTCGGACTGATGGTCGCGGAGCAGAGAAAGCGGTGCAGCGCTATCGGGTGCCATGCCAGGTTCTTCAACTTCGCCTTCGGGCAGTCGCCTTTCCCGGTGCCGCCCGGACTGGTGACGTCGTTGAAACGGGAGGCCACACTCGGACATTACACCGAGGCCGCCGGGACCGAGGAACTGCGCGAAGCGGTGGCCGGGTTCTATGCACGCCACTTCGGTGTCCGGGCCGAACCTGAGCGGGTCGTCGTGGGCAACGGCTCCAAGGAACTCATCTATATCATCTTCTCGATGATGGAGGCGACCGCGGTGATCCCGTCGCCGGCCTGGATCGGGTATGCCCCGATCATCAAACTGCTCGGCAAGGAGTACAGGACGCTTCCGCCCAGGCCCGAGCGGGGCTATCGGCTCGACCCGGCGGACCTGAGGGCGGTGCTTGCCGCCCATCCGGCAGAGCGCCACATCCTCATCTTCAACAACCCCAACAACCCGACCGGCGCCCTGTACACAAAACCGGAACTGGAGGCGATCGCGGCGATCTGCCGGGAGTACGGGTGTCTGGTGATCGCCGACGAGATCTACGCGCTCACGACATACGAGTTCGAGCGCTTCACCTCGATGGGCACGGTGTATCCCGAGGGAACCTTCGTCACCGGAGGGCTCTCGAAGGACCGCTCGGCTGCAGGCTACCGCCTGGGCACATGCATCCTGCCGGAGGACTGCCCCGAAGAACTGGTCACCGATTTCACGAAGGTGGCGGCGACGATGTACACCTCGGCCTCCACCCCGGTACAGTACGCCGCGATCACGGCGTACGCCGAAGACCCGGCGATCGAGGAATATATGCGGACGGCGAGGGCGGTCCACGGGATCATCTGCCGGTATATGAGCAAGGCGGTCTCCACCATCGACGGCGTGATGACGACGGTGCCTGAGGGCGGGTTCTACTTCCTCGCCGACTTCAACCTCCTTGCCGACGACCTCAAACAGTACGGGGTCACCCGTTCCAACGACCTCAGCACCGCCCTCCTCGCCCATCCGCACCATGTGGCGACGATCGGCGGGGACGCCGTCATGCTCCCCCAGGACCGGTTCGGGATCAGGGTGGCCTGCGTCGACTATGACGGTCGGCGGGCCCTCGACCTGTACCGCGAGGAGCGCCCCACCACCAGCCTCGACAGGACGGCCTTCGTCCACGAGGTGGCGCCGCTGATGGTCGATGGCGTCGGGGCGATGCGCCGGTTCGTGGAGGAGGTGCGCAAGGAGGCGCGGTGAGAGGGGATCAGACGTGCCGCCCCCTATCGTAGAATCTTCCCCGCCGTCTCGCGTCGGGGGGAAAACCCCCGGACCTCCCACGAACCGAAGATAGGCAGGGGCGGCGATTGAGAGGGATCAAAGATCTTTCCACGCCCAGAAAAATTGCGAGACGAAATTTTCATGCAGTATGCTTGAGGCATCCTCTCGATTCATGAGCGATTCTACAGAGCCGCGAGGACGGCATTGAAGTGGATCAGATGAGAGGGCCGCACCGCCCATCAACAGAATCCCGCCCCCTGTCAATCCTCATGATCCCCGCCATGTGGTGACAGGGAGTGTATCGAAGGACACCCTTTTCCATCTGCAGGCAGATACTCGATGCAACAAGACCATTGTCCATCCTGAGGTACCCCCCATGAACAGACAGAGCACCATCTCTCTCCTTCTCTGCGTCCTGCTCGTCTTCTCCCTGACGGCCGGGTGCACCGATACCGGCGCGATCGCACCCGGAGGAGAGCAACCTGAGCAGGCGGATATTCCCGAGGTGCGGGCCGGGTCTGCCGACCTGCCCGCCGTAGAGAAGAGTGCAACGACAAGGGAGGGCGTCGCCGTCCAGACGATCGTCCCGGCGACCGGGCAACCGACGGTGACGCGAGTCTTCGAGACAAAGTTCGAGAGGAAGACCTATACCGTCGAGGTGGAGGTGAACGGCAGCGTCTACGCCGGGGCACGGAGCGTCGACAAGGGCCTGCCGCCGGGCGCGGACTGGAACGACCCAGGGGTCATGACGGCATACTACCGGCGGTTCATCGACGACCCGGCGATGAAGGACTTCTTCGACGATATGGCCAGGGATTTCAGGTCGGTCAGGGCACGGGAAGGCCTCAATGCCGGCGAGTACCTGGAGTTTCTGATCACCTTCGTCCAGCAGATCCCGTATGACCCGAACGCCCCGGCCCACCCTCGCTATCCGGTCGAGGTGGTCAGGGACCGGACCGGCGACTGCGACGAGAAAAGTCTCCTCCTCATCGGCCTCCTGGCCCATGAGGGGTACGACACCGCCTTCATCCTCTTCCCCGACGAGCACCACGCGGCGGCGGGCATCAGGATCAGCACCGGCGGCGACCCTTCCTTCCGGGTCTTCGAGGGGCCAGAGACCGGGAAATATTTCTACATCGAGAGCACCGAACCGACTTACATCGGACTGTACACCGAGCCCTACGGGAGCGCGGAGGCGGTTGTTGTTCCTATCGGCGACGGCACCGGGCGCTTCAACCGGGTGAACTATATCTCCCGGATCACCGGGACATACCAGAAGATCGAGGAGCGCCTCCCCTTCATGCATGACAGGATGAAGGCATGGGAAGAGGAGATCGAGGAGATGGAGACAAAACTCACCGGTGGGAACTACGAGTCCCGTGCAGAGTGGGACCAGGACCATCGGGCCTACCTCAAACTCATCGATGAGCACAACGACTATGTCGAGAAGTACAACACCTACCTCGAGGTCTACCACTACATCGCCGACCACCCCTACGACATCGAAGGGGTGTATCGCCACATCGAGAACTCAGGGGTGGATGATATCAAGATCTGAGGTGGTTCAGTCCTTTTTTCCTGGCTCTCCGGTCCCGCACCTGCTCCTCGCGCCGGGACGCCGGCGCGTGGTTATCCTCTCCGGTTCTCACTCCGGGGGAAGTCTTCAACCGGGCCGTATATTCGGGGGTGCCGCCACTCACGATGCCCTTGTTCTGTGCCGAACAACTCGCCCCATGATCAAGACGCGGCTCCGGTTGGTCTGATGGGTTCCTGAGACCAAAAAGACCCTGAAGAAGTGATTCATTCAGTCTCCGGCCCAGATATGAGACCCCATAATATACCCTTGAGGAATCGCCGGCATCGCCGAGATCTTTCACCTTTCTCTCGACGATACCTGCCATCTCCAGTTTTTTCAGGAATTTGTCTATATCCCCTGAAGAACTGGACTCAAAGATCGCTTTTAATTCGGAGAACCTCAGGTCTCCATGACGCATCAGGGCCATAAACACCGCCCATGCCTTGTCGCTGGAGAGAGGATTGACGGCATCACGAACTTCTGATGGCATAAGACCTGCATACTCCTGAATTTTATCTGCGTTCATCCCGGCCATGACAATGGTCTCATATTCACGACCATCGATAATATAGTTTACGATTCAGCGATCAGACAAAATAATAATCAATATATTTTGTCGCAGATGATTTTAATCCAATGGATATCTCCAGATCTCTTGATTCTCAGATAATAGCGATAAATGATCTGAAAAAAAGCCTTCGAATAGGTATTTTTGGCTCATTTTCGGGGGAAAATCTTACGCTCCTCAGAACCGCCAGAACATTTCTGAGAGAGCATCATTATCACAACACCTACCTCTCCATAGACCTGAAAGACAACCCGGAGGAGAAAGAGATCGATGAGGATGTCCGAAATCTCCGAAAAAGTCTAACCCTGGTTGATATGTGTCAGGTCCACATCTTTTTCTTCTTTAACGAACATGACGGAGAACATAACCTGAATCAATCGGCAACTCTGGAACTGGGTGTATTGATGGGCAGGAAGAATCGAGGCTGCCCACAAAAATCCACTTTGATCTTCTGCGAAAATGGTATGGATGCACAATGCAGGGGTTTGTTCAAGGGCATTTTCGCTGAAGCAGATGATTTCTGGAGATGTACAGAATTTTCGTTTTCAAAAAATAAGATGATCATAAAGAACAATACAATGGAGGATATTTTCAGACCCGACCCTGAGATCAAATTTGTTCAGACCAGGATGAAACAATTCTGCCATGAAACTCTTCTGTTGTGGATGAATCAAAGCGACTGAAGATTCATCGGCGGAAGGAATTGAAAAAAGGAGGTGGCAGTGAGCATATCCCAAAAGTCTCCCGAACATGAATCTTCGTCCGTATCAAAACCCTTCATTCCAGAAAATCTGATCGCAGATCTTCCGCTGGGTGGCTGGTTGCCCCCGTTCCCGCCGCAGAAGATAGGGAGGAGGAGGTTAATCCCCTTTTCATCATCATCACGTGTGCCTTCCCGCCCCTATCGCAATCCCGGGGGTCCGGGGGCAGAGCCCCCGGCGCGAGCATGCGGGAAGGCAGACCGATCCACGTGCCGCCCCTCCTATAGAGTAAAGAATATTCTCCTGCTTTCTCTCGCCGGGGGGAGACCCCCCGGATCCCTCCACGACGAAGATAGGGATCGGGCGGCAGAGCACCTGGTGAAAGGAGAGAAGAAGGCGATGAATGGATGTTCACGCTACGAAGAGAGGAGATTTTTACACCATCATCTTTCTTTATCTCTAGAAGAGGGGGAAGTCAGGAGAGTTTTTGGATGACCTCAATTACTATGATTATCACCCGGAAGATCTGCTATGAAAATTACTCCTGTGGCATGCTTGAGGGATGCTTTTGGTTCATGCCCTATTCTACTGAGTCCATGAGCAATTCTTCAGGATCATACCGAAAAGTGTGTCAAGAAGATCTCTACCTGGATGGGAGAGGACATAATGAATATCTGAGGTGTTGCAGGCACCATCTTGAGAATTTATTTTTTTCTCGATCAGACCTGCCATTTCCAATTTTTTCAGACGTCTCCTGCCCTCAGCTGTAAATGTAGATCCAAAGATTTCTATGAAATCGGAATCTCTCAGGTTCCTATGGTGGAGGATGGCCATAAATATGGCCCAGGCCATATCGTCGGACAAAGGTGCGACGGCGTCACGGATCTCAGAGGGCATCAGATCCGCATAACGCTGCACATTCAGCGATCCGATTTTTTTCAAGAGTCGAACCTTCCATTTGATTCACACCGATATCCTTCTTTTCCAGTCTCCCAACCGCGTTCCTCAAGAGCATGCAGAATAGCCATTGAAAATGTCAGTGCTCCAGTAGAAGGAATTTTTTCAATTCTGGCCCTCTGATGATGTGACCTCTTATTTACCCATCCTGACAACCTTTTCACCTTGCCCGAACACTCTTTCTCAATATTTTTTCCAGCCTTTTCTTCAGGAATTTGTCTGTTCACAGAATCTCGATTAAGTATCAATGATATCTATGATATCCGATAAATGTTTCTTTTTGATACTGGCGATAACTAAAAAGCACCAAAATTCATCAACAAAGATAACAACAATTGAGGATTATGGGTCGAACCCCAAAAAAGGAGCGAAAAACAGAATTCATCGGCATCAGGATAACGCCTGAAACCTATGCAGAACTCAATGATATCGCTCAGAAATATAATATTTCTGTCTCACAGGTTGCTCGAAACATTATACTGGACCATTTCTCAAGAGTACAGACCCATGATGAGTCTATTGCCGAGGATGAGATGCGAGAGATCTCACGAATGGTCACAACAAAAATCCTGTGGTCCGAAGAGTTCAGAGAAGTCCAGAAAGAGATTATAAAAGAACTACTCAAAGAGATGGTCGAATAGATCTCTCTCCCAAACATCAATTCTCTTCTTCTCCCTTCTGAATGCTCCGGGTCAACAGGATACATCTTGAGATCAGGATCAACATCAAGAGTCTGTATCCCTGCTTTTCCCCCTGATATAACTCATCCCAGAGTGATCTCTACTGCTCTGACATGGTTCATTATCATGCCTCCTTCTTTCTGACAGAGATTGGAGGGGTTTTCCCATCACAAAGATAACATACAGCAACACAAATTTGACAGTATTTTCTCAAGCCCACAGAAAATACAAGAGTGTTGGGCTGTTGAAGTAATCCCCTGATCCCTTATCAAAAAAGATAAGAATGGACAGAAAAGGGCTCTGTAGAAAAACATCCTCTTTTCATCACCACGACCCCCCTGTGAACTGAATCCATCGCCTTCCCTCATGCTTGTACCGGGGGCGCTGCCCCCGGACCCCCGGGATGAAGATAGGTCGGGAAGGCGGAGAGATGACCACAGAGAGGGGGTTGCAGTCCACTCCCCTATCGTGATGCGGGGGGATCGGGGGGCGGCCAGCCCCCCGGCGAAGAGATCCATCAAGATGATTTGTACAAAGCCCAGAAAAGAGATGAAAGAATGCGATCGCTTTTTCCCCAAATTTGGCTTTCTGCCATCCCCTCATCGATCATAATTCCCCGCGTGACGGATCGACAGAAGGCTGGAGCACCCTCCGAACGATCACCCTCTGCCTCCCCGTTCCCATCTTCATCCCGGAGCACGATTGAGAAAGAAGGCAGGCGATCAGACGGGGCGCCCCACCAGACAGATCTGAACCTATCATCTCACGCCGGGGGAAACACCCCTGACCCCCCCACGGATGAAGATGAGCGGAGTATCTCACCCCCTTTTCATGATTTTCTCTCCGCCTTCCCGGCGCTATAGCAATCCGGGGGTCAGGGGGCAGCACCCCCGGCGCGATTGATAGGGAAAGGTCATGGATGCATGTTTGCGCTATCTGGAGGTGAAGATCTCTCCACCATCATCCATCTCGATCTTCTGCAAGAGTGAGGCAGGAGAGTTCCGGGATGATCTCACATTTTGATCACAGGGAACAGATTCCATCTCTCTCTTTCGAGATGTCTTCACAACCTTCCCCTTTCATATAGTACGTACGACATTCCTGCGGAGGTATCGAGGATGGAAAACCCTATTGTAGAGATCGGATTCGACATTTTTCCGAAGAGACATACCTGCGAAGGCGAGGACATTTCACCTGAAATTCGTATTTCAAGGTTGGAATCGCCCTACATCGCGATCATTCTCACCGACCCGGGAGCAAAGGTCGATCACTGGCTCATCTGGAACATCCCCGCAACAGACCTGATCCCTGAAGGGATTCCCGCAAAGCCGGAGGTCTCGTCTCCTATTCGGGCACGGCAGGGGAAGAATGACCTCGGGAAGATCGGGTACAGCGGCCCGTGCCTGTCTGAGGGGGCGGCGCACGAGTACTACTTCAACCTCTACGGCACCGACGCCCCGCTCGATCTTCCGGCCGGTGCGAGCGGAAAAGAGTTGAAGAAGGCGCTGAAGGGGCACACGGTTCAGTACAGCGGGAGCACGGTGGCAGGATACAGCCGGAAAATACCGGAACTGAAGGCCCCCTGAAAGGGAGGGCCGGGCCTTCGGGCCTCATATCTTCTTCTGGCCCGGGGAATTATCTGAAACTTGGGCCCTGTAGAAAACCTCACTTTTTCTAGGTTTGAGTACGATTCAACCGCCTTCCCCCATGCTCACACCGGGAGCAGCGCCCCGGCATGGTGGTGTGGGAAGGCACGTCGATCTGATCGGCCGCCCCCCATCGTCGAACCTTCACCGCCGTCTCGCGCCGGGAGGCGGTGCCCCCCGGACCCCCCACGAACCGAAGATAGGCAGGGGCGGCGATGGAGTGAGGTCTCCACCAGTTCTTCTGTCTTGAAAAGAGAGCGATCAAGCGGCGAGAAATTTTCATCCCGCATGTTTGAACCCCACGTTCATGCCCGATTCTACAGAGCCGAAACTTGAGAGTGACAAAAGGGTCGGCTATGTCTTCTCCTCGGCATGGGCGCCGACGATGACCGACACAAACCCGATCACTCCCATGACCCCCGAGAGTTGTGCGTGGAAATCGAAGAAGAAGATGGCCAGAATGAGGATCCAGGTGCCAAAGATGATCCAGTCGTTTCGCATGGTCTCAGTCAAACCATTCCTTGTATTTATCTCGCATAATTGTTCTGGTTGGATTCTTCTCCTGGAGTGGACATCGGAGGATGAACACACCCTTGTCCCTGTGTGACAGATCGGCGGAGGCCGGGATCACCCTCTGAACGATCGCCTCTCTGCCTTCCCCCCCATCGCCATCCCGGTGCGAGCGCGTGGGGAACGGTGTGATGATCCGACGTGCCGCCCCCATTGTAGACTCTTCACCGCAATCTCGCGCCGGGGGGAGGCGATGGAACGAGATCCTCTCTGGTGTACCGGCGCAAGGGAGAGGAACACTTTCACATCTTGAGACGCTGTTCTGAGCAATGTTCAATCGCGTATGCTTGAGCCTGGGGTTCATGCCTGATTCAACAGAGCCGATAAATCCTATTTTTGCGGACATGCAGGAGAGCGATCAGAGTTCAGATAATCCCGAAGTCCACCGCCACCATGCATGGTGCGGAGAGGACTCGGACCCCTTGATTGCAGGCCCACAGAAAAAGTATCCCATCTATTCTACCGGATCTGAACCCTGAGAAATTAAAAAAACTGATAACCCGCGAGACTCCACCTTCAACCGGAGAGATCGATTGAGCTCAATACTTGAGGTGCACAATCTCACGAAGGTCTACGGGGAGACCAGAGCAGTGGACGGCATAACCTTATCTGTTGAACAGGGTTCGCTCTTCGGACTGCTCGGCCCCAACGGATCGGGGAAGAGCACGATGATCAAGATGCTGACCGGGCAGATCAGGCCGACGACAGGGTCGGCGACGGTCCTCGGTCTCGATGCGGAGAAAGACCCGGTCGGCGTGCGGTCGCGGGTGGGGATCATCCCCGAGCAGGAGACACCACCCAGTTTCCTCACCTCGGAGGAGTACCTCGACTTTGTCGGGAAGGTCAGGACGATCCCCGACATCGAGGAGCGGAAAGCGTGGTGGTTTGAGTTCCTGGAGTTCGGGGACAAACGCGACGTACTCTGCAAAGACCTCTCGCGGGGCACCAGGCAGAAACTGATGTTCGCCCAGGCATTTCTCCACAGGCCGGTCCTCGCCCTCATCGACGAACCGCTCATCAACTTCGATCCCATCATGCAGGAGAAGGTGAAGGACTATCTCGGGGCATATGTGAAGGAGGGCAACACCGTCTTCATCTCCACGCACATCCTCGAGATCGCAGAGGAGATCTGTTCGGATTTTGCCGTCCTCCACACCGGAAAACTCCTGGCCACCGGCGGGATTGCGGAGGTCACCGGAAGCGGTCGGCACCTCGGCGAGTACTTCCTCTCGCTCGTCAGGACCGGTGCCCATGCTTGAACTCTTCCGGGCCATGATGAAAGAGGAGTGGCGGGTCCACTCAACGATGTTCGGGAGTCTGAGTTTTGCCCTCTACCCGGTGCTGATCTGCGCCATCGCTTTCATGGGCTCATTCCTCCTCCCCTACCTCGAACCCATCCTCCCCTTCGGAGACTTCGCCCTCGTCATCCACGCGCTCTTCCTCCTCCTCGGCCTCATGGTCGGGGCATTCGGGCTCCTGATGAACGAAGTGATGGAGAGGAGGTTCGGGCAGTCGAGCAGTCTCGCCTATTCGGCGCGGATCTTCCCCCTCTCTGAGCGGTTCATCTTCCTCAACTTTGTCGTGAAGGACACAGTCTACTACATCCTCCTCTGGGTGCTCCCCTTCGTCCTGGGGTTCGCGCTCGCCGCACCCTCGGTCGGCGTCTCGTTCGAGACAGTGCTCCTCCTCCTGCTCACGCTCTCCCTCTCGTTTCTCACCGGGCTCTCGGCCGCGTTCTTCTTCTCTATGGTCTACACTCGCTCGAAGCGTCTCCTTGCACTCGTCTGCGTTCTCGTCCTCGGCATGGGGGCGGCGGCATCGGTGACCGCCGGCGCCGGCCCCGAAGTGCTCTTCCTTCCGCTAACACTCTTCCACGCCTTCTCGTGGTGGACGCTCCTTGCCGCGTGCGCGGAGGTGCTCATCCTCAGCGCGGTCGCCATCGCCCTTCTCACTCCCGAATCGGCCGCAACAACGAAACACTACCACAACCGACTGGCACCCCTGACCGACCGGTTGTCCCTCTTCCCGTACCCCGCCCTCGCCGCAAAAGACATCATCGACCTTTCCAGAAGCGGCAGCGCCGTCGGGCAGACCATCTTCTCTTTCCTCGTCCCGCTCGGACTCATCTGGTGCTTCCTCTCGGTGCTCGGAGGCTTCCTCCCGCAGCACAGCATCCTCCTTCTCTTTGCGATCATCACCGGCGTGGTCGCCTCGACGATGTACGTCTGGCTCACCATGTTCGATTCCTTCGGCCCATACGCCTGCCTCCCGGTGAGCGTCACCATGGTCATAAAAAGCAAGATCTGCAGTTTTGCCGTGCTGCAAGTAATCCCGGTCGCCTTCATCGCTCTCCTCACCCTGGCGGTCGGTGCGGTGGCATATCTCCTGCCCGCACTTATCCTCTGCTCTTCGGTCTCATGCTACGGACTGGCGGTGACGATATTCCTGACCGGACTCTCGCCAAATGTCCTTCTCTATGATACCAGAGTCCTCGCCTCCTATCTCCTGGCGCTCGGTCTCCCGGTCTTCCTCCTCATCGTCCTCTCCTTCATGAACCCCTGGTACGTGGCGGCGGCGGTGCTCCTCCTCCCGCCGGCGCGGTGGCTTGTGCAGCAGGGATATGTGAAGTGGGAAGGGAGGGAGCAGATGACATTCTGAGAACTAAAAATCACCACAATCGCAGAAATCTCCGTAGTCAGGGGCATCATCACCGTCCCCGGACTCATCCTCATTTTCGGGATCGTCCTTGCCGGTGCTCAGGGAATGACACGTATACGAGTTCAATCCGGGGCGAGCAGATCCGACCGACGAACCGGGCGGTTCCGGATGGGCATTTGAAATATAATTCAGCAGAAAGAAGAGCAGAACAAGCCCCAGGCCGAGCATGATCGCAGTCCCGGCGTTATGGTGCCCTTCGATCAGGAGTTCAGAACCCGCTTCCAGTGAGGAGAAACCACACAGACCAATCGTCCCGGTCACTTTTTCAAAAAATTCCCGAAACGCCACTTATCTTCTCCTCCTCCTGTGGCCGATCACGGGGTTCGCATCGGCAGAGGACTGGATGAGACAAGAAAAGATAACGGTTCTCGAAGGAGACTATTGTCAATACCATAGTCTCTATTTTGTGAACTACCCCCCCCTGAAGGGCGTGGCTTCCTGCTTCATGGACAGTACTTGCATCACAGAGATGTGATGGAGAGGTATCGTCTCCACAGGCTCAAAGGGCTGTTCCATCCCCACGCGGTGAATATTTACCGCAGCATTGTAATCCCTATCGGCAACAAACCCACAATATGGGCATTCGTGGACTCTCTCAGAGAGATTCTTTTTCACGATACTTCCACAGTTTGAGCACATCTGTGATGTATTCCTGGGATCGACTTTGAAGACTTCACCCCCGCAAATTAAAGAGACGGACTGTTTCCCGAAATATCTTCCCACGAGGGAGAGATCTTCGGTTCACACCAATCAAGTCATCTACCTGACCCTATCGTCCCGACTGCGGTGACGCTCGTCCAGTGTGCGGAGAATGATGTCTGAGAGGGTCTCGCCGATCGTCGTGGCACGAGGTTTTATTAGGGGGGGAGGAGATTCCTCTTCCTTACTTTCCCCGGAAGAGTCGTGGGGGACAGAAGAGACAGGAGTGCGTCTCCCCTCTTCAGGGTTCATCTCACACCACCGATCATACAGAGGTTGCCGCGCCATCGAGTCATGATCCACCCTGCGACACCCCGACATATAAGATATTCTATTTGGGCCATATAGCGTTCAGAGTGTTCATATTAATTATCGGCCAATTTTCTATTGTGCCGGCAAACGACGACAAAAGAGGACAGATATCAGGAAGACTGCCCCTCCATCTCTACCGCTGGCTGGAGGGAATGGTCTGCGATTCGGAACACCCGGATCGGAACTATCCAAACCTGAACCAGGCGCTCATCGGTGAGTTGACAAAGGCAAAGACACTCTCTGAAATGTCTGAGGATCTCGAAGACCTGAAGAGAAGAGTCGAAGCGCTTGAGAAGGAGATGGAAGAGATCAGATCATAATTCCAGTGCTTTTTTAGTCCCCTTGCGAAAACATCGAGGGCAGTCTCCACCCCGACATGAACCAGGCCATCCCCGCCATCCCTGGAGACGCCAGATGGGGAAAGAAGATCTTCACTACCGGTGGCGATCAAGAACAAAAGGTCGCCAGGAGAATACAATTGAACGAAAGAAATTTTTGACCGTGAAGAAACCCCCTGTACGGATCTTTGTGCGGCGGTTAACCACTCCCCGGTCCCCCACGTGAAGAGAGCGCCGGGGACGGAAACCTCCTCAGAACGATCACCTCTCGCCTTCCCGCTCCAATCGCAATCCCGGGGATCCGGGGGCAGCACCCCCAGTGCGATTCATGGGGGGGAAGGCAGACCGATCAGAAGTGTCGCCCCTCCAGAAGGACGAGGAATTCTCGTCTGCTCTCTCGCGCCGGGAGAGGCCCCCGGACCCACCCCCGGCGAGGATAGGCAGGGAGCGGCACCCCCCTTCACGATCGCTTCCTGGCAATCGCTATGGCCGTGCACCCCGGCGCAAGAAGGAGAGATGGCGCAGGATCTAAGGTTACGAAAAAGTATCGGACATTTCGGTGATGACTGAACACTACAGGGAGAGTCCCCGGCACCGACCTTTAGGCCAGGATAGTTGACGAAAAAAAGATGAAGCGAAATACCTATTCACAATTCTGAAGAAAACAGATGTCCGCCAGGATATTCATTTATTTTTACTTTTGGGCTTGGAGTAAATCCACAACTTGCGCATTGCCAATAGATCATTTCGCAATCACCTTTTTTCACATACATTGGGACAAATAGTTCCTTTTCATTGCATATTGGGCAATAACCCTTGCCAGGACTTGGCATACCGTTAATTGACATTTTATATCCCTATTAATGAAGATTAGCCTTATATGCGATAAACATTATTGTCGCTGCAATATATCTTTTGCCCCCACATATGCCAGAGAATGATACTCCGCTGGTTCTTACCCCCCCACGGGCCAGGTTTAGCATTAAGCCGATCTGGCTTCACCCCAACAAGTTCAGGATGGGCCACCCCCACCACGACGGATCGGCAGAGAATGGGATCACCCCCAGAACGAACGCCTCCTGCCTTCCTGCCTCAATCGCAATCCCGGAGGTCCGGGGGTCTCCTCCGGTGCGAGACGGCAGGCGAGAATCATTCAGGCGGGACGGCACGCCTGATCGACGTGCCTTCCCACACACTTGCGCCGGGGGCGCTGCCCCCGGAACCCCCCGGGATGAAGATAGGGCCCGGAAGGCGGAGTGTGATCATTCAGAGAGTGATCCTGTCCTCCGCTTCTCAGTCGTGCGGGGGCAAGGGTGTGCACCCATGAAGAGGTTTTCAACAAAGCCGATTCTTCACAGCCAAAATTTCTGAAAAAATTCACCGATCAAGAGCGAAAAAAAGTGCGCCGACCAGGGAGCGCCATGCGTATTGATGCCTGTCGCCGTGAAAAGAAGAATCAAATGCGAGAAATGTGTCCATACTGTTGAAGATGTACGAGAAGAAGATAAGGGAATCGAACATGACTTCCTTATGCGCCGACCGGGACTCGAACCCGGGTTTAGGCGTTGGCAACGCCTAGTGATAACCACTACACTATCGGCGCTCTGCCGGTGTTGTATCACCGCAGTGCTCTACAATATTCGCCATACTCACATATAAGGGTTTTCCCGACCGGAGGAGCCCCGAGGGGGGCGTCGACCCCCGAGGTCTGCTCCCCGGTGGCTGCCACCGCCACCCCGTCCGATGGATTTTCGTAGGCGGCGGAGCATTCATGGTGTCGGATAATTCCGAAAATTGAGGAGATTTCCAGCATGTCAGCCTTCAAATCATTTTTCGCATGGCGCTCCCCTCCGCGACCATCGCCTCGATCCGCACCGCATCATAGACCTGAGCGATGGTCCGGTGCTCTCAAACCCGCGCAGGGTGGCTTCCCGCCCGGCGCACGGAATCCCTAACCCCGGCGAGGGGTCAGGAGGTCGCGCGCAGGGCTGAAATATCCCAGGACGAGGAGGCCGTAGTACCGGAAGAAACCAAGGAACGGCACCGGGATGAGGAAGGCGGCGAGGAGAACAAGAGGAATGGCAAAGATGCCGGGGGCGATCAGGAAGATGAAGAACATTGCAATGAGAATCAGCACTATCACAGCGAGGTCGGCGGCGACGGCCAGGACGGTGCGCGTCAGCAGATAGGCAAGGGTGTTCCTGAGATCGGCCGCACCGAGGCCGAGGACCGTCCTCCACCCGGCGAGGACCCCGCAGTCGTCGGCGATCATCACCGGGACGACCAGGTCGATAGTGACGATCATCACGAACCAGAGGAGGAGGACGGAGAGGAGGAGAAGAGGTGACGCAGAGAACAATACCGGTATCGACTCAAGGGAGAGGGAGAAGTCGTACGAAGTGAGAAAGAGGGCGCCCAATCCAAGGAGCGCGCCCCCGATGAGTGCCTCGAAGAGAAAGAGGCGCAGCCCCTTCCTTGCCCGTACATCGAAGGTCCAGAAGAGAGTGACCGGGCCGACGGTGAGGCCGTCGACCAGGACGAACTGGAAGACCGCCCCGATACAGCGGATGACGAGCAGGACGGCAAGGAAAATTCCAAGGATTGCGAGGTATCCGGAGGACGAGGTGATCCCGGTGCCTGCCAGTTTTTCCAGAGCCAGCAGGGAGATGATATTCAGGGATAACCCGCCGAAGCCGCCAGCACAGAGGGCGACCACCGCAAGCCGCATCCATATGCCGAAGTCAAGGGGCCTGAGGAGCGACTGCGTCCGTTCGACGGCACCGTCGAATGCATCGAAGGCATGGGTGCTTGAACTCATGCCTCGAAATGGATCGCTCGCGTCCAAAAGGGTTGTGATCTCCTCTCAGGCCTCGGGGACCGCGAGGAGGTCGTGCTCAGGGCTGAACTCTCTGAGGACGAGGAGCGCATAGTACCGGAAGAAGGTCACGAACGGCACCTGCACCAGGAGGAGGAGCGGGATTGCGATGAGCATGCCGACGACCAGGAGGAGAATGAAGAGCGCAGGAGCTGCGTCCCCGACAAAAGCCATCGCAAGGAGTGCAATGCCGCCGAGCGGGATGCCGACGATGAGCAGGACCAGGAGCACCAGGATGAACATCGCGATCCCGACGACGATGCCGAGGACGAACCTGGTGACCAGATACACAGCCGCGTTCTTCAGGTCGGCGACGAGGAAACTCCAGACCTTCTTCCACCCCGCGATGACACCACAATCGTCGGCGACCATCACCGGGACGACGAAGTCGGTCGTGAAGAGGAAGATCGTGCCGAAGACGAGGGCCAGGAGGAGGATGGCCGGGATGAGAACGATCAGCCCGACGAGTATGGACGCATTCCCAACCGCCGCTGCTGGCAGAACGAAGAGCACGACGAGGAAGGCCATGGCCGCGATGAGGAGAAGAATGAGCAGGGCCTGGAAGAGGAAGAGGCGCAGACCTTTGCCTGTCCGCATCCCGAAGGTGCGAGAGAGCGAGATCTCTCCCGAACTGAGGCAGTCGACGAAGACGAACTGGAAGACCGACCCGAGATAGAGGAAGAGGAGAGCCAGGAGAAGGACGGCCCCGATGATCAGAAGAATCGTCGGGTCTGAGAGTCCGAGATCGCCGGGAACCGTAGCCTGATCGAAGTCGTCGGCACCACCGAAATTGTAGGAGAAGGGATTGAAACCCCCCACTCCACCGATGAAGAGGGCGATGACGGCGAGCCTCAACCAGACTCCCGCGTTGAACGGCCAGAGGAGGGACTTTGTCCGCGAGATGGCCGCATCGATGGCGCCAAAGGCATAGAAATCATTAGTCATGCCCATGGGTGGGAAGAAGGACGATATATAGCAGGTGGTTCCCCGGTGCTACGATCGAGATTGCAAGATAATACATAATCTTAATCTGCGGCCGCCTCCAACTGATCAGTGATGGTCCCGCTCATCATCGACCTCGCCGGCCGGCATGTCGTCATCTTCGGGGGCGGGGCGGTGGGCCTGCGGAAAGCGACCTATTTTTGCCGTGAAGCAGAGGTCACCGTCGTCAGCAGATCGTTTCTCCCGGAGTTCTCAGGACTCGGCGCCAGATGTCTGGAGGCCGACCTCTCCACGATGGACGACAACGCCCTCGCCGACCTGCTCGACGGCGCGTTCCTTACCATTGCCGCAACCTCCGACGAGGAGATGAACAACCGGGTGGGACGGGCGGCGCGGGAGGCAGGCGCCCTCTTCAACAATGCCAGGGGGAACGGAGGGGACACGCTCATCCCCTCGGTGGTCAGGGGCGAGGAGTACCTCCTCGCAATCAGCACCGGCGGCGCAAGCCCTGCCGTCCCCAGGTTCCTGCGCGAGCACCTCGAAGAGACATACCCGCACCTCGACTCGATGATCAGGACCGAGGCCAGACTGCGGGAGACCCTCAAGCAGACCGTCCCCGACCAGGCAGACCGTGCAACGGTGCTCAGGGCTGTTCTCCACGACCCCGAAGCCTGGGCATGGCTTGCCGAAGGCGAGGACAAGGCATATGAGCGGATTAAGGAGCGGTATCTGTGACAAAAATTCTCCATACCGACCTGGCCATGGCCGGGCTCAACCACCACGCCGCAGCCCTCGGCGACCTGGAGAGGTTCAGGTTCCCTGACGAGGAGGCCTTCCTCTCCGCCGCACGCGAGCGGTTCAAGGGCGCCCTCCTTCTCCAGACCTGTAACCGGGTCGAGGTGCTGGTCCACGGCGACGCACAGGCCCTCACCGACTTCCTCCATGATCAGGGAAGAGACACATTTGAGATTCTGGATGGCGTCGAGGTGCTCCGCCACCTCCTCGAAGTGGCCGCCGGGATGGACTCGATGATCATCGGCGAGGACCAGATCCTCGGGCAGTTGAAAAAAGCGCTGGCACTGACACAGGAAGCCGGCACCTGCGACCCGATCATCGACCTCTGCATCAAGAAGGCGGTGCATGTCGGGGTCGAGGTGCGCAGGAGGACCGAGATCAACCGCGGGGCGGTCTCGATCGGTTCGGCGGCCGTCGCCCTGGCAGAAGATCTCCTCGGCAGCCTGGACGGACGCCACATCCTGGTCCTCGGCAGCGGCGAGATGGGGCTGCTCGTGGCCCAGGCCCTCGCCGCCAGGGATCTGACCGCGATCTATGTGGCCAACCGGACCTATGAACGCGCCCTCGTCCTTGCTGAGAAAATCGGGGGGAAAGCGGTAAATTTCAGCGAGCTCACCAGATATATCACTCTCTCCGATGTTGTCATCACCTGCACCTCGGCCCCGCACCCGATCATCACCAGGGAGATCCTGGGCCGGGCGATGCGAGACCGGTGCTGGCCCACCGAAGGCCACCCGCGTCCCCTCGTCGTCGTCGACATCGCACAGCCGCGGGACGTCGAGGAGGATGCGGCGGAGGTCGACGGCGTCAGCCTCTACACCATCGACAACCTCAGGGACGTCAACGAGCACACCATCGAGACAAGGCGGACCGAGGCAGCCAGGGCGGAGACGTTCATCGAGGAGGAACTCGACCGGTTCCTCTCACAGGTCAACTGCGCCTCGGCGGGCGAAGTGCTCAGCGGTCTGTACACCTGGGCCGAAGCGGTCAGGACCAGAGAACGCGACCGGGCCCTGACGCGGCTGCAGGGATGCGGCCCGGAGACAAAAGTCGTCATCGACGACCTATCAAGAGTATTGACAAAAAAACTCCTCATCGACGCCACCTTCTCGATCCGGTCGTGCGCGGAGCAGGGCCGGATCGAGGACGCCGAGCAGCTGGTGAGGGCGATCACACGAGGTGACCGATTATGTTCCCGGAGAGACGACTGAGAAGATTGAGAAAGAGAAACCTCCAGCCCCTATTCAGGGAGACGAGGCTGACGGCGGAAGACCTGATCATGCCGGTCTTCTTCGACGAGACCATTGAAGAGGCCGTGCCCATCGCATCGATGCCGGGACAGTGGCGTTACCCTATCGGTGACGCCGCCGCCGTGGCCGGGCGTCTGGAAGCGGCAGGGGTGCGGGCGGTCATCCTCTTCGGCATCCCGGCCGGGAAGGACGCCGGGGCGCACTCGGCCTATGCTGAGAACGGGGTGGTCCAGCAGGCCGTGGCTGCGGTCAAGGCCGCCTGTCCCGAGATGGTGGTAATCACCGACGTCTGCGCCTGCGAGTACACCGACCACGGCCACTGCGGGGTCATCGGCGAGACCTGCAGCGGCGAGATCGACCTCCTCAACGACCCGTCCCTTGCCCTGATGCAGAAGATCGCCGTGAGCCAGGCCCAGGCGGGCGCCGACATGGTCGCCCCCTCCTGCATGCTCGACGGCCAGGTGCGTGCGATCAGGGAGGCCCTCGACGCCGCGGGGTATGCCGAGATCCCTATCATGTCGTATTCCACCAAGTTTTCGAGCGCCTTCTACGGCCCCTTCAGGGACGCCGCCGACTCTGGCTACTCCTTCGGCGACCGGACCACCTACCAGATGGACCCGGCAAACGCCAGGGAAGCCTTCACCGAGTCGGAGATGGACGCCGCAGAAGGGGCCGACATCCTGATGGTCAAACCCGCCGGGATGTACCTCGACGTCCTCGCCGCGGTGCGGGAGATCGGTCTCCCGGTCGCCGCCTACCAGGTCTCCGGCGAGTACTCCATGCTCAAGGCCGCGGCCGCACAGGGCTGGCTCGACGAGAAGACCTGCGCCCTTGAGAGCCTTACCTGCATCAAGCGGGCGGGCGCCGACCTGATTATTACCTATTATGCAGAAGACGCAGCGAGGTGGCTGAGTGAAGAGCAGTGAACTCTTTGAAGAAGCAAAAACGATGATGCCCGGCGGGGTCTCAAGCCCTGTGCGGGCGATCCGGCCCTACCCTTTCTACACCGCGGGGGGACGCGGGCCATTCATCAAAACGGTGGACGGACGCGAACTGATCGACTGCTGTCTGGGCTACGGCCCGCTGATCCTGGGCCATGCCCATGAGACGGTCCGCCGGGCCATCGAGGAGCAGGTGACCGAAGGGTGGCTGTACGGCACCCCGTGCCCGCAGGAACTCGGCCTTGCCAGGCGGGTCATCGACGACCACCCGTCCATCGATATGGTCCGCTTTGTCTCAAGCGGGTCGGAGGCGACGATGGCGGCGATCAGGCTCGCCCGCGCCGCCACCGGCAGACAGGACATCATCAAGATCGAGGGCGGGTTCCACGGCGCCCACGACGCCGTCCTGGTCAAGGCGGGTTCGGGGGCGACGACGATGGGCGTTCCCGACTCTGCAGGCATCGTCCCCGACCTGGTGAAGCACACCAGGCAGGTCGCATACAACGACCCCGAAGCCCTAGAGGCCGTCCTCTCCTCCTCGGATGATATCGCCGCCCTCATCATCGAACCGGTGATGGGCAATGTCGGCCCTGTCTTCCCTGAGAAAGGATATCTCCAGGAGGTGCGCAGACTCACCGAGGAACACGACGTCCTCCTCATCTTCGACGAGGTGATCACCGGGTACCGCCTCGGGATCGGCGGGGCGCAGAAATATTTCGGCGTCACCCCGGACCTCACCACCCTGGGCAAGATCATCGGCGGCGGCCTCCCGGTCGGGGCCTTCGGCGGGCGCAGAGACCTGATGGAACAGGTCGCCCCGCAGGGCCCGGTCTACCAGGCCGGCACCTTCAGCGGCAACCCGCTCACCATGGCGGCCGGGACCGCCGCTCTCGGTTGGCTCCACGATCACCCCACCGTTTACCAGAGTCTCGACGAGGGAACGAGAGCGATCGGGGAAGCCTGCGAGGACGCCCATGCCGGCGGATCCTTCGTCAGGATCGGGTCGATGTTCAAATATTTCTTCAGACCCGACGCACCGAGAAATTACGCCGAGGCGAAGGAGAGCGACACCGGGCGGTTCCAGACCTTCTGGGAGAAGATGCTCGCGCACGGCGTCTTCCTCCCGCCCTCCCAGTTCGAGACCGAGTTCATCTCGGCCGTACACACCGACGAGATCATCGAACATATCGCAGACAGATACAGCACATGTCTCTCAGAATAGGCACACGGGGCAGTAAACTCGCCCTCGTCCAGACCGAACGGGCCTGCAAGGCACTGACCGATCTGGGCATCGAGGTCGAGACCGCTGTCATCAGAACGAAAGGCGACGCGGAAACCGGAGTACCCCTCCACGAGGTCGGGGGGCAGGGCATCTTTGTCAGGGCCCTCGACGAGGCGATCATCGACGGGACCATCGACGCCGCCGTCCACTCGATGAAGGACATCCCGGCCCAGCGGCCGCGCGGCGTCGTCACCGGGGCGGTGCTCACGCGCGACGCACCCGGAGACTTCCTGGCCCACGAGATGCGGATCAACGAAGTCCGGGTGGTCGGGACCGCCTCGACGAGGCGGCAGGCACAGTTCCTCAGGCACGACCCCGAGATCGAGGTGAAGCAACTCCGCGGCAATGTGGACACGCGCCTGCGCAAGTTGCGGGAAGGAGAGTACGACGCCATCGTTCTCGCCGAGGCCGGTCTGGACCGTCTCGGCTACAAGGTGAAGGGCGAACGTCTCCCACTTTCGCAGTTTGTCCCGTCGCCCAACCAGGGGGCGATCGCCGTCGTCTGCAGAAACGACCCCGAGATCATCGACCAGATCAGCGCTCTCAACGATCCCCGGACAAGAAAAGACGTGGGGATCGAGCGGATCGTGATGCAGGAAGTCGGCGGCGGGTGTTTCACCCCGCAGGGCATCTACTGCAGGGATGGCCACCTCACTGCCGAGGTTCTCTCCCTCGACGGGCAGCGGCAGGTCAGGATCGAGGAAGATATCTCGACTCCCGAGGAGGCGGAACAGTGCGGGCGGCACCTGAAGCGAGAGGCGAGCGACCTCATCAAAGAGGCGTACAAACAACTGGGGCTGATCCTGTGAGCGGCAAAGTCACGCTGGTGGGTTCGGGGCCAGGAGGCCTCGGCCTTCTCACGGCAAGAGCGCGCGAGGCGATCGACGCTGCGGAGGTCATCCTCTACGACCAGCTCCCCGGCGAAGAGATCCTCGAAACCCTCCCGGAGAGCGCCGAGCAGATCGACTGCGGCAAGCACGGCGGGGACCACACCCTCGAACAGGACGAGATCGAGGCCCTCATGGTCGAGCGTGCACGGCAGGGCAAACATGTCGTCAGGCTCAAGGGCGGAGACCCCTTCCTCTTCGGCCGGGGCGGGGAAGAGATGGAGACCCTGCGGGCGCACGGGATCGAGGTCGAGGTCGTCCCCGGCATCACCTCCGCGATCGCCGTTCCCGAGTCTGTCGGGATCCCGGTGACCCACCGGCGCTTCGCCTCCCAGGTGACGATCCTCACCGGGCACGAGGATCCGACGAAGGGGGAGTCGGCCATGGACTGGCAACTCCTGGCAAAGAGCAGGGGGACGATCGTGGTGCTGATGGGGATCAAAAACCTCCCCAAGATCGCCGCCGCCCTCATCGCCAACGGCAAGGATTCCGACACGCCGGTAGCTATCATCGAGCGCGGGATGCGACCTGATCAGCAGGTGACGACCGGGCCGCTCGGGGAGATCGCCGACCGCGCCCGTCTGCGCGGGGTGAAGCCCCCGGCGGTCATCGTCATCGGCGAGGTTGCCGGGCTGTACGACGGTACCCAGGTCTACCGGCCCTGACGGCCCTGAAGTTCCAGCCAGATCTCTCTGGCACGACTCTCCGGAACCTCGAGGTCGTCCCAGGTGAGGACCGACCCGGCCGTCACTCTCCTTTTCACCTTTGCATCATACACCAGCCCGATCGGGACATGCTCCGGGATCTCGGCCGTCCGAACCGTGCTCCCGCGCACCGCAAAACTCCCCATCCCCTGCTTGATCTCCTGGCCGGGCAGAAGGTCGGTCTTTGCGACGGTCGCCACCGAGATCACCGGGGCCGGGCCGTTGTTCAGGAGCGGTTCTCCTCCGTCGGCGATCCGCCGGACGGTCTTTGCGATCTCCAGGTTGCAGAGATGGAAGTTCCTGATCAGGGTGTACACCGGCCCCTCCCCCATCTTGAAATTGCTGAGATAACCCTTGAACCGGTCGTCATGGAGGGCGGCGATGAAGACCCCGGCGGGTCCGCCGGGGGAGAGGATAAAATCGCTCACCGGCCCGCCGGCAAGGATCGCCGTCTCAGCGAGCACCTCCGCACCTGCGGTCAGATCCTGGGTGCCGGGCCCGAGGAGGCCGGGCCTGATGATCCCGGCACCCAGCCCATTGGCCACCAGCGCCTGCTCGACCTGGACCTTCGTCCCGTCGGTGAAGGAGGTGACTTTGTCCAGGCTGATCCCCTGTTTCTTCCCCCAGTAGTCCATCTCCTCGGGGGTGGGATTGTGGTTGAGGTAGCCCTTGATGTTCCCATAGACCAGGGGCACAAACCCCATCTGCAGGGCTTCCTCCCGCAGCGCCGCAAGACATCCCGGTTGGTCGCCCTCGGCCTCCGAAAAAACTCCTTTCCCTGCGAAGTACGAACCCGTGGTCACCTGCGTCTCCGCATCCATCGTGACCACCGGCAGGCCGGCGGCCATCACCTCCTCGATCACCTCGGTCGCATGGAGGACGTGGCCTGAACACTCCACCACCAGGTCGGAACCTTCGATGAGGTCTTCGACGGCATTGGTCGGCTTGAAATATTTTGGCAGGCCGGAAAGGCCGTCGGACGCCCGCCGGGTCAGGACCGGGCCGGGCACCATCCCGTCCTGCCCTCCGAGCGTCATCATAAATCCGCGGGCAATAAAGCCCGTCCCGACAACCCCAACCCGAAGCGAGTCGTCAGTCTCTCCCCCCCTGTACATTGGGGAGGGAACTCTAGTTTTTTACATATATATCTTGCGATCACGGGCCCGGAAAGACGATACGTCACCATGGTTCGGATGATGAATGGAGTGGTGAAAACAAGCAATGGTCTCAGCGAGGGGATTCAAAGCGAGAGATATATATAATGTATGGTATATCGGATCCTCATGGGCGCACCAGCGCCCGAAAGGAGTGAAAACCAATGATCGACGGTGTAAAGACAAAGCCCCTTCAGTTCGTACCTGACGAGCGGGGGCGGTTGATGGAGATCATCAGGTGCGATGATGAATGTTTCAAACAGTTCGGGCAGGTCTATATGACCACCAGTTACCCTGGTGTGGTGAAGGCCTGGCACTGCCATCATATCCAGACCGACAATATCTGCTGTGTGAAAGGGATGATCAAACTTGCCCTGTACGACAGCCGCGAGGACTCCCCGACCTTCGGTCAGGTGGAGGAGTTCTTCTTCGGCGAGCACGCACCCATTCTTCTCACTATCCCACCACGGGTCTACCATGGCTGGAAGTGTATCTCCGAGGATGAGTCGATCATCATCTCGACCCCCACCGAGCCGTACAACCGTGAACAGCCTGACGAGTATCGCCTCCCGGCCGACGCCCCAGAGATCCCGTACGACTGGCTCCTCCTGCCAGGGCGCCGGAACGGCTAAAAACCAGGACGTTCTTTCTGCTGTTGAGTTGCATGAGAAGCGACCTTGTCAAGAAAGGATATCCCAGGGCACCGAACCGCTCCCTCCTGCGGGCGCTCGGGATTACCGAACGCGAGATGGACCTGCCCTTCATCGGGATCGCCGACGCCTTCAACACCATCGTTCCCGGCCACCTCCACCTCAGAGAACTCGCCAGGAAGGCGGCCGAGGGAGTGGCTGCCGGCGGCGGGGTGCCCTTCGAGTTCGGGGTGATCGGGGTCTGCGACGGGATCGCGATGGGGCATACAGGCATGCGCTATTCACTCCCGAGCCGCGAGAACATCGCCGACGCTGTCGAACTGATGGTCGAGGCGCACCGTTTCGACGGGCTCGTCTGCGTGGGAACCTGCGACAAGATCGTGCCCGGGATGCTGATGGCCGCGGCGCGCTGCGATCTCCCGACGATCGTGGTCACCGGCGGGCCGATGCTCCCCGGTAGCCTGGGCGGGCGTGAACTCACCCTCACCGATGTCTTCGAAGGGGTCGGAAAGGTTGCCGCGGGGACGATGACCGAGGGGGAACTGCACGACCTGGAGTGTGCCGCCATGCCAGGGTGCGGGAGTTGCCAGGGGTTGTACACCGCCAACACGATGGCATGCATGACCGAGGCGATGGGGCTCTCCCTGCCGGGGTGCGCGGCCACTCCTGCGGTTGACGCCGCAAAACTCCGCCTCGCCCGCGAGAGCGGGGAGGCGGTGGTGCGCCTGGTCGAGAAGGGCACGAGCGCACGCGAGATCGTCACCCTGGAGAGTCTGAGAAATGCCGTGAGGGTGGACATGGCCCTCGGCGGTTCGACGAACACGGTGCTCCACCTGATGGCGGTGGCCACCGAGGCCGGGGTGCCGCTCTCCCTCGACGACTTTAATGAGATCGGCGAGAGTGTCCCACACCTCAGCTCCATGCAGCCGGGCGGGCCGCACTCGATGGTCGCCCTCCACCGTGCCGGGGGGATCCCGGCGGTCCTCCACGTACTCTCCGACCTGCTCGAAGACGCGGTCACGGTCTCGGGGGAACGTATCGGAGAGATCGCGGAGAAGGCCCGCGTCCTTGACCGGACAGTGATCAGGCCGCGCACCGATCCCGTGCACGCGGCCGGGGGCCTGCGGGTGCTGCGCGGGAGCTTCGCCCCCGACGGGGCGGTGGTCAAGTGTGCCGCGGTCGACGATGCGATGTGGCGGCACACCGGGCCGGCCCGCGTCTTCGACGGCGAGGACGCAGCGATGCACGCGATCCTGGCGCAGGAGATCAGGGAGGGCGACGTCGTGGTGATCAGGTACGAGGGGCCGCAGGGCGGACCAGGAATGCCTGAGATGCTCTCGCCGACCTCGGCCCTGATGGGTCTGGGCTATACGAGGGTGGCCCTGGTCACCGACGGCCGGTTTTCCGGCGGGACGAGAGGGCCGTGCATCGGGCACGTCGCCCCCGAGGCTGCGGCCGGCGGGCCGATCGCTCTCGTCAGGGAGGGAGACCGGATCGCCGTCGACCTCTTCGCACGGCGGATCGACCTCCTCGTCGACGAGAAGATCCTGAACGAGCGGCGGGCCGCGTGGCAACCGCCTGAACCGGATCTCCGCGGAGTCCTGAAACGGTATGCGGCCTCGGTCGGGCAGGCCGATACCGGTGCGGTCCTGCGCTGAGAGACTTTTCGGAGCATTCAAATCCCCTGCAATATACCTAATCCTCTGTGCAGGACCCCGCCTGCACAGAGGTGATAGTTAAAGATGATCGAGAGATTTCTTGAAGGCAACACAACCTTCGTCGAGGGTGAATTCACCGAACACAACGAGTATTACCAGGAACTTGCCTCCGGCCAGAGCCCGACGGTCCTCTGGATCGGGTGCTCCGACTCAAGGGTCGCCCCCGAGCGGATCACCGGGGCACGGGCCGGCGAGATCTTTGTCCACCGCAACATCGGCAACATCGTGAGGATCGGCGACTGGAACTTCGCCACTATCCTGGAGTATGCTGTCAAACACCTGAAGGTCCATGACATCGTCGTCTGCGGCCACTCCGACTGCGGGGCAATGAAGGCCCTCACCGCGGAAGGTGAGTCCAACGAGGCCTACATCCCGCTCTGGCTCTCCAACGCTGCGAGTGCCATGGCAACCGTCGAGGCGAAGACACCGAGGCCCGAGGACGCTGAAGGGTTGAAGAAGTGGCGCCGGTTGGTTGAAGAGGAGAATGTCCGTCTCCAGCTTGAAAACCTCCGGACATATCCGATCGTGCGGGAGGCCGAGAGAGAGGGGAAAGTCGCCATTCACGGCCTCTACTTCGACCTCGAAACCGGCTTACTGGAAAAAATCGCGTGAGCCGGTCGGGATACGACCATCCTGGTTGGCGATCCAGAACGCGTCTCCAGGCCGGGATCGCACCCGGCGCCGATCTTTTTTGAAGCGTGGAGAGAGTTCCTATGCCGGTGAGGATCCCCACCACGACCGGGCCGGGAAAGTTCTCCGCCAGTTCTCCTCTCCTGAAAAAGAGCGATCAAGCAACGAAAAATTTTCATCGCGTATGCTTGAGGTGTCCTCACGCCTCATGAAAATTACCATGAAAAACCCGATCCTGAATGTCGACCCTTGAGATTTTGATGGAGATTGAAAAACACCTGCATCAGGCGAGACCTATACGCAAAGAACAGAGACGTCTTCTGAACAATGGGCTCTCTGCCTTCCCCATCCAATCGCAATCCCGGGGGTCCGGGGGCGGCGCCCCCGGCACCAATGTTTGGGAAGGCATGATGATCCGACGTGCCGCCCTGATCATAGAACCTTCCCTGCCGTCTCACGCCGGGGGGCGTTGCCCCCCGGACCCCCCACGGACCGAAGATAGGTGGGGGCGGCGATGGAACACGATCCCCATCGATTCTCCTCTCTTGAAAAAGAGCGATCAAGTGACAAGAAATTTTCATCCCGTATGCTTGAGCCGGCGCTCATGAAAAATTCTACAGACACGGGAAAAATCAAAGACGAAGGTATCCGATGAAAAAAAGTAAGTTCTCCACACCCCTCAGTTCAGAGCCGCATCAATCTCTTTTTTTATCAGGGGCATTGATATCCGCCCGATCGGCGTCACCCGTCCGTTGACCAGAATGATCGGGAGCGGGAGCTGGTGTTCCTCGACGATCTTCTGGACATACTCAGGCACCCCGTCGTCGAGGAGCGTGAACTTCACCGCGACCTGTCCTGGATACTCGACCGAGAGCGTGTCTTTGAGAGCATCGACCGCCTTCACCAGGTTCTCGGAGGGGGAGCAGGCCTGAAGGCCGCAACTGCGCTGTTCGTTGCAGGGGAACGGCCCGCAGAACCCGTACGAAAACCCGATAATCTCGATCTCAGCATGATCAGCCATGATCACCTGTTGGCGCCGGCCCGATATGAGTATTTGTTCAGTGCTAGAGACGCGGCGCCGCCCCGACCCCCTCCAGCACCCCGGAGAGACGCCCCCGCACCTCCTCCTCCCATCCCGGCATCGTCCTGATATCGGTCAGTTCGTCCACCCCGTCGACGAGCACCTCGCCTGCCGCCCTGACCCCGAGGGAGGTGAAGAACGCACCGACGACCCGCCGCACACACACAAAGTTCTCCGGGCCCCTGCGCCCGGCCACCGCAAGAAGGAGCCCGGCCTGCCCCCGTCCCTGCACCCCGGAGAGGGCGCGCCCCGCGCGGAGAGTCTGGCATCGGTCGATGACCGCCTTCAGCGCCGCCGGAACGGTCTCGGTATACACCGGCGTGCAGACGACGATGAGCCGCGCATGGTCCAGAGCTGTGATCACCTCGTCCATCCGGTCCTCGATGACGCACCTGCCCGAATTGAAACAGCGGTAACACCCGGTGCAGGGCTCCACCCCGAGACTGTCCGGCGAGATGACCTCGCAGCGCAGCCCCGCCTCACCGCACCGGTCCGCCACCCACCCGGCAAGGACCGCCGAGTTCCCATGCGGGCGCGGACTGCCCTGGAGGAGCACCACTTCGGCCGCGGGTGCGCGCGGCTGCCTGGCGGGCAGGGGCTCGGGCGGGTGGAGGAGGAAGGCGTCGGGCCTGTGCGGAAGCTCCTCTTTCAACCGGAAAAACGCGGTCATGGCGACGTTGTGTGCGTTCTGCAGAGTGCCCGGCGGGTACTCGTAGGTGTTGGTGTGATACGAGTACAGCACGTCCCCGGCAGCACGCAGTTCCACAGTATAGCGTATCATCCCCGGAAGCACCCTGGAAAAGTCCTCGCTGTAGAGGAGAAGTTCACACCCCTCTCCCCTCACCTCAACCTCCGCCGATCGCAGCAGCACCGCCTCAGCCATCCCCCTCACCTACGACGAGAGATGCACCCCCCCCATATAACCCTTCTCGACCTGCAGAGGGGGAGAGCCCCATATGTTAAAAAGGTGCATGGCGCAATGAATATGGTAATTCAATGAAGGCGGTTCTGGGTCTTGAAGACGGCGAATTCGTTGTCGGAGAGGGATTTGGTGTTGAAGGCTCCTGTTCCGGGGAACTGGTCTTCAGCACGCAGATGACGGGGTACATGGAGGCGCTGACCGACCCGAGTTATGCGGGTCAGCTCCTGATGTTCACCTTCCCTCTTGTCGGCAATTATGGTGTAGACCATGATAATTTTCAGAGTCCGGGGGTGCATGCCCTTGGGTGCATTACACGGGAAGTGTGCGCCCATCCGGCATCTCTTCCCTCACTCCCTGACTTTTTTGAAGAAAACAATCTTTTTGGCATCACCGGCGTCGACACCCGGAGGCTCACCGTCAAGACGAGGGAGCACGGGACGATGCGGGCCGCCCTCCTCGTCGGGAGCGACGATGGCGAGGAAGCGGTGCGGATGGCCCGCGCCGCCCCCGACATCGCGGAGAACGACCTCATCCCGCAGGTCTCCTGCGACGAACCCTTCCGCATCCCCGGCAGGGGCAAGCGGATCGCGGTCATGGACCTCGGGGTCAAGAAGAACATCGTGATCAGCCTCGCCAGGCGCGGCGCGGATCTCTACCTCTTCCCGCACGACGCCACGCCCGCAGAGATCGGCGCATGCGAGCCGGAGGCTCTCTTTATCACCAACGGTCCCGGCGACCCGCAACGGGCCACCGGCGCCATCAACGCAGTGAAGCACTACCTGGGCGAACTGCCGATCTTCGGGATCTGCATGGGCAACCAGGTGGCCGGCCTCGCCCTCGGGGCAGAGACCTACAAGATGAAGTTCGGGCACCGCGGCTCGAACCAGCCGGTCAGGCACATGAACGGACAGATCTACATCACCACACAGAACCACGGCTTTGCGGTGGACGCCGAGACCCTCCCCGAGGGGTGCCGGGTCGCCTACGAGAATGTCAACGACGGCAGTCTCGAAGGTTTCTGCGACGAAGACCTCAACCTCTTCTGTGTTCAGTTCCACCCCGAAGCACACGGCGGACCGCACGATACCGAACGTCCTATCTTCGACCTGATGTACAGGAGGATCGTCTGATGCCGCGCAACCAGCAGATCAAGAAGGCGTTGCTCATCGGCTCGGGCCCCATCCAGATCGGTCAGGCTGCGGAGTTCGACTTCTCCGGTTCCCAGGCCTGCCGCGCCCTCAGGGAGGAAGGGGTCGAGGTGGTCCTGGTCAACTCCAACCCGGCGACCATCCAGACCGATCCCGAGATGGCCGAGAAGGTCTATATCGAGCCTCTGCAGGCCGACATCATCGCAAAGATCATCGAGAAGGAGAAGCCGGACGGGATCCTCTCGGGGATGGGCGGCCAGACCGGGCTGAACATGACGGCCGAACTCGCCGAGATCGGCGCCCTCGACGGCGTCGAGATCCTGGGCACCCCGCTCGAGGCGATCTACGAGGGCGAGGACCGGGAGAAGTTCAAGGCCCTGATGAACCGGATCGGTGAACCGGTCCCGAAGAGCATGATCCTGGAGCATATCGAAGACCTCAGCCAGGCACTCGAAGTGGTCGGCCTCCCGGCGATCATCAGGCCCGCGTACACCCTCGGCGGTGCGGGCGGCGGGATCGCCCACACCGAGGAAGAACTCCGCCGGATCGTCGACGTCGGTCTCAACCGCTCCCGCATCCACCAGGTGCTCATCGAAGAGTCGGTGATGGGGTGGAAGGAGATCGAGTTCGAGGTGATGCGCGACGCCGCCGACACCTGCATCATCATCTGCGGGATGGAGAACGTCGACCCGATGGGCGTCCACACCGGCGAGTCGGTCGTCGTCGCCCCGATCCTGACGCTGCGCGACGACGAGTTCCAGATGATGCGCTCGGCGGCGATCAAGATCATCCGCGCCCTGAACGTCCAGGGCGGGTGCAACATCCAGTTCGCCTACCAGAACGGCGACTACCGGGTCATCGAGGTCAACCCGCGCGTCTCGCGTTCCTCGGCCCTCGCCTCGAAGGCGACCGGGTACCCGATCGCGCGGGTGGCGGCCAAGATCGCCATCGGGCTGCACCTCGACGAGATCACCAACTCGGTCACCGGCGTGACGCCCGCCTCCTTCGAACCGGCCATCGACTATGTCGTCGTCAAGGTGCCGAGGTGGCCCTTCGACAAGTTCAAGACCGCCGACCGGACGCTCACCACGGCGATGAAGTCGACCGGCGAGGTAATGGCCATCGGCCGGACGCTGGAGGAGGCCTTCAAGAAGGCGATGCGCTCGCTCGACACCGACGTGCGCGAGCACACCAACGCAAACGAGATCAGGATGATCCTCACCAGCCCCACCGACGAGCGCTTCGGCTGTCTCTTCGACGCCTTCAGGCAGGGGATGAGCGTGGAGGAGATCGCCGGTCTCACCAGGATCACCCCCTTCTTCCTGGAGAAGATCAAGCACATCGTCGAGATCGAGGAACAACTCAAGGAGGAGAAGAGCGAGGAGGCGGTCAGGCTTGCCAAGGACTACGGCTTCTCCAACACCGAGATCGCCGAACTCACCGGCATGAACCGGGAGACGATCGAGCGGATCGCCGGTCGGCCGACGTACAAGATGGTCGACACCTGCGCCGCCGAGTTTCCGGCACAGACGCCGTACTTCTACTCCACCTGGGAGGACGAGAACGAGAACCTCCATGACCCGCGCAAGAAGGTGCTCATCCTCGGTTCCGGGCCGATCAGGATCGGGCAGGGGATCGAGTTTGACTACTGCACCGTCCATGCCGTTCAGGCGGCGCGGGACGAGGGCGTCGCGGTCCACATCGTCAACAACAACCCCGAGACGGTCTCCACCGACTTCGACACCTCCGACCGTCTCTTCTTCGAGCCGATGCAGCTCGAAGATGTCGTCAACATCCTCAAGAACGACGACTACGACGGAGTGATGGTCCAGTTCGGCGGGCAGAACTCGGTGAACCTGGCCATCCCGATCGAAGAGGAGATCGCACGCCTCGGGCTCAAGACCAGGGTGCTCGGCACCTCGCCCGACGCCATGGACATGGCCGAGGACCGCGATCGGTTCAGCGTCCTCCTGGACAAACTTCAGATCCCCTCGGCTCCGAACGGCTCGGCCTACTCCGAGGAAGAGGCCAGAAAGATCGCCGGGGAGATCGGGTACCCGGTCCTGGTCAGGCCGAGTTATGTGCTCGGCGGGCGGGCGATGGAGATCGTCCACGACGAGGTGGAACTGGACAGTTACATGAAGGAAGCGGTGCGGGTCTCCAGGCAGCACCCGGTGCTCATCGATCGTTTCCTCCAGGACGCCTATGAACTCGACGTGGACGCGGTCTGCGACGGGGACGAGGTGCTCATCGGCGGGGTGATGGAGCATATCGAGGAGGCCGGCGTCCACTCGGGCGACTCGGCCTGTGTCATCCCCACCCAGTCCCTGCCGGCGTCGGTGATCAACCGGGTGAAGGACTACACCCGCCGGATCGCCCTGGAGATGGGGGTCGTCGGGCTCATCAATATCCAGCTCGCCGTGAAGGACGACGTCGTCTATGTGCTCGAAGCAAACCCGCGGGCAAGCAGGACGGTGCCCTTCGTCTCGAAGGCGACCGGGCTCCCGCTCGCAAAGATCGCCGCGAAGGTGATGATGGGGCGCAAACTCGCCGAACTCGGTTACGAGGAGCGGACCATCTCCCATGTGGCCGTCAAAGAAGTGCTCCTGCCCTTCAGCAAACTCCCCGGCGTCGACACCGTCCTCGGTCCCGAGATGAAGTCGACCGGCGAGGTGATGGGTCTGGACTACGACTTCGGCCGGGCCTACTACAAGGCCTGTCTCGCCGCGGACAACGACCTCCCCCTGGAGGGCAATGTCTTCATCTCGGTCTCCGACGAGCAGAAGGAGTCGGTCGTCCCGGTCGCCAGGAAACTCCAGGCACTCGGGCTGACCATCTACTGCACGGGCGGCACGGCCGAGTATCTCAGCCAGTCCGGGGTCGAGGTGAAGATGGTCAGGAAGGTCAAGGAGGGCTCGCCCAATGTCGTCGACATGATGCGCAAAGGGGAGATCAGCCTGATCATCAACATCCCCTCAGACAAGCAGTCCCGTCAGGACCACTACACCATCATGCGGGTGGCCATCGACTACTCGGTGCCGTACATCACCACCCTCTCCGCGGCCGAGGCGGCGGCGCAGGCGATCGAGGTGATGAAGCACGAGGAGATCACCATCGAACCCCTCGACCACTATATCGGGAAGGCCTGAGGGTTTTCTTTTTTATCTCTTTTTTTTCTGGGAAATCTGCCGCCCCAAAAGCATGATGATTCTAACCTGTCCTCTCACGTTGTGGTGAGACCCCCCGCCACGGAGGAGAGGAGAGGTGGGGGGGCGATTGAGCGGTGTCCCCACCCGTTGCCATGTCGCGATTGAGAGGAAGCAAGGATCCCTCAACACCCGGAAGATCTCCTCAGAACAATGTTCATGCGGTATGCCTGAGGCGTCCTTTCGACCCATGTTTGATTCTACAGGGCCGTCTTATTCAGAGAATCCTATCCTCCCCGTTCTTTCCGGCATGGCCCGTATCACGGATTTTAAATTCAGATACAATTAGTAATAAGATGTATTTTAATTATATGATCAATTATGAAATATAAAAATATAAATCATATCTGCAGGGATCCATATCTGTCGGGGCGGCTCAACCCCCCCCGCATCGAAAAAATCCGTTATAGGAGGAAATCTATGAAAATAGGCAATAAATGCATGCTGACCGGCATGCTTGTGCTGCTGGCGGTGCTCGCGATGGCGGCGCCGGCGGCGGCGTGGCCTGAGGGGTACAATTATGACGGCCATCCTCTTTTGACCAACGAAAGCGGCACCTTGAAGGGGTTCGTTTACATGGATAAAGGAAACCATTCAGGGCTGGCTTCGTCCCCCTACACCGTCGGGTACAGCAGCATCCCGACAGGGACCGTGAAGTGGGCGCACCTGTACACCGGCATATGGGGCGGGACAGAAGACTACACAGGATGGGCGAACATCACCGTCACGAACTCGTCGGGCACTTACAACCTGGGTTCTGAGAGACTGAACAAAAGCGATATGAACGCCACCACCTGTTGTTCGGGGAACGGCAAGTGGCTGGTCTGCAAGGATGTAACCGACTATCTCGATGCATCGACCTTTGCAGCGAGGGTGACGACGTCGGGCTCGATCGACGGCCGGGTCTATAGTGTCGTGCTCGCTGCGGCGATCGAGAGTGCGTCAGGCAATAAAACGGCGTACTGGGTCAACGTGGGCAACGTGAACCTCCATTATGACGCAACAGGCGATGGAGAACTTAACAACCACCTTACCTGGCTGAACGGGACGGCCTATTCATCGAGCGAGGCGAAGGTCTACGCCATGCAGTATGTGGGTTCGGCCGGCCAGCCTGATTTCCTCTACTTCAACGCACCGTCGGCCGCCGACTCGCCACGGACTCTCTCTCAACCTGCATGGAACATCAGCAAGTACACGAAGTACCAACTCGGCGATGACGATGTAGCCGATTGCAGCCAGGGCGGTTACTTCGATCTCGATGTCTTCACGGCCTCAAACGATTCGACGGCACTGAAGAACATCGTCAACCTGGTGGGCAACAACCACCTGGTCTTCTGGCGCGGCCACGATTATAACAATGACGGCTACATCGAGGGCAGGTGGCAGGGTTCCAACTATGAAGGAGAGGCCTATGTCTCCCCGATGGTGGCGACGCTTGTGCTCAAAGACATCACGCGCCTCTACGACTTCGCGAGCACCACGCCGGGCACGGCGGGGACCAACCTGTACGCGTATGAGGGCGCAGTGGGCGCGCGGCCGCCGAACAGCAGCACGGTGCCGATGGACAGCGTCACTTACTCGAAAATCGAGGTGGACGACGAGAACTCTGAGACCTATCGGACAGATACCGACGGCACCTATGCCGCGCAGCGTTTCGTCTTTGAGATCGACGAGAGCGCGGGCAACATCGACGGCCTGACGGCGAACTGGAACGGCAAGGGATATCATGACGGCGGTTTGAGTTACGACGGTGCCTACCTTTACATCTGGAACGGTACCGCCTACGTTTTGCTCGAATCCACGATAAGCGGGAACGAGGAAAACCTGACCGGATCGGTGACCTCGAGCATCGGCAACTACATCGTCAACGGCGAAGTGACGGTGCTCGTCGTTCAGAAGAGTCCGGCGGATGAAGGCAACGAAACAGCATCTACCCTTGAAACCGACTACGTGAAACTGGTCATAGACCCGAAGGTCTGACCAACACCCATTTTTGATCGGCAGGGAACCGGCGGCCAGCCGGTTCTCCCGTACCGATTGCCGATACTTCAGTGCGGCGTATGTTCTGGGTTGTCTAAGTACGATTATCAAATTTTAGTTTAAAAAATATTATTTAATATAAATATTATTTGATCAAATGAGAATAGTTTGCATATTTATATAATTAAATAATCATGATCCCATATGCCGGGCTGCCTCTCGTCGCCATTTCTCTCTCTGGTTGAGTGACAAGGGAGAACCGCATACATTCAGGAAAATGGAGTGAACAAAAAATGCGACAAACGTTTCTGATTCTCTGTATCGCTGCACTGCTGTGCATGAGCGCGCTGGTCGCCTCAGTGACGGCAACGACATGGGACGTGTATCCTACCGATCCGGCGGGCACAGTTACAAACATAATGGAAAACCTGGCATCGGATGGTGACATCCTGCTTTTCCACAACGGAACTTATTCCATTGATTCCAGTGGAGTCCTCGGTCAGGCATCTTTTTGGACAAATGAAACCACTTGGAGAGGAGAAAATCGGGACATGGTCATCATCACAACGGACAATCAGTATTTGGATATGTGGAGTGGTCATTCCTCACGCCACAATAACATTATCGAGAACTTCACCATCACCGGGCCATACTATGTCAATATTGGTGACCAGACAAATAATGCCGTGAGAAATGTTGTCTTCAACGGACTCGGTTCTGGTGGCAGCAGCCAGGGGATAAGTGTCCATTGTTACAACTTCTCGTTTATCGATAATATCGTGGTTAATTGCTCCAACAGTTGGGGACCAATATATCTCTATTCAGATGCTGGCAACTCGACAATAGATAACAACACCATCATCAATGCCACCGGTTCAAGGGGTCTCACCCTCCGCGAAGTGACGAACTGCGTCGTCTCCAACAACACGTTCCTCGACAACGCGGGAGAAGGCATCCGCATCTGGAAGACGACCGCGGCGAACAACACCATCACCAGAAACACCTTCACCGGCAACGGCGGCGGCATCCGTTTATACGATGCAGGGGAGAACAACCGGATATATCTCAACTCCTTCGAGGACAACACGACAGAGATCATTCTCCAGGGCACCGCCCCGTCTGTCACATACTGGATCTCCCCCGCCCCCATCGAGTACACCTACAACGGCACCACCTATTCGAAGGTGATGGGCAACTACTGGTCCGACTACCCCGGCACCGACGGGGACGGCGACGGGATCGGCGACACGCCGTACGCCCTCCCGGAGAACCTCGGTAACGACACCGCACCGCTGATGGCGCCGTTCGAAAACTACTTCAGCGGAGGTTCCCCCGGCGGCGACGCCCCGGTTGCGAACTTCACAGCAAACGTGACGAGCGGTGCGGCTCCGCTTGTGGTGCAGTTCACCGACCTCTCCGTCAGCAACGGTAACTGCGAGGAACGCGTGACGAACGGCGGGTTCGAAACCGGCGACGTCAGTGGGTGGACCATCACCGGAACCGACGAATACCGGGGTGAGGCGACCTCTTCATGCAAGTATTCCGGGACGTATGCATTGTATCTTAAGGCCGGCGATCCGGAGGAAGGCACGTTCTCTGCATCCCAGACTATCGACCTGACCCATGTTGATGCCATTACGTTCTGGTCATACCTGGGACAGGGCGCTCCTCATGTGAAGATCGACAACACCGATGTAGTCACCGATATCTACGACTTCTCCTGGACCGAGCACACCATCGACACCAGCAATTATTCAGGCAACCATACACTCACGTTCTACCTCCCGGAGTCAAGCCCCGATATTAATTTCTATGTCGACGATATCAGTGCGGTCTCCGGTGGGATCACGGCGTGGTCCTGGAATTTCGGTGACAACGCCACCTCCACCGAGCAGAATCCGATGCATACCTACACGAGTGCAGGGAACTACACCGTGTCCCTCACCGCCGCAAACGCCACTGGTAGCGATTCCGAGGTGAAGACCGATTACATCACGGTGAGCAGCGGTGGCGGCGGCGATGCCCCGGTCGCAAACTTCACGGCAAACGTGACCAGCGGCACGGCGCCGCTTGCGGTGCAGTTCACCGACCTCTCCGTCAGCAACGGCAGCAGTGAGGAACGCGTGACAAACGGTGGGTTCGAAACCGGCGACATCACGGGGTGGACCATCACCGGAACCGACGAATACCGGGGTGAGGCGACCTCTTCATGCAAATATTCCGGGACGTATGCGTTGTATCTTAAGGCCGGCGATCCGGAGGTGGGAACCTTCTCCGCATCGCAGACCGTCGACCTGACCGGTGTTGATGCTATTACGTTTTGGTCATACCTGGGACAGGGCGCCCCTCATGTGAAGATCGACGACACCGATGTAGTCACCGATATCTACGACTTCTCCTGGACCGAGCACACCATCGACACCAGCAATTATTCAGGCAACCATACACTTACGTTCTACCTCCCGGAGTCAAGCCCCAATATTAATTTCTACGTCGACGATATCAGCGCGGTCTCCGGGGGGATCACGGCGTGGTCCTGGAATTTCGGTGACAACGCCACCTCCACCGAGCAGAATCCGGTGCACACCTACATGAGTGCAGGGGACTACACCGTGTCCCTCACCGCCGCAAACGCCACCGGCAATGACTCAGAGACAAAGACTGACTACATTACAGTGAGTGCGGCCGCACAGGTCGACCTCACGATCTCCGGTACCGTGAACACGGTGCCCGCGAGTGCGATCTTTGCGCGGGAGCCGAACGCCGTCCGGATTGCCAGCGTGAAAAACAACGGCCCTGACGCCGCCTCCAACATCACGGTCGCTGTCTATGCAAGCGACGTCGCCAACGGCACGGCCCCAGTCAACACCACGACCATCGACTCGCTGGCGAGCGGTGCGACGAGCACTGTCACACTCATTGACCCGACGATCCGCAACCTCGAAGGCGGCACCGTCACCTACACGGCCGCCGTCGACCCGGCCAACCTCATCGCAGAGACAGACGAGAGCAACAACAACAAGATCAGCGCTGCCAAATCGGTGAAGTACAATGGATACAAGGGCAAAGGAATCTACTGGGATGGCGGCAGCAACATCACCACGCAACACACCTACGACCTCCGCGGCGACGTCGTCTCCTCCACCCAGCCTGAAGACTCCTATAAATCGGTCGGCTGGACCGATCGGACGGAGACCTGGACCGCCGGCGACCTGCCTATCCCCCGCACTGCCACCGTCGAAAAGGTTCTGCTCTACGTTTCGTACAACTGGGACCAGACCCCCGGCGGGCTGCCGAACCTGACAGCAACTTTCAACGGCAACACTGTAATGCTCGGCACGCCGTACATGGACAAGAGCAACTTCGGTGCCTATGCCGACTACGAATACGGCCTCTACGCCGTCGACGTCACGAGCCTGTTCGATCCGATCGGCAACAACACCCTTGTCACGACGCCGAACACCGGTAACAAGAACGCCCTCTACCCGAGCACCCTTGTCGTCGTCTACAGCGACCCGAACGCCACCAGAAAACAGATTTTCATCAACGAAGAGTGCGACGAACTTGGATATTCCAAAACGAGCTACGGAACCACCATGGAAGAGGCAACCGCGTACGTGCCCTTCACCGGCATGGCTATCGACACCGCCGATGTCCAGAATGTCACCCTGTACAGTTTCGTTGGCAGCGCCGGCCCCGATGAAGGCAACCTGATTTTCAACGGCAACGTCGTGGCGACGAACGCCTGGCAGGGTACGCTCTGCACCGCATCGGCGCAGATTTTCGACGTCACGAGCCTCCTCAATGCAACCGAAAACGTTGCCGCTGTCCAGAGCACAAGCAGCGGTGGCATGGTCGTCCTCCAGCAGATACTGGTCGTCGAATACGATGACTCGCAGAACTAAACCTGACGAGGAAGGATTATTCAAGGGTATTTCATCGTAATGATCATTTCAATGCCTTTTGTCGGCTAGAAGGCCGAATGGCATCATCTTTTTTTACCTGTGAAATACCGGCCCCCGTTTTGGTTCCAGGATGCAACCTGCACACTTGTGGTAACAGAAAATAATACCAATTTTAAATTTTCATTCTTTAATTAACATCAATATTAAAATACATATGATCAGATGTGAACGATCCAAATATATATATTAAAATATTGAGATCCTATGCGTCCCGATTCGTCCCCCCGATTACCCTCGTAGGACTTACGGCGCGTTGGAAGAATCGTGAGTGAAGAATGGAGTTGATAGAGAGATGCGACGAATGTTTCTGATTCTCTGTATTGTTGCACTGCTGTGCATGAGCGCGCTGGCCGCCCCGGTGGCCGCGAAGACATGGGACGTGTACCCCACCGATCCAGATGGCACCGTTACAAACATTATGGAGAATCTGGCATCGGATGGTGACATTTTGCTTTTCCACAATGGAACATATTACACCGATTCCGGCGCCCTTGGTCCGACACTGTGGCGGACAAATGAAACCACATGGAAAGGAGAAAACCGAGATTCGGTCATCATTCAGAGTGTAAGTACTGGTAGCTATTTTGATCCCTGGAGCGGCACATCTGGAAGACACGACAATGTTTTTGAGAATTTCACAGTTATAGGACCAGGATCTGCTCATTTCTCTGACCATTCACACAATATCATGAGAAATGTCGTCTTTAAAGAGCTCGGTTCTACCGGCCCCTTGGCGGTAGGTTTCAGGTGTTACAACTCTTCGTTTATCAATAATATCCTGATTAATTGTCCCAACAGCTGGGGACCTCTATATCTCTATTCAGATGCTGGCCACTCAACCATAGATAACAACACCATCATCAACGCCACCGGTTCAAGGGGCCTTACCCTCCGCGAAGTAACGAATTGCGTCGTCTCCAACAACACGTTCCTCGACAACGCGGGAGAAGGCATCCGCATCTGGAAGACGACCGCGGCGAATAACACCATTACCAGAAACATCTTCACCGGCAACGGCGGCGGTATCCGTTTATACGATGCGGGAGAGAACAACCGGATCTATCTCAACTCCTTCGAGGACAACACGACAGAGATCATTCTCCAGGGTACCGCCCCATCTGTCACATACTGGACCTCCCCCGCCCCCATCGACTACACCTACAACGGCACCACCTACTCGAAGGTGATGGGCAACTACTGGTCCGACTACAACGGCACCGACGTCGACGGAGATGGGATCGGCGACACGCCGTACTCCATCGCCGGCGTCGGCAGCGACACCGCACCACTGATGGAGCCGTTTGCGACCTACTTCGGTGGAGGTTCCCCCGGCGGCGACGCTCCGGTCGCAGACTTCACGGCGAACGTGACGACCGGCGACGCCCCGCTGACGGTGCAGTTCACCGACCTCTCGACCAACGCCCCGACGGCGTGGTCGTGGGACTTCGGGGACAACGAGACCTCCACCGATCAGAACGCCACCCACACCTACACCGCAGCCGGCACCTACACCGTCACCCTCACTGCGATGAATGCCGCCGGCAGCGACGACGAGACAAAGACTGACTACATCACGGTAACCGGCGGCTCCTCCGGCGGCGACGCCCCGGTCGCGAACTTCACGGCGAACATGACGGCCGGCGACGCCCCGCTGACGGTGCAGTTCACCGACACCTCCACCAACACCCCGACCTCGTGGGCCTGGGACTTCGAGAACGACGGCACGGTCGACAGCACCGACCGGAATGCGATCCACACCTACACCGCGCCCGGCACCTACACCGTGAACCTCACGGTCGCGAACGCCCACGGCAGTGACAACGAGGTGAAGACCGACTACATCGCAGTTAGTGCACCGCCCGTTCTCCTCGACCTCACGATCACCAGCCCCGTAAACCCGGTGCCCGCGAGCGCCGTCTTTGCACGAGAACCCAACCCGGTCAAGATCAGGAACATCAAGAACGCCGGGCCCGGCGAAGCCACCGCCATCACGGTCGCCCTCTACGCCAGCGACGTCAACAACGGCACCGTCCCGGTCAACTCCACGACCATCGCCTCGCTTGCGAGCGGTGCGACAACCACCATAACGCTCATCGACCCGACGATCCGCAACCTCGAAGGCGGGACAGTGACCTACACGGCGGTCCTCGACCCGGAGAACCTGATCGCGGAGATAAACGAAGCCAACAACGCAAAGAGCAGCCCTGCCAAACCCCTGAGGTACAACGGTTACAAGGGCAAAGGTCTGTACTGGGAGGGCGGCAGCAACATCACGACGCAGCACACCTACGACCTCCGCGGCGACGTCGTCTCATCGACGCAGCCCGAGTCCGCCTATAAATCGGTCGGCTGGACCGACCGGACGGAGACCTGGACCGCCGGCGACCTGCCCGTCCCCGACGGCGCCACCGTCGAGAAGGCCTGGCTGTACGTCTCGTACAACTGGGACCAGACTCCCGGCGGGCTGCCGAACCTGACGGCAACCTTCAACGACAACACCGTTCCGCTCGGCACGCCGTACATGGACTGGAGCAACTTCGGCGCCTATGCCGACTACGAATACGGGCTGTACCCTGCGGTCGACGTCACGAACCTCTTCGACCCTGCCGGCAACAACACGCTTGTCACGACGCCGAACACCGGCAACAAGAACGCCCTGTACCCGAGCACCCTCGTCGTCATCTACAGCGATCCCTCCGCCACCCGGAAACAGATCTTCATTAACGAAGAGTGCGACGAACTCGGTGTATCTGCAAACAGTTATGGAACCACTACGGAGGAAGCGACCGCCTACGCCCCGTTCACCGGCATGGAGATCGACCCCGCCGGCGTCCGGAGCGCCACGCTGTACAGTTTCGTGGGCAGCGCCGGGCCTGATGAAGGCAACCTCCTCTTCAACGGCAACGTCGTGGCGACGAACGCCTGGCAGGGTACTTTGAGCACCGCCTCGGCACAGGTCTTCGACGTCACCGACCTCCTCAATGCGACCGGTAACGAGGCTGCCGTCCAGGGGACGACCAGCGGGGGCATGGCCGCTCTCCAGCAGATCCTGGTCGTCGAATACACCGAACCCGCCGCCCCTGACCTGACAGTCTCGACTCTCGCCCCGAACAAGAACGAGATCTTCTCTGCAGGCGAGAACACCTACTCGACAAAGATCACGAACATCGGCACGGCCAACGCGGAGGCGTTCACAGTCGGCTTCAACGTAAGCGGCACAACCGGCACCGTCCCCATCGACGGCCTTGCCGCGGGTGCGAACACCACCATCACCTGGACCGACGAGACAGTGCGTACCGCCGGGGAGACGGCGACATTCACCGTCACCGCCGATGTCGAGGGTGTGATCTCTGAACCGAACGAAGAGAACAACATTCGCACCATCGAGAAGACCGTGGTGAACAACGGGTACCGCGGCAAGCGGTGGACCGGCGGCGAGGATCTCACCACTGCGGCGACCTACACCGTCCGCGGCGACCTGGCATATTCTTCGGGCGACAGTGCGTACCTGAGCGCCAAGAGCAACTGGACGGCGTACACCGCAAACTGGACCGCCAACGATCTTGACATCCCCGAAAACGCCACCGTCACCGCCGCACGACTCTACGTCCCCTACACCTGGGACAAAGGCCCGGTCTTCCCCGACGCAGTGGCCCTGACCTTTAACGATGTGGCAGTTGAAAAGGCCGCCTTCTACGCCGACGAGAAGATGTGGGGTTCCTCCTTCCCGTACGGCATGACGGTCTACGACGTCACCGAACAATTCAGCACCGACGGCAACGCCGCCGTCCTCACCAGCACCTTCCCCGGCGGCGGGAACGTCTCGATGCGCGGGATGATGCTTGCGGCGGTCTACGACGATCGAGTCACCGCCCCGCACACCATCGTCATCAACGAGGGCTTCGACCTCCTGTACGGCGGCAGCGGCCAGGCGACCACACCTGAAGAGGCGACCGCCTACGCACCCTTCGGCACCGTCGAGAACGGCGCTGTCAATGCCACCCTCATCGCTCTCGCACCAGGCGCAGGGCCGAACGAGGGTGAGTTGATCTTCAACGACGAGGTGTGGAACGACGCCTGGAACTCCACCGGGCAGAGCCAGATCGGTGCGGCCGAACGCGACGTCACCGCGTTCCTCGCCGGCGACAACAATGTTGCAGCGTTCCGGAGCAGCGCCGACTACATGGAAGCGGCGGCCGCCTTCCTGGTGGTGACCTACCCGGTCCCGACCGGGTGCATCGCGGTCACCTCCACCCCGACCGGTGCAGACGTCTGGCTTGACGGTGAAGACACCGGGTTTACCACCGATACCGTCCTTGAGGAGATCCCGGTCGGCGAGCACGTGGTCACCCTGAAGATGGACGACTACGCCGACGCCTCGGCGCCGGTCACCGTTGCCGAAGGCAAGACCGCCGTGATCCACCTCGACCTGACCACCCTCACCGGCAGTCTCGCCGTCACCTCCTCACCAGCAGGAGCGACGATCTTCATCGACGGCGCCGACACCGGCGAGACGACCGACACCACCCTTGACGGCATCGCCGTCGGCGAGCACACCGTCACCCTGAAGATGGAGGGGTACCGCGACGTGTTCGCTGAGGTGACAATCCGGCACGACGAGACCACCTACCTCCACCTCGACCTTGAGGCGGCGGTCGGATGCATCGCCGTCACCTCGACGCCCGAGGATGCGGCGATCTTCCTGGACGGGGAGGAGACCGGCAAGACGACGAACGCGATTCTCGAAAACGTCGCCATAGGCGAGCACACCGTCACCGTGACGAAGTCCGGGTACATGGACGCCTCGACGACCGTGATCGTCGTCGATAACGAAACCGTCTCGGTCGAATTCACCCTCGCCGAACCCTCAGGGAACATTGCGGTCACCTCCTCCCCGGACGGTGCCAGGGTCTTCCTGGACGGGGAAGACACCGGGGAGCAGACGAACACCACCCTCACGCGGGTCTCGCCCGGCGAGCACCTCGTCACCGTGAGCCTTGAGGGATACCTGGAGGCCGAAGAGACGGTGACGGTCTTCGAAGGCGAGAGCATCAACGTCCACCTCGACCTTGCCCCGACCTCGATCACTCTCCTCCCCGGCTGGAACTTTGTCTCGACACCGCTGCCTCTGACCCCCGGCCACGACACCATTGCAATCTTCGACGAGGTGGACACCGCCGACCACTCGGTGCTCCTGTACAACGGGACCGCACGGTGGGAGGCGATGAGCTCTGAAGAGGCGTTCAGGCCGCTCGACGGCGTCTGGATCTATGCCAACTCCACCTACGAGATCCCGCTCGTCTTCGACTCCGGTACCGTCGCGACCCCGCCGGAGAAGGCACTCGACGCAGGATGGAACGCGATCGGGTTCACCGAGACGATCCCCGAACCCGCGGCCAACACTCTCAGGTCGATCGAGAACTGCTGGGCCACCGTCATCGGGTTCGATGCCGACGCACAGGAATACGAGACCTCGATCATCCGCGGCGCCGAGGGACGGCACGGTGAGATGCGGACGATGGAACCGATGAACGGCTACTGGTTGTACATGAGCGATGCCGCAGAACTCTGCGCCATCGGAGCGTGAAGGCGAAGATCTGGCAGGGCATCGCGGGGCTCCTCCCCCTCTGCGGCCTCGTCGCCGGTGCGGCGGCGGCCGACGGGGGCGTCCCCGTTTTTCCCCATGAGTTCAAAGGGAGTGTGACGATCGACGGTTCCCCGGCACCGGCCGACATCGAGATCACGGCGGTGCAGGGAGGCGAGACGTACGGGCAGGTGACGACCGCGGCGGACGGGACGTACGGCGGCTCCCGGCATGCGGGTGAGAAGTTGCCGGCCCTCGGCACCGACACCCTCGCCGGGGAGACGATCACCTTCCCGGTCGACGGGAAAAACGCGAAAGAGACGACGACCTTCACCCCGAAATTCAGGTTTTGAAGTGCTTGAGCGGAGTGCGGTGAAATTCGCACACCCTGTTCTGATAAGGGGGCGCGGGAGTAATCCCGTGTTCCTATTCGGGGGGAGAAGGCGCCGGGTGCGTGGACGTCTGCCCCTCCGGTGGCGAATACGATTTTCTGTTTCGTATGCCTTAGATCAAATTTTATATAAAAAATATATGATCAGATGTTAATGATCGGGACATATATACAATAAAATTATTACAACTCCATACGCCGGGCCGCCCCTCCCTGTCATTCCGTCTCTTGATCAGGACCGTGGGAAGATCCGGACATCTTCAATATCATGGAGTTGAGCGAAATATGCGACAATCATTTCTGCTTCTTCGTATCGCTGCACTGCTGTGCATGATTGCCTTCCCCGCACCCGCGAAGAAGTTGGGTCATTTATCCCATCAGTGGGGCGTGTATGGTTGCAAACAACAGGGAGAGTGGATGTGATGATGCCTACAGGTAGAGTAGCGTGTCTTCTTCTCGTCCTGCTATTGATACCGGTCGGTGCCGCCGCGGACCAGTGGGTGGGTGGCATCCCGCTCACAACTGTTCAAGAAGGCGTCGTATCCGGCGACCTCTGGTTCGACGCGACCCCCGCTCCTGACTGGGGACAGCACAACGTGACCAAAACCTTCACGCTGCCTGCCGCAGCGGTGGCCGATCAGGGCCGGATCGCGTGGGCGCGTCTCTACGTCTCGGCGTATTGCGGCCATATGCAGGACGCCAAGACTTTTTTCATCACCAACAGATTTGACGGGAACGGCGACGGCGTCTACGAAACGACATGGTCTGAACCGGAAACATCAGCGTCTTTCGTTGCTCTCCCTGTCACATATCGATACATAGAGGACGGAGGAAACGACAACACGGCCCTGGGCGGCGGTCCCGATGATCCCTACAAGACGATCAACGACCACATGGACCGGGTGACCAGCGACTACTTCATGTGGTACAATATCACGGACCTGATCCAGGGCCAGACCGTCGGGGTCAACGTGGACACCACCGGCTCCGATGACGGCAGGATCAAAGTGATCACCCTCGTCGTGGCGTACGATGACCCGGCTTCCGCCACCAGGACGAGTTACTGGGTGAACCAGGGGCACGACGTCTGCAGTTACTACATGGAAGATAGTTATGGGGAAGTTGCCGTGGGGACCACCTCCTTCGACACGACCGGCCTCTCCAACATCACCTCGGCCACCCTCACCTCCGCCTATATGGCGAGCAAAAACGGCAACTACGGGTTCCCCACCGCCGAGCAGAACTTCGACGCCGCGATTAAAACCGGAAATTTCACCGAGGTCAGCCTGAACAAGACCCCTGATGTGCAGGGCCCCTACTCGGGTGTGATCTCCTGGGATGTCACCGGGAGTGTCGACGGCACGAGCGATACCACCCTCGGCTACGCTCGCGACCTTTCAGGAACAGGCACCGCGGCCTTCTTCAAGATCCCGCTTGCATTCCTGACGGTAAAGAGCTCATTGTCCAGCCCTGTCCTGACCGCGATCGAGGTCTCCCCCGCGACGGCGAATGTGGCGGTGAACGCCACGCAGCAGTTCAACGCCACCGTGAAAGACCGGAACGGCAACGAGATGACCGGCGTCGGCCTCGCCTGGGCGAGCAGCAACGAGAGCGTCGGCATGGTGAACGCCACGACCGGCCTCTTCACCGCTCTTGCCGCCGGGAGCACCACGGTAACAGCGTCCGCTGAGAGTGTGAGCGGGACGGCGACGGTGACGGTGACCGCGAGCGTGCCCACCTGCGACCTCCAGATCAAAGGCGTGCCAAATCCCATTGGAAGTGTTGTCTTTGCCCGCGAGCCCAACACCGTTCGGATCTTTAACATCATGAACAACGGCCCGGAGACTTCTCCGGCGACGGAACTGGAACTCCGCGCAAGTGATGGTTTTGTGGGAAGGACCGCCGTCCCTGCGCTCGCTCCCAGCGGGAAGAAGTCCGTCTCCATCGAAGACCCCACCATCCGGGAGTATGAAGGCGGGACAGTGACCTACACCGCCATCATCGACCCTGACAACACGGTCGTCGAGACGAACGAAGACAACAACGTCCGGGTCGGCATGGTAAAACCCGTGAAGTACAATGGCTATAAGGGCAAACGCTACTGGGAGAACGGCAGCGACATCACCACCGTGCGGACCTACGACCTCCACGGCGACATCATCCATTCCTTTGGCAACAGCCAGTACGTCTCCGGGAGTTTCGGCAGCGGCAAGGGTTGGATGAACTACACCGTGAACTGGACGGCGGACGACCTCCCGCTCCCCACGGGTGCGAGTGTCCACGATGTCTGGCTCTATGTGCCCTACTGCTGGGACAACAACCACACGGCCCCTGACGGAGTCTCGATCGACTTCAACGGCGTTCGAGTGCCCCACGAGACCTGGTACACCGACGTGTCAAACTTCGGGGCGTATGCCGACCATTACTACGGTCTGTTCACCTACAACGTGTCCTCTCTCTACCGGATGGGTGTAAACAACACGGCGTTCTTTGAGCGAGACAGGCCGGGCAAGATCTCACCGGCCGGTTTCACGCTCGCCGTGGTCTATGAAGACCCGTCCGCGAGCAGGAAACAGATCTTCGTCAACGAGGAGTTCGACGCCCTCGGCGCCGATCAGTCGGGGTACGGGACGAACATGACGGAGGCGACGGCGTATGTGCCGTTCTCCGGCATGACCATCGACCTCGAGCACATGGTCCGTGCGAACCTCACGACCTTCGTCCCGTGGGGCAACGACGGCGAGGGCAACCTGTACTTCAACGGCGACCAGATCGCCACCAGGGTGTGGAACTACGGCCCGCGTGCCGTTGGTGCCTCCGACTCGCCGCAGGTGGCCGTCGACGACCGCGAGGTGACCGCATATCTCAAGTCCACCGGGAACGAGGCGGCGGTGCAGGGCGACGAGACCTGGAACTCGCCGCTGATGGTGGCGGCCCAGACTTTCCTTGTGGTGGAATATGCCGACCCCGCCGTCCCCGACCTGACAGTCTCGACTCTCACCCCGAACAAGAACGAGATCTTCTCTGCGGGTGAGAACACCTACTCGACAAAGATCACGAACATCGGGCCTGCCGACGCCGGTGTGTTCATGGTCGAATTCAACGTGAGCGGGGTCACCGGCACGGTCGCTGTCGATAGCCTCCCCGCGGGTGCGAACACCACCCTCACCTGGACCGACGAGACGGTGCGTGCGGCGGGGGAGCCGGCGACGTTCACCGTCACCGCCGATGTGGAGAACAGCGTCACCGAATCGAAAGAGGAGAACAACATCCGCACCATCGAAAAGACCGTGGTGAACAACGGGTACCGCGGCAAGCGGTGGACCGGCGGCGAGGATCTCACCACTGCGGCGACCTTCGACGTCCGCGGCGACCTGGCGTACTCTTCGGGCGACAGCACGTACCTGAGCGCCAAGAGCAACTGGAAGGCGTACACCGCAAACTGGACGGCAGTTGACCTTTCGATCCCCGAGAACGCCACCGTCACCGCCGCACGACTCTACGTACCCTACACCTGGGACAAAGGCCCGGTCTTCCCTGACGACGTCACCCTTACCTTCAACGATGCGACGGTCGAGAGAACTGCCCATTACGCCGACGAGAAGCTGTGGGGCAGCTCATACCCATACGGCATGACGGTCTACGACGTCACCGAACAATTCAACAAGGACGCGAACGCCGCCGTCCTCACCAGCACCTTCCCCGGCGGCGGGAACGTCTCGGTACGCGGGATGGTGCTTGCGGTGGTCTACGACGATCGAGTCACCGCCCCGCACACCATCGTCA